>NZ_JCATIE010000005.1:0-358233 GCF_059693785.1 Sphingopyxis sp. CR5 | reverse complement strand
TAGCGGCCCGATCACTTCCCATTCTTCGTCTGTAACGCCAATCCGCTCGCCCAAGGCAGCCTCCAAAAGCCAGCCTTGAATCAAGGTCCGAGTCCACAGTCAAGCTTTGTCCACGAAGCCTAGTCCATTGAGTCCTGTTCCTACTTGAAACGAGTGATAGGTCCATTTCTTGTCCTCACCAATCTGAGGATAGAATCCTTTACTAAGGAGAAAATTGTTTATATTGTTTTCTTCCGATAGTTGAATGCCCTTTGTTTCAGTAGAAGTTCCCTGCCGAAGCATATCGGACCCGATTGAAACCGTAGTCAAAGTGTTTAGCTCCGGATAGCTAATTTGCTTCGTCGGAGCCGTATAATTTCGCGGAGTTGATGCACATCCGCTTAACACAGCGGCAGTAACTGCCATCACAATTGCATTTTTCATCATTTAGCCCCCCCTTGTAGCGATGCACACGCCCCTATCTCACTGTGCGCTGACTATCCTGACTCGAAAAATATTTTGTTGTCAATCAGGCCGCGTCCGCCGGCCCGTTTCGAATTTAGACCAACCCTTAAACTAAATAGGGCAGCTGCTGCGCCCCGCGTGACAACATCCTCGCCTAGGATTACAATCGCAGCCCATCGCAGCCAGGGACTCGCGGATGGCGAGCCGCTGCGTATCGTGGTGCTTTGGTCGCTGGCACCGATCCGGGGCCGCATCTGCGGATGCGGGGCAAGGGGGCGACAGCGCATGAAAAAAGCATCCGATCTGTTCATCGACTGCCTGGAGGAAGAAGGCGTCGAATATATCTTCGGCGTTCCGGGCGAGGAAAATCTCGACTTTCTCGACAGTCTTTCGCGGTCGAAAACGATCAAACTGATCCTGACCCGGCACGAGCAGGGCGCCGGGTTCATGGCCGCGACCTATGGCCGGCACACCGGCAAGACCGGCGTGTGCCTCGCGACGCTGGGGCCGGGCGCGACCAATTTCGTGACCGCTGCCGCCTATGCGCAGCTCGGCGGCATGCCGATGATGATGATCACCGGGCAGAAACCGATCAAAAAGTCCAAACAGGGCCGCTTCCAGATCCTCGACGTCGTGCGGATGATGGGGCCGATCACCAAATTCACGCACCAGATGGCCTCGTCGGACAATATCCCGAGCCGGGTGCGCGAGGCGTTCCGGCTCGCCGAGGAGGAAAAGCCCGGCGCGGTGCATATCGAATTGCCAGAGGATATCGCCGACGAGCATACCGACTCCACGCCGATCAGACGCAGCCACAGCCGCCGCCCCACCGCGGACGTCAAATCGGTGCGCGAAGCGGTCAAGGCGCTCGAAGGAGCGAAATCGCCCGTGCTTGTGATCGGCGCTGGGGCGAACCGGACGATGACGAGCCGCATGCTGCTGCAGTTCATCGAAAAGACCGGCATTCCCTTTCTGACCACCCAGCTCGGCAAGGGCGTGATCGACGAACGGCATCCGAAATTCCTCGGCTGCGCGGCGCTCAGCGCGGGCGATTTCGTCCACCGCGCGGTCGAAGCGTCCGACTGCATCGTCAACATCGGTCACGATGTGATCGAAAAGCCGCCCTTCTTCATGAAGGCGGGCGGTCCCACGGTGATCCACGTGTCGACCAAGACCGCCGAAGTCGATCCGGTCTATTTCCCCGAAATCGAGGTCATCGGCGATATCGCCAACGCGATCTGGCAGATCAAGGAAGACATCGTCCCGAACGGTGGCTGGAAATTCGACGATCTGCTTCGCTACCGGCAGGCCGAGGTCGCGCACACCGCGCCGCTCGCCGCCGATGCGCGCTTCCCGATCTTTCCGCCGCATCTGGTGCAGCAGGTGCGCGAGGCGATGCCCGACGACGGGATCATCTGCCTCGACAACGGTGTCTATAAAATCTGGTTCGCGCGCGGTTACACCGCCTATCGTCCGAACACGGTGCTGCTCGACAATGCACTTGCGACGATGGGCGCCGGGCTGCCAAGCGCGATGATGTCGGCAATGCTCTATCCGACCCGCAAGGTGATGGCGATCTGCGGTGACGGCGGCTTCATGATGAACAGCCAGGAAATGGAGACCGCGGTACGCCTGGGCCTCAACCTGACCGTGCTCATCCTCAACGATTCAAGCTATGGCATGATCCGCTGGAAACAGGCGAACATGGGGTTCAAGGATTGGGGTCTGACCTATGGCAATCCCGATTTCGTCCAATATGCCGAAAGCTATGGTGCAAAGGGCCACCGCGTCGAAAGCGCGGCCCACCTCAAGGAACTTCTCGCGCACTGCCGCGATACTCCGGGTGTGCACCTGATCGACTGCCCGGTCGATTATTCGGAGAACGACCAGATTTTGAATAACGACATCAAACGGCTGTCGAAGGAATTGTGATGCGCTCCTGGATTCTCGCTTTCGCGGGAATGACAGATGAGTTCTCCTTTATGTTATGTCATCCCCGCAAAAGCGGGGATCCAGGAGCAGCATGGAACGGGTCTACTATGTTTACATATTGGCAAGCGGGAGAAACGGGACGCTTTACGTCGGCGTGACAGCCAACCTTGCGCAACGGATTTGGCAGCACCGGAACGGCGAAGGCTCGAAATTTTCTGCGAAATATGGCGTCGATCATTTAGTACATGCGGAGGCTTTTGCCGATGTGAACGAAGCCATCGCACGGGAAAAGGCGATCAAGAAATGGCGGCGCGCGTGGAAGCTGGAATTGATCGAGCGTGGCAATCCGCAGTGGCTCGACCTGTATCAGAGGATCAACGGCTGACTACGCCGCCCCTGGATCCCCGCTTTCGCGGGGATGACAGAGTGTTGGAGAATGATTGTGAAACTCAAGGACACCTACCCGCTCTATCTGAACAACAAGGCGGCGCAGCCGAACACTGACCTCGCCGTCACCGACAAATATACCGGCGAGGTCGCCTTCCGTACCGCGCTCGCCACCCCCGACGTGATCGACGAAGCAATCGCCGGGGCGGTGCGCGCGGCGGCACCGATGGCGAAGCTCGCGAGCTATGAGAAACAGGAAGTCCTGAACCATTGCGTCGCCCGCTTTCGCGAACGGTTCGACGAACTCGCGTTCGCGCTGTGCGTCGAGGCGGGCAAGCCGATCAAGGACAGCGAGGGCGAGGTTACGCGGCTGATCGACACCTTCCGCATCGCCGCCGAGGAAGCGGTGCGCAACTATGGCGAGGTACAGCCGCTCGACATTTCGGCGCGGGCGAAGGGCTATATGGGAATGTGGAAGCGCGTGCCGATCGGGCCGTGCAGCTTCATCTCGCCGTTCAACTTCCCGCTGAACCTCGCCGCGCACAAGATCGCGCCGGCGATCGCGATGGGCTGTCCGTTCGTGATGAAACCCGCGTCGATGACCCCGCTCGGTGCGATCATCATGGGCGAGGTGCTCGCCGAATGCGACATCCTGCCCGAAGGCGCGTTCAGCATCCTGCCCGCGACGCGTGACGGCGCCGACCTGTTCACGACCGACGAGCGATTGAAGCTGCTCAGCTTTACCGGCTCGCCCGCAGTCGGCTGGGATCTGAAGGCGAAAGCCGGAAAGAAGAAGGTCATCCTCGAACTCGGCGGCAATGCCGCGGTGATCGTCGACAAGGATGCCGACCTCGACCACGCGCTCGAACGCATCATCTTCGGTGCCTTCTATCAATCGGGGCAGTCGTGCATCGGGGTGCAGCGGATCATCATCCACGCCGATATTTACGACCGCTTCCGCGAGATGCTGGTCGAAAAGACCAGGACGCTGGTGGCCGGTGATCCCAAGGATCGCGATACCTTCATCGGCCCGATGATCTCCGAAAAGGAAGCGACGCGCCTCGACGACTGGATCCAGGACGCGATCGCGGACGGCGCAAAACTGCTCACCGGCGGCAAACGCGACGGCGCGATGCTGGAAGCGACATTGCTCGAAAATGTGGGCCGCGACGCAAAGGCCTATCGCGAGGAAGCCTTCGGCCCGCTCGCGATCCTGTCGAAGTTCAGCGACTGGTCGGAAGCGATGGCCGAGGTCAACGACAGCAAGTTCGGCCTGCAAGCCGGGCTTTTCACCCGCGACATCCAGCAGGTTCTGGACGCGTGGGACGAGCTCGATGTCGGCGGCATCGTCGTCAACGACGTCGCCTCCTACCGCGTCGACAACATGCCCTATGGCGGGGTCAAGGATTCGGGGCTCGGGCGCGAAGGCATCCGCTTCGCGATGGAGGATATGAGCGAAATCCGGAATATGGTGATCCGGCGGGTCTGATCCTCCCTGCGGCGGAGCCGTGGGGAGGGGGACCGCCGCAGGCGGTGGAGGGGCAGCGAGCGTAGCGAGCGCTTGCGCGCTCGGCCCCTCCGTCAGCGCTGCGCGCTGCCACCTCCCCATCGCTGCGCGACAGGGAGGATTTGCGAACAACGTCACCGAACCGACGCAAAAGCGTCGCCGAACCGTCTTCGCTTTGATTCGACGGGTGTAACAAAACTCGTGTCTAGGCCGTGGGCAGCCAAAAGCTGCCTACGGAGTACGACATGGCCTCGATTTCGACCCTGCCGATCCCCGCCAACTTCCCCGACCCCTATGCCGCCAAGCCGCATGTGCCCGAGCGGCTGATCGGCGAGCGGAGGAGCTATCGCACCATATGGGTCAGCGACATTCACCTCGGCACCCGCGGCTGCAACGCCCCGCTGCTGATCGACTTCTTCGACCATGTCGACTGCGAGACGCTCTATCTCGTCGGCGATATCATCGATGGCTGGCGCCTCAAGAAGCGGCATTTCTGGCCGCCCGAACATAATGACGTCGTGTGGCGGGTTCTGAAGCGCGCCAAGCGCGGCACCCGCGTCGTCTATGTTCCGGGCAACCATGACGAGATGGTCAAACCGTTCGATGGCTTCAATTTCGGGGGGGTCGAGATAAGGCGCGAGGCGGTGCACGAAACCGCCGACGGCAGGACGCTGTTGATCGTTCACGGCGACGAATTCGATGCGGTCATGCTGGCGCACCGCTGGCTCGCCTTCGTCGGCGATGCCGCCTACACGGCGCTGATGAAGGCGAATGTGGTGGTGAACGCCGTCCGCAGCCGGCTGGGCCTGCCTTATTGGTCGCTGTCGATGGTTGCCAAGCACAAGGTCAAGAATGCGGTGCAGTTCATCGGCCACTACGAAGAAGTCGTCGCCCACGCCGCACGCTCGCGCGGTGTCGACGGCGTCGTGTGCGGGCACATCCACAGCGCCGAGATGCGCGAGATCGAAGGCGTCGAATATTTCAACGACGGCGACTGGGTCGAGGGCTGCACCGCGCTCGTCGAACATCACGACGGTCGCATGGAAATCCTCCACTGGGCAGAGGAGGTCGCCTCGCGCGACGCGCCGACCCCGATCGACCGGCAGTCCCCGGCCCGCGCGGCCTGAGGGTCACGCGATGCGTATCCTGATCGTCACCGACGCCTGGGAGCCCCAGGTCAACGGCGTGGTCCGGACACTCCAGGCGACGGTCGCCGAACTGCGCCGTGCGGGGCATGAGGTGGCGATCGTTTCGCCCGATCTCTTTCGCTCGATCCCCTGTCCCACCTATGGCGAAATCCGCCTGGCCTTTGCCGGGACGCGTTCGGTGGCGCGCCATATCCGGGCGTTCGCGCCGCATGCGATCCACATTTCCACCGAAGGGCCGCTCGGACTCGCGGCGCGGCGCTGGTGCCTCGCGAACCGCTTTCCGTTTACCACGGCCTATCACACGCGATTCCCCGAATATGTCGCCGCGCGACTTCCGGTCTCGCCCGGGATCGTGTGGCGCTTCATCCGCTGGTTTCATCGGCCGGCACGGCACATCATGGTCGCGACGCGGTCTCTGCAACGCGAACTGGAGGCGCAAGGCCTTCACCAGACGATGATGTGGGAACGCGGCGTCGACCATTCGCTGTTCCGGCCCGATCGCGCTGCGCATCCCTCGTTCGCCGGCGCGACCCGCCCGATCCAGCTCTATGTCGGGCGGGTTGCGGTCGAAAAGAATATCGCGGCCTTTCTCGACACCAGCCGCCCCGGAACGAAAGTCGTCGTCGGAGACGGCCCGGCGCTGGCCGACCTGCGAACGCGATATCCCGACACCCTTTTTCTCGGAAAACTCGGCGGCGACGCGCTGGCTGCGGCCTATGCCGGAGCCGATGTCTTCGTCTTTCCCAGCAAGACCGATACATTCGGCCTCGTCATCATCGAGGCGCTGAGCTGCGGGACGCCGGTCGCGGCTTATCCGGTGCCCGGCCCCGGCGACATCGTGACGCCCGACGCGGGTGCGCTGGACGATTGCCTGGATACCGCCATCGCCAGAGCCCTGACGTGCGACCGCGCGGCGGCGGCCGAACTCGGCACCAGCTATAGCTGGTCTCGCTGCACCGAGCAGTTCGTCGAGGCCCTGACCTTCGTCCCGTCGGGACGCGCGGCCCTGCCATCGCCAGTCGGCCTGGCCGCCACTCGCTAGAGCCGATCGACATTCAGACGATGGCGAGCCGGCTCTAGAACGACTTGCGCCACTCTAACTCGACATAGCGGCCGAGCGCATCGGTGTAGCCCGGCTGATAGTTCAACGGGACGACTCCGCTCGCGTCGGTAACCTTGCGCTGCGCATCGAACAAATTGTCGACCGAAAAACGCAAGCGCGAATTCTTGAGGAAAGGCAGATCGCCCGTCACCTTCGGCATCTGGTTGAAATCGGCAAAGATGCGGAGGTTGAAGGTCGCAAGATCGTGGAATTTCAGATCGCCGTTGGCCCCGCCAACGACACTGCTGCCGCTGTCGTACTTGGCGCTGATCCGCGTTCCGATTCCCTTGTAGAACAGGCCGCCGTCGAGTTCGACCAGGTGACGATTGCTGCCCCCGCCGCTGCCGGTGGCGGACCCGTTCAACAGGTCGAGTTCGGGAACGCCCGGACCGATCAGGACACGGTCGGTCAGTTTGATCGTGTGATACAGCGATACCTGCCAGCGACCGCCCTGCGGACGCCCGAACGGCCCGCCCCCACCGCCGCGCCGGCCCATACCGCGACCGCCGCCGCGTGGTCCGCCGTCGGCCCTTGGCGGCGGCCCGCCCTTCGCAGCCTCGCCGGCGCCATTTTCCGAAGGAGGAGGAGCGTCGCCGCCCTCCGGTGGAGGCGCATCGGCGCGTCCCTGCCCTCTCCGTCCGCGCGGGCTCTCCGACGCGTCGGACTGTCCGAAGCTCTTGCCGAAATTGAACCCCCAGCGGATCTGCGAATTGGTGGCCCGATCGAAATTGACCGGCCGCTGGTCGATCGCGAGGAGCGTGCCGTCGGCGGCGCGCACCACGCGGTCGGGGAACGCTGCCTCGATTTCCGGGGTCAGCAGCGGAAAGCTGCTCGCCGTGTCGTCGCTGCGATTATGGTTATAATCGATCGAGAAACGCAGGCCATCGACCATCGGCAGTTCCCAGTTGAGCCCGAGCTTGATGTCGCGACGCTGTTCGGCCAGCAGGTTGGGATTGCCGCCCGTCGTCGTCGTCACTTGCACCGTCTGGCCGGTGGAAAAGTCGTAATAGGTCACGCCGTCGGTCGTAAGCGGCGCTGCGCCGAGCTGCGTTACGGACGGGGCCGCCTCGTCGCGCTTGTAGCTCGCGATCAACGACAGATTGTCGGTGAGCCCCCAGTTCACCGTTGCCCCCCAGCTGGTCAGCGCCGAGAAATCGCTCGGCCGCTCCGCCTGGGCGTTCAGCGTCAGCGACAGCCGCCCGACCTTGCCGACATTATAGTCGGGATCGAGCAGCGGGACCGTGAGCGATCCGAAAACATTGGGGGTGTCGCGTGCAAGATCGGCGATGGTAACGTCTCCGCCGCTGATCGCGCGGCTGTCGTACCGCAATCCGGTATAGCCGCCCGTGATCGATGCACGGATCGGCCCGGCCCAGCCCTCGATCACGCTGCCCGAAATATTCGCGTTGGCCCCAAAGCTCTGTTGACTGCTGTCGAAGCGATCGGTCGTGCCGCCGGCGCGATCGGTGAAGGTCCGTTGATCGGCGTCGGAATAATTGCCGGTAACCGACCAGCGCCAATCGTCGAGCATGCCATTGAGGCTCGCCGACCCCTCCCAATTCTGCGTCCGGCTGTCGCGGCGCAACGGATCGCCGACGCCGCCGGCGCCCGGTCCGAGCAGCGCCAGGCTGTCGGTCTGGTCGAAACGCAGGCTGCCCTGGATATCGGTAACCTTGCCCAGGTTGCGGACGATCGTGCCCTCGATCGTATATTGGTCGCTGGCGGGAGACAGGCTGCGCGCCGGCGCTTCGGCAGCGCGATCGGCATCCTCATATTGAAGATTCCTCTCGCTTTCGAGGAGCATGGTCTGATGCTCCCAGCTTGCGTTGAGGTTGAGCCGGCCCTTGTCGCCGATGGCGATGAAACCCGGTTCCAGCTCACTTTTGAACTGCCCGCCCTGCGTCGGGGTGCCCGCCTCGGCTTCCATCGACACCTGGCGGAAATTCGGCTTGAGGACGAAATTGACGACGCGCTCGGTCGCCGCGTAGCCATATTGCAGTGCCACTTCCTCGGGAAAAACTTCGACCTTCGCAATGGCCTCGGGCGGGATGCGCCGTACCGCGCCGAAGCCGGAAATACGGCGGCCATTGACGAGAATCACCGGTCGCCCGCTGCCGCGCCCGCGTCCCGAACGCGTGATCGGCTCGAGCGCATCGAGCAGCTCCTCGACCGACGACACGCCATAAGAGGCGATCGCCGCCTCGTCGAGTTCGGCCTCGGCCGTGAAATTCGTATCAAGCTGCCCGGCAAGTCGCGTTCCGGTGACGACGATTTCGTCCTCATCTTCGTAAGTATCGTCATCGCTATGCGCGGGCGCAACGGGCTCGGCGGGCTGTTCGGCCGTCGCCGCAGCCGACATGGGCAGCGCATCGCCACTATTGGCGAGCGCGGGCGCGGCGAAAGACGCGGCGGTCGCCAGCAACAGGGCCCGGTTCGTCAAGGATAAGCGAATTTTTTTCATTGGGAGAGGAGCTTTCTATTTTTTGTCTGCCGGTGTTGTCTTAATGCGCCGGGCTGAATGCGGCCTGACGTCGATTTGCCCCGGCGGTTCATCTGGTCGCAGTTTGTCGCAATAATATGGCAGGGCCATCTCTTCTCTGCGAACAACCGATCGCGACCGCTGGACAGCATAGCCGCGGCTCTTTATCGGCCACCCATGCCGACTCCAGACGCCCCGCTCGCCCCCGAATCCATCCTGATCGTCGACTTCGGCAGTCAGGTTACCCAGCTCATCGCCCGCCGCGTTCGCGAAGCCGGCGTCTACAGCGAAATCGTCCCGTTCAGCGCCGCCGAGGCCGCGCTCGAACGCATGCAGCCCAAGGGGGTGATCCTCTCGGGCTCGCCGGCGTCGGTCCCCGCCGCGGGCAGCCCGCGCGCGCCGCAGGCGATCTTCGACAGCGGGGTGCCGATCCTCGGCATCTGCTACGGCCAGCAGGTGATGAGCGAGCAGCTCGGCGGGAGTGTCGAGCCCGGCGGCGGCGACGGCGAGCGCGACGGCGAATTCGGCCGTGCCTTCCTGACCGTCACCGAACCCTGCGTGCTGTTCGACGGACTGTGGGAGGTCGGCGAGCGCCATCAGGTATGGATGAGCCACGGCGACCGCGTGACCAAATTCGCGCCGGGCTTTCGCATTGTCGCGATCAGCGACGGCGCCCCCTTCGCGCTGATCGCCGACGACGAGCGCCGCTATTACGGCACGCAATTCCACCCTGAAGTCGTCCACACGCCCGACGGCGCCAAGCTGATCGCCAATTTCGTGCGCCACGTCTGCGGCTGCTCGGGCGACTGGACGATGGCCGAGTTCCGCGCGACCAAGATCGCCGAGATCCGCGAGCAAGTCGGCGACCAGCGCGTGCTTTGCGGCCTGTCGGGCGGCGTCGACAGCGCGGTCGCGGCGGTGCTGATCCACGAAGCGATCGGCGAACAGCTCACCTGCGTCTTCGTCGACCACGGCCTCTTGCGCATGAACGAGCGCAAACAGGTCGAGGAGCTGTTCCGCGGCCATTACAATATCCCGCTCGTTGTCGTCGATGCAGAGGCGCGCTTCATGGCGGGACTCGATGGCGTCACCGACCCCGAAAAGAAGCGCAAGTTCATCGGCGCCGAATTCATCAACGTCTTCGAGGAAGAGGCAAAGAAGATCGGCGGCGCCGACTTCCTGGCGCAGGGCACCCTTTATCCCGACGTGATCGAGAGCGTCAGCTTCACCGGCGGCCCCAGCGTGACGATCAAGAGCCACCACAATGTCGGCGGCCTGCCCGAGCGGATGAACATGAAGCTCGTCGAACCGCTGCGCGAATTGTTCAAGGACGAGGTCCGCCTGCTGGGCAAGGAACTCGGGCTTCCCGACATTTTCGTCGGCCGCCACCCCTTCCCCGGCCCCGGCCTCGCGATCCGCATTCCCGGCGAAGTGTCGAAGGACCGCTGCGACATCCTGCGCAAGGCCGACGCCATCTACCTCGAGGAAATCCGGGGCGCCGGACTCTACGACGCGATCTGGCAGGCGTTCGCGGTGCTGCTCCCGGTCAAGACCGTGGGTGTGATGGGCGACGGCCGTACCTACGACCATGTCTGCGCACTGCGCGCCGTCACCTCGACCGACGGCATGACCGCCGACATCTACCCCTTCGACGCGAGCTTCCTCTCGCGCTGCGCGACGCGGATCATCAACGAGGTTCAGGGAATCAATCGGGTGGTATACGACTATACGTCGAAGCCGCCGGGCACCATCGAATGGGAGTAAGCAAGCATGAGCCGCGCCGAACGCCTTGACGTCCAAGCCTCCGGCGGCTGCCAGTGCGGCGCGGTGCGCTATCGTGCGAGCGCGATGCTCGACACCTCGCACATCTGCCATTGCCGCATGTGCCAGAAGGCGGCGGGCAATTATTTCGCGGCGCTCGTCGGCATTCCGCGCGACGCGCTGACGTGGACGCGCGGGACGCCCGCAGTCTTCAAGAGTTCCGACCCGGTCGCGCGCGGCTTCTGTCGCGACTGCGGAACGCCGCTCTATTACGACTATCTGGACAGCCAGCATCTGAGCGTCACGACGGGCTCGCTCGACGAGCCCGCGCGTTTTCCGCCGAAGATGCAGTTCGGTATCGAGGGTCGGATGCCGTGGTTCGATACGCTGCCCGGCCTCTCGCAAGAGGGGACGACCGAGGACAGCATGAGCGCACAAGTCGGCGCGATCGCCGCGAGCAACCATCAGCACCCCGACCACGATACGACAAGCTGGCCCGAATGACCCCTACCGCAAAAATCCTGCTCCTCGGATCGGGCGAGCTCGGCCGCGAATTCGTGATCTCGGCGAAGCGGCTCGGCTGTCATGTCGTGGCGGGCGACAGCTATGCCGGCGCGCCCGCGATGCAGGTCGCCGACGAAGCCGAGGTGTTTTCGATGCTCGACGGCGATGCGCTGCGCGCCGCGATCGAAAAGCATCGCCCCGACCATGTCGTGCCCGAGATCGAGGCGATCCGCACCGAAGTGCTCGCCGAGCTGGAGGCCGAGGGGGTTCATATCGTTCCCTCGGCGCGCGCCGCACAGCTGACGATGAACCGCGACGCCATCCGCGACCTCGCCGCGAGCGAGCTCGGCCTCGCCACCTCGACGTTCGAATATGCGACAAGCCGCGACGAACTCGCCGCGGCCGCGACGCGCATCGGCTTTCCCCTCGTCGTGAAGCCCGTGATGTCCTCGTCGGGCAAAGGCCAGAGCACGGTCAGGGACGCCGACGGCATCGACGCCGCGTGGGACTATGCCGCCGCCGGGATGCGCGGCGACCGGCTGCGCGTGATCGCCGAGGCGTTCGTCGATTTCGATTATGAAATCACCTTGCTGACCGTGCGGCACAAGGACGGGGTGTCCTTCTGCCCGCCGATCGGTCACCGGCAGGAGCGCGGCGACTACCGCGAAAGCTGGCAACCCGTTGCGATGTCCGCGGCCGCGCTGCAAGCCGCGCAGGATATGGCGACCAAGGTCGTCGATGCGCTCGGCGGCCACGGCATCTTCGGGGTCGAATTTTTCGTGAAGGGCGACGCGGTGATCTTCTCCGAACTCAGTCCGCGCCCGCACGACACCGGCATGGTGACGCTGATCTCGCAGGACCTGTCCGAATTCGACCTCCACGCGCGCGCGATTCTGGGCCTGCCGATCCCCGCTATCGCGCTGCGTGGGGCGAGCGCCAGCGCGGTGCTGCTCGCCGATCGCGACGCGCAGGATTTCGCGATCACCGGGCTGGCCGACGCCTTGACGTCACCCAATGCCGAAACCACGGTCGACGCCCGCATTTTCGGCAAGCCGGTCACGCGCCCCTGGCGCCGCATGGGCGTCGCGCTCGCGCGGGTCGACGGCGGCACGACCGACGAAGCGCGCGCGGCGGCGGTTGCGGCGGCGGGGAAGCTGACGATCGACTATCGGGGGTAGGCTGCGGAGGGGAGGGACGGCTGCTTGCGACCGAAAGCGACTCTTCCTCTTCTCGTCACCCCGGACTTGATCCGGGGTCCACTAGGCGCAACGTTGGAAGAATGGATCCCGGATCAAGTCCGGGATGACGAAAGGAATATCTGCATATCTGGGTGATCCCCGGCGAAGGCCGGGGTCCAGCGCGCAAGCGCCGCGCCTGACGCATGGACCCCGGCCTTCGCCGGGGATCACCTTATGATGCCACCGCCGCAATGTCCGCTCTCCACCCCAAAGCCGACTTCGCAAAAAACCGCTGTCCTACACCATTCGGCTGTGCCAGCCTTCGCCCCTGCTCTTTCGACAGGTGGATAAAAGCGGTCACACCCCGGTTTACCATGCCGGCGGGAGCCGGCGCGGCATGGTCGCCGAACGCAAGCCAGCGGCGGCTGCACAAGGCTGACCTTTACTGAACTTTGCAACGGCGAGGCGGATCCGGCCCGCGATACCCGAACCGACGTAGCTAGGCCGCCCCCCTTCGCGCTGCTACACCCCGCGCCATGTCCGAGAAGAATCACCTCTATCTAGTCGATGGCTCCAGCTACATCTTCCGCGCCTATCATCGCCTGCCGCCGCTGACGAACCCGAACGGCGTCCCGGTCGGTGCGGTCTATGGCTATACGACGATGCTGTGGAAGCTCGCGAAGGAACTGCACGAGGCCGACGGGCCGACGCACCTCGCGGTGATCCTCGACCATTCGAGCGAATCGTTCCGCAATGAAATCTATGACCAGTACAAGGCGAACCGGCCCGATCCGCCCGAGGATCTGATCCCGCAATTCCCGCTGATCCGCGACGCGACGCGCGCCTTTTCGCTGCCCTGCATCGAGATGGCGGGTTTCGAGGCCGACGATCTGATCGCCAGCTATACCGAGGCCGCGGTGCGAGAGGGCTGGGACGTCACCATCGTCTCGTCGGACAAGGATCTGATGCAGCTCGTGCGCGAAGGCGACGGCGCGCCGCAGGTCGACATGCTCGACACGATGAAGAATGTCCGCCTGGGCATTGCCGCGGTCGAAGAGAAATTCGGCGTCGGTCCCGAACTCGTCGGCGACATCCTCGCGCTGATGGGCGACGCGGTCGACAATGTCCCCGGGGTGCGCGGCGTCGGACCGAAGACCGCGACCAAGCTGATCCTCGAATATGGCGACCTTGAAAAGGCGCTGTTGGGGGCGGCGACGATGAAGCCGTCGAAGCTGCGCGACAATCTGATCGAGCATGCCGAAATGGCGCGCTTGTCGCGCGTGCTCGTCGAATTGAAGCGCGACTGTCCCCTGCCCGACCCGCTCGACGCATTGAAGCTCGACGCGATCCCGCCCGCGCCGCTCAAGGCCTTTCTCGACGAGCATGGCTTCCGTTCGCTCTCGGCGAAGCTCGACGTCGGCGCCGCGCCCGGCGGTCCGCCGACCCCGCCGCGCGCGGGCGACGAACCCCCGAAACCTGCCGATGCCGACGGCTCGACCCCGGCGCTGCCGCCGATGTCCGCCATCGACCGCACGCTGTATGAATGCGTGACCAGTCTCGACGCGCTCGACCGCTGGATCGCCGAAGCGAAGGCGGCGCATGTCGTGGCGATCGATACCGAAACCGCCAGCCTCGACAGCGTGACGGGCGACCTCGTCGGCGTCAGCCTGTCGATCGCGCCGGGGCGCGCCTGCTATATTCCGCTCGGCCACGGCGGCACCGACATGTTCGCCGAGCGCCCACAGCAGATCGCGATGGCCGATGCCCTGCCGCGGCTCGGTGCGCTCTTCGCCGACGATTCGGTTCTTAAAGTCGGGCATAATCTGAAATACGACATCGGCGTCCTCGCGCAGCACGGGCTGACGGTCGCGCCCTATGACGACACGCTCGTGATGAGCTTCGCGTTCGACGCGGGCAAACATCAGCACGGCCTCGACGAATTGGCCAAGCTGCACCTCGACCATGTCTGCCTGACCTTCAAGGAAATGTGCGGCACCGGCAAATCGCAAATCAGCTTTGCCGAGGTCCAGCTCGATCGCGCGACCGAATATGCCGCGGAGGACGCCGAAGTCGCGCTACGCCTGTGGCAGCTACTGAAACTCCGCCTGCCGATCGAGGGCGGAACGCGCATCTATCAGATGGTCGATCGCCCGCTCGTCGCGACGGTCGAGGCGATGGAACGCGCCGGTATCATGGTGAACCGCGACTATCTGGCGAAGCTGTCGGCCGAATTTGCGAGCGAAATGATGCGCATGGAGGGCGAGATCCACGAAGAGGCCGGGCAGCCGTTCACCATCGGCAGTCCGAAACAGCTTGGCGAAATATTGTTCGACAAGATGGGACTGAAGGGCGGCCGCAAGGGCAAGTCGGGCGTTTGGTCGACCGACCAGAACGAACTCGAACGGCTGGAGCGTGACGGTGTACCGATCGCCCGCAAGATCCTCGAATGGCGCCAGCTCGCCAAGCTGAAATCGACCTATACCGATGCGTTGCAGGAACAGATCAATGCAAAGACCGGGCGCGTCCACACGAGCTACAGCCTCGTCGGCGCGCAGACGGGGCGCCTGTCGTCGACCGACCCGAACCTCCAGAATATCCCAATTCGGACCGAGGTCGGGCGTCAGATCCGCGATGCGTTCATCGCCGCGCCGGACCATGTGCTGATCGCCGCCGATTACAGCCAGATCGAGCTGCGGCTTGCCGCGCATATGGCCGACGTGCCCGAACTCAAGCAGGCGTTCGCGAAGGGCGAAGATATCCACTCGGCGACGGCAATCGAGCTGTTCGGCGAAGTCAACCGCGATACGCGCGCCCGGGCAAAGACCGTCAATTTCTCTATTCTCTACGGCATTTCGCGATGGGGGCTCGCCGGCCGGCTCGAAATCACGCCCGACGAAGCGCAGGCCCTGATCAGCCGCTATTTCGAACGTTTCCCGGGCATCTCCGATTATATCCGCGATACGCTGGAAGGCGCGAGGGAGCGCGGATACACCGAAACGCTGTTCGGCCGGAAGACCTGGTTTCCGCGCCTGAAGGCCGCGAGCCAGCACGAGCGGCAGGGCAGCGAGCGTGCGGCGATCAACGCGCCGATCCAGGGGACCAGTGCCGACCTTATCAAGCGTGCGATGGCCCGGATGCCGCAAGCACTGGCCGACGCGAATCTGACCGATGTGCGGATGCTCCTTCAGGTGCACGACGAACTCGTCTTCGAAGCCCCCGCCGTTCAGGCCGACGCCGCAGCCAAGGTCATCCGGCGCGTGATGATGAGCGCGGCCGAGCCGATGCTGACCCTGTCGGTGCCGCTCGAAGTCGAAATCGGGACCGGCTCGAGCTGGGGCGACGCGCATTGATGTTCGCGCTGCTTTTGCTCGCTGCCCAGTCGATTGCGCCGCTCGCACCGACCGGGCCGGCGGTCGTCGACGCGCCGGCACCGCCGCCCGTGGCCGACGCCGACCTGCGGGAATACGCCGCAATCGTCGGCCGCAAGGTGGTCGGAAAGCCCGTAAACGGCCCCTATGGAACGGCGGACAAGATTCTGGTGCTGGGGCGTGACGACAAGCAGTATCCGGTGGTTGTCGCAAGCTTCGGCTACCCGGTGCGCGAATCCCTGCCGCCACCCCCGGGTCCCGCGCTGGCGCTCGTCCGGCTGCATCAAACACCGAGCACCGTCGTTCCGGGACCGACCGATGACGACCGGGCCTTTGTCGCGGCGAACAGGCTTCCCCTTTTCGTCATCGGCGAATGGGCGCGCCCCGCGCCAATGTGGGAGGTCGCCTGGATCGACGGAGCGGTTCGCGTTCGCACGATCGGCGAAGTCGGCGAAATCGGTCCGTGGCAGGATTGATTGCCGCGACGGATTGCCACACGCTGCCTTTAATCCCGCGCCCCTTGCGACTATGACGATGCGGTGACGTCTGGTTGGCACAGATGTGACAACCGTCGACGAAAGGTCCGCATGCCCCAAAATTCCCCGAGCCCGGCGACCGCAAAGGTCGAGCCCCCGACGCGCATCCAGCAAAACCTCCTCGCGCGCGGGGAGCGAAGGCTATTGAACTGGCTGTGCGCCCGCCTGCCCGCATGGGTGACGCCCGACCGATTGACGCTACTCGGCTTTATCGGCGCCGCGCTGGTGGCGGCGGGCTATATGCTGAGCTGGATCGACGACGAATGGCTGGGGCTTTCGCTTGCTGGCTATCTCGTCAACTGGTTCGGCGACTCGCTCGACGGCAGCCTCGCCCGCTGGCGACGGATCGAGCGGCCGGCTTACGGCTATTTCGTCGACCATAGCGTCGACGGGATCGCGATCGTCCTGATCGTCGGCGGCATCGGCGCGAGCCCTTATTTCCGGCTCGACGTCGCGCTGCTCGGGGCGGTCGGCTATCTCCTGCTGGCAATCCACACCTTTTTGTCGGCAAAGGTCCTGGGCGAATTTCGCCTGTCCTACATGGCGGGCGGGCCGACCGAGTTGCGCCTCATGCTGATGGCGATGACCATCGTCATGCCGCTCGTCGGCGGCGGCAATGTGCTCGGCACCGATTTCTCCGCCTTCGATCTGTTCGGGCTTTTGGTGGCCAGCATATTGGTGACGCTGTTCGTCGTGCAGAGCTTTGCGACGGCAAAGCTGCTCGCGCAGCGCGGCGGCTAGCCGCGAACGCGCGCCATCGGATAGGTGCCGAGCAAGCGCAGCGTCTTGGTCTGGAACTGGAGTTCCTCGAGCGCACGGTCGACCGCCTCGTCGCCCGGCGCGCCGACGATGTCGGCGTAGAATTTGGTGGCCGCAAAGCTGCCGCCGACCTGATAGCTTTCGAGCTTTGTCATATTGACGCCGTTGGTCGCGAAGCCGCCGAGCGCCTTGTAGAGCGCAGCGGGAATATTCTTCACCTCGAAGACAAAGGTTGTCATCAACGGCACGCCATCGGGCAGCGCCGCCAGCGGCTCGCGCGCCAGGACAACGAACCGCGTCATATTGTGATCGGCGTCCTCGATCCCCGATTCGTGGAGGGTAAGGCCATAGAGCTCCGCGGCATGCGGCGGTGCGATCGCGGCGAGCCCCGCCTCGTCGCTGTCCGCCACCCACGCGGCCGCGCCCGCCGTGTCGCTGTGCGCGACCGGCGCGATCCCGTTCCGACGCAGCCAGACGCGGCACTGGCCAAGTGCCTGCTCATGGCTCATCGCGCGCGTGACGGGCGCCAGATTGCGGCTCATCAATCCGTGCCGGATGCGCAGGAAATGCTCGCCAACGATGTGCAGCCCGGAATCGGGCAGCAGAAAGTGGATGTCGGCGACGCGGCCATGCAGGCTGTTCTCGATTGGGATGATGGCCCGGTCGACCCGACCATCGCGCACCGCGTCGATAGCGTCCTCGAACGCATAGCAAGGCAGCGGCAGCGCATTGGCGTCGAATTCGCGTGCAGCAAGATCGCTGTTGGCACCGGGCGCGCCCTGGAACGCCAGCCCCCGCGCCGGGCTGGCGAGCGCCGCCGTCTTCATCTCGTCGACCAGTCGCTGCGCCGAAGCCGAATAACTGCCCATGTCTGCCTTCCTGAAGTGCGCCGCGGCGCATAGCGGGAGGCCGCGTGCCGCGCAACATCGTTGGACGCACGCCGAAACCTCCTTCATCCCCTTGCGCCGCCGCGTGCGCGCCAGTAAGGGAGCGACCAATTCTATCAAGCGCGCCGACACGGGGGCGCCAGCGAACGGGGCTGCAAGCATGGATAATCGCAACAACACTATTGCCGGATGGGTCTTGTTCGCCGGCATTTGCGCGCTCGGACTGTCGATCGGTTCGGGCATGGTGTTCGCGACGCATCACCCCGAAAAGGAAGGCTATCCGATCGAGGATAGCGAAGCCGGTGGCGCCGCGGAAGCCGCGACCCCGCTCCCCAATCTGCTTGCCGCCGCGGATCCTGCAAAGGGTGAAACGGTGTTCGCCAAATGCGCGGCTTGCCACACGGTGAACCAGGGCGGCGCGAACGGCATCGGCCCGAATCTTTACGGCACGCTGGGCGAGGAAATCGGCCACGGCAAACATGGCTTCGCTTTCTCCGCCGCGCTTGCCGGTGTCGGGGGAAGCTGGGACTTCGAAAAGATGGATGCGTGGCTGACCAGCCCGCGCAAGTTCGCGCCGGGCACCAAGATGTCGTTCGCCGGCCTGTCGAACCCGGAGGACCGCGCCAACCTGCTCGTCTATCTGAACGCGCAGGGCTCGAACCTGCCGCTGCCGGCGCCGGTCGAAACCGCGGCCCCGGCGGAAGGCGGCGAAGGCGCCGCACCGGCCGCGGCCGAAGGCGACGCCGCGACGGCAGCACCTGCCGAGGGTGAAGCGACTCCGGCGGACGGGGCGGCCCCTGCACCGGCAGAAGCCAAGAAATAACGCGAACCGCGCCCGTCGTACTGGCGGGCGCGTTGATCGCCCTGCCGCTGTCAGGCTGTGGCAATCCCGACGCGGAAAATCAGGCGCCGGCGACGAGCAAGCCGGCCGTCGCCGAGCCCGCGACACCGGTCGAACCGACCGCCACGATGGGCGAAATGGTCTTTCGCCGCTGCATGGCCTGCCACACGATCGACAAGGGCGGCGCCAACGGGATCGGGCCGAATCTGTATGGCGTTGTCGGCCGCGCGGTGGCGTCGCGTCCCGGCTTTTCCTATTCGGGCGCGATGAAGGCGAAAGGCGGCGCGTGGAGCGAGGCGGCGCTCGATGCCTTTCTCGAAGATCCGATGAAAACCCTGCCCGGTACGCGCATGGCGTTCGCCGGCGTCATCGACCAGGCCGATCGCAGCGCGTTGATTCTCTACCTTAAAACCCAGTCGGAATAGCCCCATCCACGTTGGTAGGCGGGAGCTTTGCGAGCCATCAATCCTCGGCATTCTCGTAGAAATGCTGGACAATGCTCCACGCCTCTTCCGCGGTCTCGACGAAAGTGAAAAGGTCCAGATCGCGGGCGCTTATCACGCCTTCTTCCACCAGCGCGTCGAAATTCACGACGCGGTGCCAGAAATCCTTGCCGAACAACAACACCGGGATCGGCTTGATCTTGCCGGTCTGGATCAGCGTCAGCAGTTCGAAGGTCTCGTCGAACGTACCGAAACCGCCGGGAAAGACACAGACAGCGCGCGCCCGCAGCAGGAAGTGCATCTTGCGGAGCGCGAAATAGTGGAACTGGAAGCTCAGGTCGGGGGTGACGTAGCGATTGGGCGCCTGCTCGTGCGGAAGGACGATATTGAGCCCGATCGATTCGCGCCCCTCGTCCGCGGCGCCGCGGTTCGCCGCCTCCATGATCGAGGGGCCGCCCCCCGAACAGACGACGAAATGACGGCACCCTTCGTCGTCGCAGGGCACCTGGCTGGCGAGGCGGGCCAGTTTGCGGGCTTCGTCGTAATATTTGGCTTTGGCCTTCAGGCGGCGCGCGATGTTGCGCTGGGCGTCGTCGGTCGCCGCCGATTCCAGTCCGTCGGCCACATCGGGTTCGGGTATGCGCGCCGAGCCATAGATGACGAGGGTCGATTCGATCTTCGCTTCCTCGAGCAGCAATTCGGGTTTGAGCAACTCGAGCTGGAAGCGCACCGGGCGAAGGTCTTCGCGCAGCAGGAAGTCGGTATCCTGGAACGCGAGCTTATAGGCGGCGCTCGCGGTCTGCGGGGTCGACAGGGCCTGCTTGGCGAACTGGGCGTCGTCCTTGGCCTTGTGAAAGCGCGAACGATGGGGCTGTTTTTCTGTTGTCATCAGCGAGCGGCTAGCCGCTTCGCATGACTTTGCCAAGACGGACGCGCCTCAGCGGCAATAGCCGTTGCCGCTCATGTCGAGATGGAAATGGTTGTAATGCGCCGCATTGTAATCGGGGCTGAGCACCGTTCCAAAGCGGCGGCATGCCGATTTATGAAGCGCCCGCAGGAACTGTTGCGAACTTCTGTCTCCGTCCCAGCCACCGTCGAGCATGATCCGCCGGCCGTCCGCGAGCACAAAGCCCGAGACGTCGACCGCGTTGGAAAAGGCGTGCTGCGACAGTCGCCCCGATCGGCCGCCATAAATATTGCGGCAACTGTATGTGCCGAAGGTCTCGACCTTCACGACCTCGGTCTTGAAATAGAGGCGTGCGGCGGGGCGCACCGCATATTCGACCCACGCCGCGAAATTGCGAGCGAGCGGACAGGTCATCGGGCCGAGGTTGGTCACCGGGGTACCGATATCGAGCAGCTTTACCGAATCGATCGAACTGCACCCACCGCCATGATCCTGGTTCGGAAGCGGGGTGAACTTCACGCCCGCCTGCTGAAGATCGACGGCGCACTGCCTGGCGTCGGGGGTGGTAAAAGATGGCGCGCCCGTCGGCTGCGGGCGCTGAACCGTCGCAGCACCGCCCGACCGTTTCGCCCCGCCGCCCTTCATGGCATCCGGGGTTCCGAAACACGCCGAAAGCGTCAGCGCGGCCGTGACCGCAACAAGCACCCGGGGCCGAAGGAATGTCGGGATCGCCATGGCGTCAAATTACCGACGAAATGGTTAACAAGCTGTATACTATTCGCTCGGCTCACCGAAAATTTCGCACGGACAGCGCAAATTGTTTGACACTTGCGCGCCCATCCTTAAACGCGGCGCCGGGCCACGCGGTCCCAACGCCGCGCGTGCTCTCTGTGAGGAGAGTTGTACATGACTGACGTAACGAAGCCGCAGGTGCGCCCTGCGCGCGCCACTTTCTCTTCCGGTCCCTGCGCAAAGCCGCCGGGCTGGTCCCCCGAAAAAATTTCCACCGAAGTGCTCGGCCGTTCGCATCGCGCGAAGATCGGCAAGGCGCGCCTGCAATATTGCATCGACCTGATGCGCGAAGTGCTGCGCCTGCCCGACACGCACCGCATCGGGATCGTACCCGGGTCCGATACCGGCGCTTTCGAAATGGCGATGTGGACGATGCTGGGCGCGCGGCCCGTCACCACGCTCGCATGGGAAAGCTTCGGCGAAGGCTGGGTCACCGACGCCGCAAAGCAGCTCAAGCTCGATCCGACGGTGATCCGCGCCGATTACGGCCAGCTTCCCGATCTCGGCCAGGTCGATTGGTCGAACGACGTCCTCTTCACCTGGAACGGCACGACGAGCGGCGTGCGCGTCCCCGACGGCGACTGGATCCCGGCGGATCGCGAAGGGCTGAGCTTCGCCGATGCGACCTCGGCGGTGTTCGCCTATGACCTGCCGTGGGACAAGATCGACGTCGCGACTTTCAGCTGGCAGAAAGTGCTCGGCGGCGAAGGCGGCCACGGCGTGCTGATCCTGGGCCCGCGTGCGGTCGAACGCCTCGAAAGCCACACCCCCGCGTGGCCGTTGCCCAAGGTTTTCCGCCTGACCAAGGGCGGCAAGCTCGTCGAGGGCGTGTTCAAGGGCGAGACCATCAACACCCCGTCGATGCTCGCCGTCGAGGATGCGATCTTCGCGCTCGAATGGGCGCAGTCGCTCGGCGGTCTCGACGGTCTCAAGGCGCGCAGCGATGCCAATGCGGCCGCACTCGATGCGATCGTCGAGGCGCGCGACTGGCTGAGCCACCTCGCGGTCGATCCCGCGAGCCGGTCGAAAACCTCGGTCTGCCTGTCGGTCGCCGGCGCGGATGCGGATTTCATCAAGAAATTCGCCGGCCTGCTCGAATCCGAAGGCGCGGCCTATGACATCGCGGGCTATCGCGATGCTCCCCCGGGCCTGCGCATCTGGTGCGGTGCGACCGTCGACACCGCCGATATCGAAGCACTCGGCCCGTGGCTCGACTGGGCTTACGCTTCGCTCAAGTGATTTCGGTGTGTCCCCGCGAAGGCGGGGACCCATCTCCTGCCATTTCATTCCGCAAGCATCGGGAGCTGGGCTCCCGCCTTCGCGGAAGCACACGGAAGGTTCTATTCCCATGACCACTCCCAAAGTCCTCATCAGCGACAAGATGGATCCCAAGGCTGCGCAGATCTTCAAGGAGCGCGGCATTCAGGTCGATGAGATCACCGGCAAGACCAAGGACGAACTGATCGCGATGATCGGCGATTACGACGGCCTCGCGATCCGCTCCGCCACCAAGGTCACCGCAGACGTCCTCGCCGCTGCAACGAACCTGAAGGTCGTCGGGCGCGCGGGCATCGGGGTCGACAATGTCGACATCCCCGAAGCATCGAAAAAGGGCGTCATCGTGATGAACACGCCTTTCGGCAACAGCATCACGACCGCCGAACATGCTGTCGCGATGATGTTCGCGCTCGCGCGCCAGATCCCCGAAGCCAATGCCGGGACGCAGGCGGGCAAGTGGCCGAAGAATGATTTCATGGGCGTCGAGCTGACGCAAAAGACCCTGGGCCTGATCGGCTGCGGCAATATCGGCAGCATCGTTGCCGAACGGGCGCTGGGGTTGAAGATGAAGGTTGTCGCCTTCGATCCCTTCCTGACCCCCGAGCGCGCGATCGAACTGGGCGTCGAAAAGGCCGACCTCGACACGTTGCTCGCGAAGGCCGATTTCATCACGCTGCACACGCCGTTGACCGACCAGACACGGGGCGTGCTGTCGAAGGAAAATCTTGCAAAGACCAAGAAAGGCGTGCGGATCGTCAACTGCGCGCGCGGGGGCCTGATCGACGAGGCGGCGCTCAAGGATGCGCTGGATTCGGGTCACGTCGCCGGCGCGGCGCTCGACGTGTTCGCAACCGAGCCGCCGCCGGCCGATCATCCGCTGTTCGGCACGCCCAACTTCATCTGCACCCCGCACCTCGGCGCGTCGACCGACGAAGCGCAGGTCAATGTGGCGATCCAGGTCGCCGAGCAGATTTCGGACTATCTGCTTACCGGCGGGATCACCAATGCCCTCAACGTCCCCAGCCTGTCGGCAGAGGAAGCGCCGAAGCTGCGTCCCTATATGAGCCTGGCCGAAAAGCTCGGCAGCCTCGTCGGCCAGCTCGCCCACGACAATCTGACCACGATCTCGATCGAGGTCGAAGGCGCGGCGGCCGAACTCAATATGAAGCCGATTACCGCCGCGGTCCTGACCGGCCTGATGCGGCGCTATTCGGACAGCGTCAACATGGTCAATGCGCCGCATCTCGCGCGCGAACGGGGCATGGACGTGCGCGAAGTCCGCCATGACCGCGAAGGCGACTATCACACGCTGATCCGCGTTACCGTCGCGACGAGCCAGGGCGACCGCTCGGTCGCGGGTACGTTGTTCAGCAACAACGATCCGCGTCTGGTCGAAATGTTCGGGATCAAGGTCGAGGCGGATCTCGCCGGCGACATGCTCTATATCGTCAACGAGGACGCGCCGGGCTTCATCGGCCGTATCGGCGGCGCGCTCGGCGATGCCGGCCTCAACATCGGCACCTTCCACCTCGGCCGCCGCGCCGCGGGCGGCGAAGCGGTGCTGCTGCTCAGCCTCGATTCGCCGCTGCCCGAACCACTGCTGTGGCAGATCTGCCAGCTTCCCGGCGTGAAGACGGTAAAGGGGCTGAAGTTCTGAACCCGTCACCCCCTCCCCTTCAGGGGAGGGGTAGCGAGACTTGCGAGCTTGCTCGCTAGTCGCAGCGGGGTGGGCCAAGAGGTCTATGCAAGGCCGATGCCCCCACCCCAACCCCTCCCCTAAAGGGGAGGGGCTTTCGTTTACGGCCCTCACCGCGTAGGAGAGCCCCCAATGACCAAGGCCCCTGCCCTGCTACCCGAAGGCCTCCGCGACCGCCTACCCGCGCAGGCCGAAGCGGCGTCGCGCGTGACGCGAGCGCTCGTCGATGCGATGCGGTCGCACGGGTACGGCCGCGTCGCGCCGCCGCTCGCCGAGTTTCGCGAGACGCTGGGGGGCGACGACGAACGCGCGTCGCGCGACCTGCTGCGTTTCACCGACCCGGTGTCCCAGCGCACGATCGCGCTGCGCCCCGACATCACGCGGCAGGTGGGCCGCATCGCAACCTCGCTCCTCGCACAGGCGCCGCGCCCGCTGCGGCTCTGCTACGCGGGACAGGTCGTCAAGCTGCGCGCGAGCCAGCTTCGCCCGGCGCGCGAAATGCTTCAAGTCGGCGCCGAGTTGATCGGCAGCGACAGCGTCGCCGCGGCGCGCGAGATCGTCAGTGTGGCGATCGACGCGCTCGATGCGGCGGGGATCGGCCCCGTGACGCTCGACTTCACCCTCCCCGACCTTGTCGATCTGCTCGCGGGCGGGCCGCTTCCGGTCGCGGTCGACCGCGACGAACTGCGCGACGAACTCGATGCCAAGGATGCGGGCGCGCTCATCCGCATCGGCGCCGAGGCGTATCTGCCGCTGCTGCGCGCGACCGGTCCATTCGACCGCGCGATCGCCGACCTGCGCGCCTTCGACACCGCCGGCGTGCTGACGAGCCGCCTCGATGCGATCGAGGCGATTGCGGCGCCGATCCGCGATCGCGTCACGCTGACGCTCGACCCGACCGAGCGTCATGGCTTCGCTTATCAGAGCTGGTTCGGCTTTTCGGTCTTTGTGCCCGGACATGGCGCGCATGTCGGCTTGGGCGGAAGCTATGCGATCCCGGTCGGCGGCGGACAGGAAGAGCCCGCGGTCGGCTTTTCGCTCTACCCCGACCCGCTGATCGACGAGGGACTGGCGCGGGAGGACGAGCGCGAACGGGCGGTTTTCCTGCCGCTGGGCCACGACACCGCGATCGCCGCAAGCCTGCGCGCCGATGGGTGGCGCACCGTCGCGGCGCTCACCGACGCCGACGATGCCGCGGGGCTCGGCTGCGGCTACCGCCTTGGCCCCAATGGCCCCGAAACGCTCTAGAAATCGGCCTTTCCGAAGCGCGGCACGCCTTTGTTCTGGCCCGGCGGGTCAAGAACGGTAACGTCGAGGTCGAGCGGCTCACCGATCCACTGCGCGAGCGTGGTGTGGTCGGCGAGATCGTCGTCGGTCAGCGGATGGACGAGAGCGCGGAGCCCGGCGGCCTCGATCTGCGCGGTGACCGCATCGACCGACTGCGCGAGGAAATGCACCTCATATTGCGCGATCGGGTGCGGCCCGACGGGGCGATCGGTCATCGGGCCGGTAAGCAGGATCGCGGGATCGGCGGCGAACGCATCGCGCAGCGCAGCGGCAGCGGGTCGCTCGGCCGGATCGTAATAGATATGGGCGTGATAGGGGGCCTGGGGATCGGTCATCCTCAGTCTCTAGCGCGCGGCCTTCCGGTCGAACAGCCGTTTCAACCAGGCATCGACCGTCGCGGTGGCGGGATAAGCAGGGTCGCCGAGGCTGCGGTTGATCTCCATATGACCCCTCAACCCCTCACCGTCGAAGCTTCCGGTCTCGACACGGCTCCCGCCCGCCTCAAGCGCTGCCGCGAACGCCTTGGCCTGCCGCACGCCATCGGGGCGCTGAACATGGAGCAACAGAAAGGCCGGCGCATTGGGTGCTGCGGCCTGTTCGGTCGGCGACAGGCTCAACTGGCGCTCCGGGTCCGCGCCGAACGCCTGCGCATAGGTTTTCTGCATGATGGGCGGCCCATCCCGCATCTGAGCCGCGACGTCGTAGGCCGCACCGTCGATCGGAATCACGCCCGCCACGTCGGCGAATGTCAGTCCCGCGCTCTTCAGATAGCGTTCGTCGGTACCGACGAGCGCAACCAGATGTGCGCCCGCGCTATGCCCCATCAATACGATGCGGTGGCGGTCGATGCCGAGCGAGGCGGCGCGATCGACGAGCGCGCGCACCGCAGCGGCGACATCGGCCGCCTGCTGCTCGACCGTTGCCGCCGGAACGAGCCGATAGTTGATCGACGCAAAGGCATAGCCCTCGCCCGTATAATGCGGCGCCTTGAATCGTCCGGTCGCATTGTCCTTGTCGCCGCGCTTCCAGCCTCCGCCGTGCACGAAGACGATCAGCGGCGCCGAGCCCCCGGCCGTCTTCGCTTTCCAAATGTCGAGCGTCTGCAGCGGATCGGCGCCGTAGGCGACGGTTTCGGCCCCCTCGGCCTTGGGCTCTGCACCGGCTGCCATTCGCTCTGCGAGCCGGTCTCGCAACCGCTCGCGCGCGTTGGCCAGGGGACCCGGGGTAGCCACGCTCGCAACGGCAAAGACCGCCACGGCAACCCAACCTGTCAATGTGCGCATCATCCTGCCCTCATCAGTGATCGATCGGCCGGACTCATGGCCGTCGAATGTCGCACGGATATGGCAGACGCACGCGCGCTTGTGGCAAATTGTTGCGCCGCGCGCCCTTGTGTCGGCGCCCAAATCCGCTAAGGCCGCGCCGGGCCGGCGCTGATCGCTTGGGCCCGGATCTGCAGGACAGCATCATGGCAAATGTTACCGTCATCGGGTCGCAATGGGGCGACGAGGGCAAGGGCAAGATCGTCGACTGGCTCGCCAGCCGCGCCGACGCCGTCGTCCGCTTTCAGGGCGGTCACAACGCCGGCCATACGCTCGTCGTCGGCGAACAGGTCTACAAGCTGTCGCTCCTCCCCTCGGGGATCGTCACCGGCACGCTGTCGATCATCGGCAACGGGGTGGTGCTCGATCCCTGGGCGCTTCGCGACGAGATCGCCAAGCTGCGCGGCCAGGGGGTGACGATCAGCCCCGACAATTTCGCCATCGCCGACAATTGCGCGCTGATCCTGCCCTTTCACCGCGATCTCGACGCCTTGCGCGAAACCGCGGCGGGCGCAGGCAAGATCGGCACCACGGGGCGCGGCATCGGCCCCGCCTATGAAGACAAGGTCGGCCGGCGCGCGATCCGCGTCTGCGACCTGGCGCATCTCGACCATCTCGAACCGCAGCTCGACCGCCTGACCGCGCACCACGATGCGCTGCGCGCCGGCTTTGGCGAGCCGCCGATCGACCGCGCGGCGCTGATCGCCGACCTGCGCGAGATCGCCGACTATGTGCTCGAATATGCGCAGCCGGTGTGGAAGCGGCTGAAGAAGGTTCGCAAGGCCGGCGCGCGCATCCTGTTCGAAGGCGCGCAGGGCGTGCTGCTCGACATCGACCACGGTACCTATCCCTTCGTCACCAGTTCGAACACGGTCAGCGGCACTGCTGCCTCGGGCTCGGGTCTCGGCCCCTCGGCGGTGGGTTTCGTGCTTGGTATTGCCAAGGCCTATACGACGCGCGTCGGCAGCGGCCCCTTCCCCACGGAGCTCGAGGACGAGACCGGCCAGCGGCTCGGCGAGCGCGGGCATGAATTCGGCACCGTCACCGGACGCAAGCGCCGCTGCGGCTGGTTCGATGCGGTGCTGGTGCGCCAGAGCTGCGCCGTGTCGGGCGTCACCGGCATCGCGCTGACCAAGCTCGACGTGCTCGACGGTTTCGAAAAGGTCCGCATCTGCACCGGATACCGGCTGCGCGGCAAGATCCTCGACTATTTCCCGAGCCACGCCGCCGACCAGGCCGCGGTCGAGCCGATCTACGAGGAAATGGAAGGCTGGAGCGAATCGACCGCGGGCGCGCGCAGCTATGCCGACCTTCCCGCCCAGGCGATCAAATATATCCAGCGCGTCCAGGAACTGATCGAAACACCGATCGCGCTCGTGTCGACGAGTCCCGAACGCGAGGATACGATTTTGATCCGCGACCCGTTCAGCGACTAACGCCCGGCGGCCGCGACGTCGCAGATCGCCGCGACGAAGCCTGGGGGGTCGTTTTCCTGCACGAAATGTCCGCCCTTGAGTGTGCGGTGCGCCATGTCTCGCGCGCCGGGAATGCGCTCGACGAACAGCGCGTCGCCGCCGCGCGTAATCGGGTCGCCGTCGGTGAAGCAGCACAGGAACGGCTTGTCGAAGCGTTCGAGCGCCGCCCACGCGCGCTTCTGGTCGGGCACTGCGACATTATCGCCCAGCGGAACGAACGACGGATACAGGCGCGCCGCAACCTTCGACGCCCGCGTCGGGAACGGCGCGTCATAGGCTGCGACTTCCTGCGGCGCCAGGGTCCGCTTCGCCCCGGCATTCACGATCCGTCCGATCGGGAAGACCGGGCTGTAGCGCGAAAAGGCACGCCAGATCGCAAAGGCGCGCGGTGCGGGCTGCCCCTCGGGAAGCCCGCCGTTCGACAGCGCGACCCCGGCAAAGCGTTCGGGCATGTCCGCAACGAGCCGCAGACCGATCAAGGATCCCCAATCCTGGCAAGCCAGGATCATGTTTCGCAAATCCAGCGCTTCGATCCACTGACGCATCCACGCGACCTGCGCCGCATAGCTATGGGCCGATGGATCGAGCGGCTTGTCCGACCGACCGAAGCCGATCAGGTCGGGCACGACGACGCGAAAGCCTGAATCGACGGCGGGCGCGATCATCTTGCGATACAGATATCCCCAGGTCGGCTCGCCGTGCAGCATCAGCACCGGCTGCGCGTCGCGCGATCCTTCGTCGATATAATGGACGCGAAGCCCGTCCGCGATACCGGCGTAGTTCGGCGCATAGGGCCAGTCCGGCAGCGCGGCGAACCGCTCATCCGGCGTCCGATAGACGCGCATCATCCCCTCCCCACCTTTTTTGGTCGGCGGCCAGCTTAGGCGCGCGTCCGGCGGACGCAAGCCGCTTCCGTTCGACNAACCGCTCATCCGGCGTCCGATAGACGCGCATCATCCCCTCCCCACCTTTTTTGGTCGGCGGCCAGCTTAGGCGCGCGTCCGGCGGACGCAAGCCGCTTCCGTTCGACCCGCCATCGTGGCACGAGTGGCGACATGAGCCGCCAGATTCTCGTCTTCTATGGAAGCTATCGCCGCGACCGGCAGGGCATCAAGCTCGCCCGCTGGATCGTCGACGCCGTCGCCGCGCGCGGCGACACTGCCGAATTGATCGATGCCAAGGCTGTCGGGCTGCCGATGCTCGACCGGATGTACAAGGAATATCGGAAGGGGGAGGCACCGCCCGCGATGGAGCAGCTCGCCGGCAAGATTCGCGCCGCCGACGGATTTCTGTTCGTGACCGGCGAATATAATTGGGGACCGCAGCCCGGCCTCAAGAATCTGACCGACCATTTCCTCGAGGAATGGTTCTGGAGGCCCGCGGCGATCGCCTGTTACTCGGCCGGCCCCTGGTCGGGGGTCAGGGCGATGATGGGCTGGCGCGACACGCTCGGCGAAATGGGAATGGCGGTCACCTCCTCGATCCTCCCGGTTGGCCGGATCGGAAGCGCGTTCGACGCCGAGGGCCGGCCGGCGGGCGAGGACGGTGCCCGACTGGAAAAGGCCTTTCCGCGCTTTGCCGACGATCTCAACTGGTGGATCGACGCTGCCAAGGCGCAGCGGGCCCGTCAGGCGCCGCCCTATTAAAAGTCCGCGCACCCCCGCGAAGGCGGGGGTCCATCTCGGCATGGTACGATGGCGCCGACAGGAGGTGGGTCCCCGCCTTCGCGGGGACACATAGCAGCCGGAATGGGCTCGCTGCGGCTACCCCGACTTGAGCTCGCTGCCGAGCCGCAGGCTCGCGCGCCAGAAAAAGAAGGCGGGGATCAGCCCGAGCCAGCCCGCGCCATAAAGGACATAGCGCACGCTTTCCTCGCCATAGGTGGGGGCGAGCGCGTCCGACAACACGCCGAACAGGAACGGTCCGAAACCCAGTCCGATCAGATTCTGTCCGAACAGCATGATCGATGCGGCAACCGCGCGCGCCTGCGGCCGCACCAGCCCCTGCACGCACGCGTAGGCTGGACCATAGTAGGCCGAGTTCAAGATTGTCGGCAGGATCAGCATCGCGACGGCGACCCGCCAATCCTCCATCGCATAGCCGAGGAACAGGATCGGCGCTCCGATCGCCATGCCAAAGGCGGGGAGCGAGAGGATGTGCCGCTTGTCGCGCTTGCCGAAAACGTCCGCGCATTTTCCGCCCAGCCACGTCCCGAACACGCCTGCAAGCCCGAGCACGATCGCCATAGACAGCCCGGCCTCGGTCGTCGAGAGGCCGTGACTGCGGATGAAGAAGCTGATCGTCCACAGGGCCTTGCCATAGCCCAGGAAGGCGGTGACCGACGCCGCGATCAGGATATAGACGAAGGCGCGCGAAGCAAAGATTTCGCGAAACGCGTCGCGCGCGCGCAATTGCGGGGGGCCCGCCGCAAGAGGGCCCTCTGCGGCGCGGCCGTGACGTGGCTCGCGCATGAAGACGAGCACCGCCACCGCGAGCAGCAGCCCGGGCGCACCGACGAGCATCAGCGCGATGCGCCAGCCGTAGAGGTCGTTGACGATCCCGCCAAGGATCAGCCCGAGCAGCGACCCGATCGGTACGCCAAGACCATAAAAGGCGATCGCCGACGACCGCTTCTCTGCGGGCACGCTGTCGGTGATCAGCGAGTGTGCGGCGGGGGTACAGCCCGCCTCGCCGACACCGACGCCGATGCGCGCCAGCAAAAGCTGGACGAAATTCTGCGCGAGCCCACAGACGGCGGTCATCGCCGACCAGATGGCAAGCGCGCCCGCGATCAGGCGGACGCGGTTGGTCCCCGCCTTGTCGGCATAGCGGGCGATCGGAATGCCGAGCAACGCGTAGAAGACGGCGAACGCCGGCCCGGCCAGCAGCCCCAGTTCGGTGTCCGTGAGTCCCAGGTCGGCCTTGATCGGTTCGGCGAGAATATTGACGATCTGCCGATCGAGGAAATTGAAGATATAGACGATCAGCAGGATCCACAGCATCGTGCGCGTCTGGGCACTGACGCTAGCGACGGAGGGTGGCGCGACCCCGGCGACAAGGGCAGGTTTTTCATTCATTTTTCTCTCCCGAACGGAAGGTGCAAAGCAGGAGAGAGGCTGTCAACGCCGTTGCGGCGCCTCGAAAATAGCGGCTTGCAATTGCCGCTACGGCTGGCAAGCCTGAGGCCCATGAAAAAATTTCTTCCACTTGCCGCATTCTCGGCCACCGCCCTGATGCTTCTGTCAAACGGCGCGGCGGCTATGCCTCCGCCGCTTCCGGATGTGGAAGGCAAGGATGCGGCGACGCTGGCCACGGAAATGGCCGCTGGTGAAACGAGCAGCGAAGCGATCGTCGCCGCCTTTCTTCAGCGGATCGCGCGGATCGACGATGCCGGGCCAAAACTCGATGCGGTGATTGCGACCTTCCCGGATGCGATGTCGGTCGCGCATCGGCGCGACCTCGAACGAAAGGCCGGCAAGCTGCGCGGGCCGCTCCACGGGATCCCCGTTCTGCTCAAGGACAATATCGAGGCGGCGGGCCCGCTGCCGACGACCGCGGGGTCGCTGGCCTTGAAGGATAATGTCACGAACCGCGACGCACCACTGGTCGCGCGGCTGCGCGAGGCCGGCGCGGTGATCCTGGGCAAGACCAACCTTTCCGAATGGGCGAACATCCGGTCGAACAATTCGACAAGCGGCTGGAGCGCCGTGGGCGGGCTGACGAAAAATCCGCACGCGCTCGACCGCAACACCTGCGGCTCTTCGGCGGGCAGCGGCGCGGCGATGGCGGCGAGCCTTGCGGCGCTCACGGTGGGGACCGAAACCGACGGATCGATCACCTGTCCGTCGGGGGTGAACGGCATCGTCGGCTTCAAGCCCACGGTCGGTCTGGTCAGCCGCACCTTCGTCGTGCCGATCAGCCATAGTCAGGATACCGCCGGACCGATGACGCTTTCGGTCCGCGATGCCGCGGCGATGCTGACCGTCATGGCCGGCACCGACCCCGCCGATCCGGCTACCGCAGACGCCGATGCGCACAAGGTCGATTTCTCGGCACAGCTCTCTCCCGGCGCGTTGAAGGGAAAGCGCGTCGGCGTGCTGCGCGACCGTATCGGGGATCGTGCCGATATCGCGGCGCTGTTCGACGCGGCGCTGAAGCAGATGGCGGACATCGGCGCGACGATCGTCGAGATCGAGGACAGCAAGACGGGGTATGAAGATCCCGGCGAGGCCGAGTTCGACGTGCTTATGTTCGAACTCAAGGCCGATATGGCATCCTACCTCGCCGATCTGCCGACCAGGGACGGACCGAAGACGCTCGCGGACCTGATCGCGTTCAACACGGCGCATCCCGATGAATTGCGCTGGTTCGATCAGTCGCTTTTCCAGCTGGCGGAAACGAAGGATGGGCTCGACAGCCAGGCCTATCGCAATGCGCGCGCCCGGTCGCTCCGCCTCGCCGGGGTCGACGGGATCGACAGGCTGCTGAAGGAGCATGACGTCGACTTGCTCGTCGGCGTGACCAACGGACCGGCATGGACCAGCGACCTCGTCAACGGTGACCATTACAGCGGCCCGGGCGTCGGCAGCCTTCCCGCCGTGGCGGGCTACCCGCACCTGACCGTGCCGATGGGCACCGTCGAAGGATTGCCGGTCGGGATCAGCTTCATCGGCACGAAATGGGCAGACGCCGACATCCTCGCCGCGGGCTATGCCTATGAACAGGCGAGCCGCAAGCGCGCCGTTCCGACCTATCGCGAGAGCGTGACCCCCTGAGCGCGCCTATTCATGCTCCAGGAACTCGGTCGGCACCTGGATCGCGTGCGTCGCCAGGCGGACTTCGTAGAGGAACAGGCCGAGCGATAGCAGCAGGAAGAGCATAGCCAGGACGAACACGCCCGAAATCGCGAGCCCGATATGCAATCCCGCCGCATATTGCATGAAGAGCAGCGAGACGAGCACGCACACGACAAGCCCGCCGCACACCGCGCACAGGATCGCGTTGTTGATGACACGCATCCGCCGCACCAGCAGGCGTAGCTCGTCGACGAGCCGCGCATGTTCGACGCCGCTCGTCGCGCCATGCCGTTCGGACAGCTTGCGCGAGCGATCGATCACGCGCGCCAGCCGGCCGGTGAAGACGTTCAGCAGATTGCCCATCGCGACCAGCAGGAACACCGGCGCGACGGACAACTGGATCGTCTGGGCGATCGTCGGCGCCCCGTCGAGGATGGAAGTCAGCGCCTAGCTCCCTCCGCCTGCGGCAACCGACGGCGTATTGACGCCGTGCATCGACAGAAACTTGCGAATGTTGCGCGCCGCCTGGCGGATGCGCTGCTCATTCTCCACCATCGCGATGCGGACATAGCCTTCGCCGTCCTCGCCATAACCGACGCCCGGCGCGACCGCGACCTTGGCATGGGTCAGCAGCTGCTTGGAAAACTCCAGGCTGCCCATATCCTTGAGCGCGGGCGGCAGCGGCGCCCAGGCGAACATCGACGCGGGCGGGCTCGGAATATCCCAGCCGGCACGCGCGAAGCTTTCGACCATCACGTCGCGGCGCTTCTGGTATAGCTCGCGGTTCTTCGCAACGATGTCCTGCGGCCCGTTGAGCGCGGCGCAGGCGGCCGCCTGGATCGGCGTGAAGGCACCATAGTCGAGATAGGATTTGACGCGCGTCATCGCCGCGATCAGCCTCTTGTTGCCCACGGCAAAGCCCATGCGCCACCCCGCCATCGAATAGGTTTTCGACATCGAGGTGAATTCGATCGCCACATCCTTCGCGCCGGGCACCTGCAGGATCGAAGGCGTCGGATTGCCGTCGTAATAGAGTTCCGAATAGGCGAGGTCGGACAGGACCCAGACCTTGTTTTCCTTCGCCCACGCCACAAGCCGTTCGTAAAAGGCAAGGTCGACCGCTTCGGCGGTCGGGTTCGACGGATAGTTGACGACGAGGATCGACGGGCGCGGCACGGTAAAGGCCATCGCGCGGTCGAGCGCGCGCCAGTAATTCTCGTCGGGCGTCGTGGGTACGCTGCGGATCGTCGCGCCGGCGATGATGAAACCGAAGGTATGGATCGGATAGCTCGGGTTCGGCGCGAGCACGACATCGCCCGGACCGGTGATCGCGGTGGCAAGGCTCGCCAGCCCCTCCTTCGACCCCATGGTCACCACGACCTCGCTCTCGGGATCGAGTTCGACGTTGAACCGGCGCGCGTAATAATTCGCCTGCGCCCGGCGCAGACCCGGAATGCCCTTCGACTGCGAATAGCCGTGCGCGTCGGGCTTGCGTGCCACTTCGCACAATTTCTCGATCACATGCTCGGGCGGCGGCAGGTCGGGGTTGCCCATTCCCAGGTCGATGATGTCCTCGCCCGCGGCACGCGCGGCCGCTCGCATCGCATTCACTTCGGCGATGACATAGGGCGGCAGGCGCTTGATGCGGTAGAATTCATCGTCGGACATGGGAAACTAGAACAACTCCTTTTCGTTACGTAATAAAATGTCGCGAACGGCGCCTCGCCAGCCACGACATGGCTTGTTATACGCATTCGAAGAGAGGCTTACCAGCGGGAACAACATATGCGCGAGGATGGCAAAGGCGGAATGGACGAGCTCGGCGACGCACCGAACCCCTTTTTGCCGGCACCCGAGGATCTGCAGCACTGGACGAGCGTGATGGCGCGCGCGCAGGCGATGATGCTCGAATTCGCGCTCGGACAGGCCGACGAGGAACAGGGTGCAACGCCGCTGTTCGATCCGACCAAATGGCTGGGCAGCGACGGCGCGCAGCTGTGGGCCGAACAGTCGGCGAAGATGTGGGAACAGGGCGTCGCCTTCTGGTCGTCGCTCGCCACGCTGACACCGGGCTTCACGCCCGACGGTTCCGCGGAAACGCCGAAGGATCGCCGGTTCGCCGACCCCGACTGGACCCAGAACCCCGCCTTCGCGCTGATCCGGCAGACCTACGGCCTGTTGTCGGACCAGCTTCTCCAGACGACGCGCCAGCTTCCCGGTCTCGACCCCGACGCGCGGACCCGGATGGAATTTGCCGCAAAGACGATGGCGGAGGCGCTATCACCGACCAATCTTGCGATCACCAATCCCGAAGTGATGAAGCGCGCTATCGAAACGCGCGGCGAAAGCCTGCTCAAAGGGCTTCGGCACATGCTCGCCGACATGGCACGCGGGCAGTTGAGCCACGTCGACAAGGACGCGTTCGAACTCGGCGTAAACATCGCGACGACCCCGGGCAAGGTCATTCACGAAACCGACCTTTATCAACTCATCCACTACGCACCGACGACGAAAGAGGTTTTCACCGTTCCACTCGTCATCTTTCCGCCGTGGATCAACCGCTTCTACATCCTCGACCTCAACCCGGCGAAAAGCTTCGTCAAATGGGCGGTCGACCAGGGACTGTCGGTATTCATGGTGTCGTGGAAGTCGGCGGACGCGTCGATGGTCGATATCGTATGGGACGATTATGTCGCGGCGCAGGTCGACGCGATCGATACGATCCGCGATCTCCTGGACGTCCCGCACGTCCACACGATCGGCTATTGCGTCGCGGGCACCACGCTCGCCGCGACGCTCGCGATGCTCGCGGCAAAGGGAGAGGACGACAAGGTCAAGTCGGTGACCTTTTTTACCGCGCAGGTCGATTTCGAGCTGGCGGGCGATCTCAAGATGTTCGTCGACGACAGCTATCTTGCCTTGCTCCAGCAACTGTCCTCGCAGGGTTTCCTCGACGGCCGCTATATGGCCGCGACCTTCAACGCGCTCCGCGGGCGCGACCTGATCTGGAACTATGTCGTCAATAATTACCTGCTCGGGAACGACTATCCTCCCTTCGACCTGCTCTATTGGAACGGCGACGTCACCAATCTGCCCGCGAAGTGGCACCGGCAGTATCTCGTCGATCTGTATCGTGATAACCGGCTCGTGATCCCGCACAGCCTGTCTGTGTGCGGGACACCGATCGATCTGAAGAAGATACGCACCCCGGCTTATGTCCAGGCCGGCCGCGAAGATCATATCGCACCGTTGCCGAGCGTCTGGCGGCTGATGGACCATCTGTCGGGGCCGAAGACGTTCCTACTGGCGGGGTCGGGCCATATCGCGGGCGTGGTAAATCCGCCCGCCGCCGGAAAATATCAATATTGGACCGGCGACAATGCCGCCGAAAGCCTGGACGATTTCATCGCGTCGGCGCAGGAAACCAAGGGCAGCTGGTGGCCCCACTGGATCGGCTGGATTTCGGAACGGGACAGCGAAAAAACTGGCGCCAAGGGGGCGCGCATTCCCGGAAAAGGTGCTAAGAAGGCGATTGAGGATGCCCCCGGTCGCTACGTCAAACAACGGTAATACCGGGACATTACAAGGCCAACGAGATCGGAGGCCGCCTATTTTTGTGCACCGCACAAAAATCACTTGAAATCTCCGATCGACTCCTATATTGTGCAGTGCAACATAAAGGAGTTGTTCCATGGCTACCAAGATGGACAGTGCTGAAAAGGCTTTCGAAGCCGCGACGCTGGAAACGGCTGCCAAGCCGGCGACTCCTGCGGCGCCGGCTGCGAGCGAAATTGCCGCCCCGGCCCCTGCAAAGGCCGAAGCGCCGAAGACCAAGACCGTGAAGGCGAAAGCCAGGCCGGTCCAAAAGAAGGCCGCAAAGCCGGCCACGAAAAAGGCTGCTCCCAAGAAAGCGGCCGCAAAGACCATTGCCCCCAAGCCCACCAAGGCGGCGCCGAAACCGGCCGCTGCCGCGACCAAAGGATTCAAGAGCATGAACGACACCGTCAAGAAGTTCGCCGACGAAGCAAAGACCCGCGCCGAAGCGATGACCGCCGAATTCAACGAAAAGGCGAAGGAAGCGATGAGCAAGACCAGCAAGCTCGCCGAAGAAGCCGTCGAATTCAACAAGGCCAATGTCGAGGCGATGGTCGAATCGGGCAAGATTGCAGCCAAGGGCTTCGAAACGCTGGGCCAGGAAGGCGTCGCTTTCGCTCGCAAGAGCTTCGAAGACACGACCGCTGCGATGAAGAGCTACACCGCCGTCAAGTCGCCGGCCGAATTCTTCAAGCTCTATGCCGAAAACAGCAAGAAGGCGTTCGACGCCGCCGTCGCGCAATCGTCGAAGACCAGCGAAATGGTGGTCAAGATGGCGAACGACAGCTTCGCGCCGATCTCGAACCGCGTGTCGGTCATCACTTCGAAGATGAAGGCAGCCTAAGGGCCTTCCTCTTTTGAACGTTGGCGCGGGCCTCTCCCCTCCTCCCCGCCTGCGCCGACACCCCCAAGACCGCCCGCTTCCCCCGAAGCGGGCGGTTCTTTGCTTTTCCCGTTCCTGCGAAAAAGGGGTTAATGACGCCGCCCCCTCTTGCGATTCCACTTTGGCGTGCGATATTCTGGCGATGATGCTTCCCGCTTCGATCCCCCATGCGGTCCGCCTGATGGCGGACAAGGACGAGGATACGCCCGGCGCCCCCGGCGTGGGCATTGCAACGCGCACCCGCGCCAAGCCCAAAAAGCCCTCGATGTACAAGGTGCTTCTGCTCAACGACGACTATACGCCCATGGAATTCGTCGTGATGGTGCTCCAGCGCTTTTTCAACATGGACATCGAACGCGCGACCCAGGTGATGCTGCACGTTCATCAGCAGGGCGTCGGCGTCTGCGGCGTGTTCAGCTACGAGGTCGCCGAAACCAAGGTCAATCAGGTGATGGACGCCGCGCGGCAAAACCAGCACCCGCTGCAATGCACGCTGGAAAAAGCGTAATCTAGCCGGTCTTCGCCAGCCGTTCGGCCTCGAGCGCCGGCGACCTTTGCCCCCGTAAATCTCCGAAGCCGAGTTCGGCGCCGCAGCCCGGACAGACGGTGGCTGTACCGACCTTCGCGCCGCACGCCTTGTGGACATAAACGATGGCATAGGCCGCGCCGGTCTCGCCCGGTGCATAGGCCCAGCGCTCGGCCCAGCCGCGCAGGGCATACAGCACCCCGAACAGATCCCTGCCCTTGGCGGTCAGCCGGTATTCGTGGCGTGGAGGACGCGACTGATACTCGCGGCGCTCGACCACGCCTTCGGCCGACAATCGCTTCAGCCGGGCCGAGACGAGCTGCGGACCGAGCCCGGTGTTGCCCGCGATCGCCTCGAACCGCCCGACCCCGAAGAACAGCTCGCGCAGGATGAGCAGCACAGCGCGATCGCCGAGCAGCTCGGCGGCGCGCCCCACGGGGCAATAGGTTTTCGACAGATCGGTGCGTCTGGGCATGTCGTCCTTATGCGGCGCTTCGGGTCCGGATCAAATGGGCCAAGGTCGAAAATCGCTTGCAACTATGATTATCATATCTACTCTTGCGCTCCAAGAGGAGAGTCGCAATGCCCAATCCTGCCGCCGTCATTATCGGGGCCGGCGATGCCACCGGCGGCGCGATCGCTCGCGCCTTTGCCGCCGAAGGGCTGACCGCCTGCGTCAACCGTCGCGAACGCAGCGCCGACCAACTCGAAGCGCTTGCCGAGTCGATCCGCGAAGCGGGCGATCGGGCGCGCGCCTTCCCCGCCGATGCGCGCAGCGAGGATGCCATGACCCGCCTCTTCGACCGCGTCGAGGCCGAGGTCGGCCCGGTCGAGGCGGCAGTGTTCAACATTGGCGCCAACGTGAACTTCCCGATCGCCGAGACTACGACGCGCGTCTATACGAAGGTCTGGGAAATGGCGTGCCTCGGCGGCTTCCTGATGGGGCGCGAAGCCGCGAAGCGCATGGCGCCGCGCGGTCGCGGCACGATCATCTTCACCGGCGCGACCGCGAGCCTGCGCGGCGGTTCGGGCTATGCCGCCTTTTCGGGGGCCAAGGCCGCACTGCGCATGCTCGCCCAGTCGATGGCGCGCGAACTCGGACCGCAGGGCATCCACGTCGCCCACGTCGTGATCGACGGCGCGATCGACACCGAATTCATCAAGGGTCGCCACCCCGATTTCGACGCTGCGAAAGCGCAGGACCTGATCCTCAGCCCGCAGGCGATCGCCGCCAATTATGTGATGCTCCACAAGCAACCGAAAAGCGCGTGGACGCACGAACTCGACCTCCGCCCCTGGGGAGAAAAATGGTGATACGACACTCGCCCTCTCCCGTTGGGAGAGGGTTGCGAAGACTTGCCAGCTTGCTGGCTAGTCGCAGCTGGGTGAGGGGCTGCGCTTTGTCGATGGAACCGATCCCCTCATCCAACTCTGCCTAGCCGCCGATGGCGGCAAGGCGCCGTATCCTTCTCCCGACGGGAGAAGGAACAGGAGCAAATCATGACCAAGACCCTCGAATTCATCTTCGATTTCGGCAGCCCCAACGCCTATCTGGCGATGCAGGTCCTGCCGGACCTGCTCGAGCGTACGGGCGCCGAACTCGTCATCACGCCCTGCCTGCTCGGCGGCATCTTCAAGGCGACCGGCAACCGGGCGCCGATGCTGCAATATGCCGAGGTGCCGGCGAAGCTCGCCTATGAAAATCTCGAGATGCGGCGCTTCATCGAAAGCCACGGACTGGCGCGCTTCCGGCTCAATCCGCATTTCCCCGTCAACACGCTGCTGGTCATGCGCGGCGCGATCGTCGCGGAGGACGAAGGCGTGCTCGATGATTATGTCGACACGGTAAACCGCGCCATGTGGGAACAGGGCCTCAAGATGGACGACGCCGAGGTTGCCGCGGCCTTCCTTTCCGAAAACGGCTTCGACGGCCCCGCCTTGCTCGCGCGGACGCAGGAGCCGGCGATCAAGGCCAAACTCGCCGCGAATACCGAAGCGGCGGTCGCGCGCAGCGTGTTCGGCATCCCGACCTTCTTCGTCGGCGACCGGATGTTCTTCGGCAAGGACCGTTTGGGGCAGGTCGAAGAGGCACTCGCCTGACCCCGACTTGCCACCCCCGTCGCTGGCGGGGGTGGCGCGCTTTTGCATGCCCAGGACGAAATCCCGGAACCAATCCCTAGTTCATATCGAGCTGGATGATCTCGCTGGGTGTCGCACGGCAATAGAGTTCCAGCGCCTGGGGGCCGTCGGGGTAGGTCGCGGTCATCGCCGCGCGGATACGCCAGCCGCCGTTGCCCTGCTCAAGGTGAATCAGCCGGTCATAGGAAAGCCGCGTCCCTCCCGTCGCTCCGACCTGCCTGGCGGCGTCGGTCATGCAATTCTGCACCGAGGGCCGAGAGGCAACCGGCAGCGCGCCCAGATCGGCGCTGAGCGTCGCCGGCGGCCCGCCCGCATAGCTCGTTTCGGGACTCGTCTCTGTCGCCGCACCGTCCTTCTTTTTCTTCTTGCTGGCCAGCAGCGCGAGCAGGCCACCGGCAACGACAATGCCGCCGATGATCAGCCCCGTACTCGGTCCCTTGTCCTTGTCGTCCTCGGGCGGCCTCGTATTTGCATAGCCATAGCCGAATTCCGCGCGGCATCCTTTCGTCACCCAGATATAGGTCGACGACCAGCCCCATTGCCGCCCGGCATTACACTTGCCACTAATCTTGCGCAGCAATTCCACGCGATCCTGCGTATTCGCCCGGCACTGCTGATAATCCTTGTTGCGCGATTCGCAGCGGAGGGTGCCGGCGAAATCGCGCACCGGCTGCGGCAACGGTGTCGGATAGGTCCCTCCGCCATTCGCATAGCCATAATAGAATTCGGCGCGGCATCCGCCAGCAACCCAGATCTGGTCGGCTGTAAAGCCCCAGCCGCGCCCCTTGGCGCAGTCGCCGCCGATAACGCGCTTTATGGCGACGCGATTCTGCGTGGCGACCCGGCACGTCTGACGTCGATTGTTTCGCGATTCGCACCGGATGCTGCCGGCATAGCGCTGGCTCGAATAGGAACTCGCCGTACTTTGTGCGATTGCCGGTCCCGGTATTCCAAGCTGCGTCGCCACCAGCGACGTCACGAGCGTCGCAGAAACAAAATGCCTCGCCATCATACCCTCCCTGTTCGACTGTCCCGATCCGCTAAGCCTTCATCCTTTCGTCCAGGCCCGGATCATCCCACGTTTGCGGGATAAGCGCCATCGCCAAATTCGATGGAGGCGCGGCGCTTGCACGCCCGCGTGCATCGGCTAAAGACGCCCGATGGATCAGATCGTCATTCGCGGCGGCCAGCGACTCAAGGGCCGTATCCCCATCTCGGGCGCCAAGAACGCCGCGCTCACCCTGCTGCCCTGCGCGCTGTTGACCGACGAGCCGCTGACCCTCCGAAACCTGCCGCGCCTCGCCGACGTCGATGGCTTTGGCCACCTGCTCAACCAGCTCGGCTGTTCGACCACGATCGAAGGGTCGCGGCCGGAGGATTTCGGGCGCGTGATGACCGCGCGCGCGACTACCCTCACCTCGACCGTCGCGCCCTATGATATCGTGCGCAAAATGCGCGCTTCGATCCTCGTCCTCGGCCCGCTGCTCGCCCGCGCCGGCGAAGCGACCGTATCGCTCCCCGGCGGCTGCGCGATCGGCAATCGGCCGATCGATCTCCACCTGAAAGCGCTCGAAGCCTTTGGCGCGGAGATCGAGCTTGCCTCGGGCTATGTCAAAGCCAGCGCACCGGGCGGCCGGCTTGCGGGCGGCAAATTCACCTTTCCCGTCGTGTCGGTCGGCGCGACCGAAAATGCGGTGATGGCCGCGGTGCTCGCCAACGGTACCTGCGTTCTGGAAAACGCCGCGCGCGAGCCAGAGATCGTCGACCTGTGCAATTGCCTTGTCGCGATGGGGGCACAGATCGACGGCATCGGCACCGAAACGCTGACGATCGAAGGCGTCGATCGCCTTCATGGTGCCACCTATCGCGTGATGGCCGACCGTATCGAGGCGGGGAGCTATGCCTGTGCCGCGGTGATTACCGAAGGCGACGTCGAACTTGTCGGCGCGAAGGCGTCGGAGATGGAGGCGACCCTCGCCGCGTTGCGCGCCGCGGGCGCCACGGTCGAAGACGTAAAAGGCGGCATCCGCGTCGCGATGTCGGGCCGCGCCGAGCCCGTGACCCTGTCGACCGCCCCTTATCCCGGCTTCGCGACCGACATGCAGGCGCAGTTCATGGCGATGGCGACGCTCGGCAGCGGGGCGTCGCTGTTCACCGAAACGATCTTCGAAAACCGCTACATGCACGTTCCCGAACTCGCGCGCATGGGCTGCGACATCCAGGTCAAGGGACGCACCGCGATCGTCCGCGGCGTCGATGCACTGGTCGGCGCCCCGGTGATGGCGACCGACCTGCGCGCCTCGATGAGCCTGATAATCGCGGGCCTCGCTGCCGAGGGACAGACCGAGGTCAACCGCGTCTATCATCTCGATCGCGGCTACGAACGGCTCGAGGAAAAGCTTCAGGCGGTCGGCGCCGATATCGAACGGATCAGCGCCGGCTAGGCGATGGGATCGCATCCCTATCTGGCATGCGCCGCAAAGACGCGCGATCAAGGCGTCGACGACGGGCGTGCCGCCGATAGTGCGGGCCGCCCGATCCCGGAGACCGGGACCCGCAAGGCGTGGTCGACTGGCGGCGACGGCCTGGTTATCAAGCGCCGTCGGATGGACGGTCGCTGACCGGCAGCGACACCATATTGCCGCTTACCGAGGGTTTCTCCGGCCGCTTCGCGACCGCAATCACCAGTCCGACGAGCGCGACCGCTCCACCGGCGATCGACAGCGGCGCCCAGCGATAGCCTTCGAAGACGGTTGAAAACCCCATCGCGATGATCGGGATCAGCACGCTCGACCATGCCGCCTGCCCGGGGCCGACCGCGCGAATGACGCCGAAATAGAGTGGAAAGGTCACGGCACTCGCCACCACGCCGAGGTAGAAGATTCCGCCCAGATAGGAAAAGCGCGTCTCGATCACCGGCGGCCCGGTCGTAATCCAGGCAAAGATCGCGTCGCCCAGCGCGCCGAACGCCATGCCCCATGCGATCATCACCACCATCGACTGCGCGCGCGCAAAGCCGGTTCCCTGCATGATATTGGCGGTGGAGGCGCACAGGACGCCGGTCAGCGTCAGCGCCGTTCCCGCCAGCACCGCCTCCGGATCGAGCGCCGCGGCGCGATATTCATGGACGATCATCAGCGCGACGCCGCCGATCGCAATGCCGGCCCCGAGCAGGAAGCGCCCTGCCAGCGGCGTCTTGAGCACCAACCGCCCGAACAGCGTGTTCGGGACGATCAGCAATGCGAACAGCACCGCGACCAGGCCGGAGGTGATATGCTGTTCGGCACGGTAGACGAAATTGAAGTTGAGCGCGAATTGCGCGAGCCCGAGCGCGGCTGCGAACGCGAGTGCCGGCACTCCAGGCAGCAATTTCTCGCGGCGGATCAGGGCAAAGACGAACATTGCCGCCGCCGCGACCCCAAAGCGATAGGCGACCGACCAGCTTGGCGGAACGATGCCGAGTTGCCCCTTGATCACGATCCACGTCGATCCCCAGATCAGGGTGACGAAGGCGAAAGGAAGGAAGACGCGCGGGCTGAGCAGCGTCGGCTGCGCGTCGGTCATAGCGCCTCGATCGCGGCCGCGAACCGCGCCACGGCGGCCGCGTCCTGGTCCCAGCTCACGACCAGGCGCGCCGCGCCTTCGCCCCAATCATAAAAGTCGAAACCCGCTGCGCGCAGCCGTGCCGCCTCGTCGGCGGTCAGGCGGACGAACAGTTCGTTCGCCTCGACGGGATACATCAGCCGGCCGCTGCACGCCCGCGCCAGCGCCGCCGCGCCGGCATTGGCGGCGCGCGCATTGGCAAGCCACAGATCGTCTTTCAGCATCGCGCGGATCTGCGCCGCGACGAAGCGTCCCTTGCTCAGCAAATGGCCGCCGCGCTTCTTCAGTTCGCGAACCCCCGCCCCGCCGCTGCCGCCAAAGAATATGATCGCTTCGGCCATCATCGCGCCATTCTTCGTGAACCCGAACGACAGCGCATCGACACCCGCGCGCCAGGTCACGTCGGCCGGTGCGCAATCGCGATAGGCGACCGCATTGGCAAAGCGGGCGCCGTCCATGTGCAGCTTCAACCCTTCGGCCCTCGCCACCTCGCTGATCGCGCCGATTTCGTCGGCTTGCCAGGTCAGACCATATTCGGTTGCGTTGGTGATGCTGATCGCCGCGGGCTGCACCTGATGCACATCCTTGCGAATGCCGGCCAATCTGGTCTTGAGCGCATCGGCGTCGATCTTTGCCCCGCGCCCCGGCAGCGGCATCAGCTTGGCCCCGCCCGAGTAAAAGGTGGGCGCACCGCACTCGTCGACCTCGATATGCGCTTCTTCGTAACAGAGGATTCCCTGCCAGGGCCGCACGAAATGCGCGAGGATGATGCTGTTCGCCGCGGTTCCGGTCGGAATCCACACGACTTCGCATTCGGTTTCGAACAATTCCGAAAAGGCTCCGTCGAGCGACTGGCTGAGCGCGTCGCCGTCATACGCCGTATCGACATGGTTCGCCGCGGCGAGCGATTCCATCACGGCGGGGTGAACGGCGGCGGCATTGTCGGAAAAAAAGCGGGTAGCGGTCATGACCCCGCCCTTAGCGCAGGACGACGCGCCACGCTAATGCTTCATAGCGTCTCGCACCGACCGCCCAACGGCGGAACGCGTCGCCCGTCAGGCTGTACGGCGACGATAAATCCAGCGGCCCATGCTGCGCGAGCGCCGGGCATAATATGCGCCCGGCATGATCAGCCGCTTGTGCAGGCCGTGGCGGTCGACAAGCACCCCGACCCGGGGAAACATCAGGCGGCATACCCGCCATTCATGCTCGGAATTTGTTGCAGGCGCGAACTCTTGCATATTTACTACCCTGAATTTGGCAGCAACCCCTCCGATTATGGTTTCCCATATCTTATCAAATTGCTGCAATTATGGTAGTAAAATTACGTAGTTTTACGGATCAGGGGCAAGATAGCGTCCGATCGATCAACCCGGCGATATCAGCGCTTTGGCGCGTCAACGGGCGCAATTCACGATGAACCGAAACGGGACAGCCGTGCCGATGCCCGCGTCGGCAGGCCCGAAAGTCCATCGGCGTCCCGTCGGGATCGCCCGAGTCGCGCGCGGCGATCACCGCTTGCGGGGAAGGGTCAGCGATCGCGCTTGGCCAGCAGCTTCAGACGCAGCGCGTTCAGCTTGATGAAGCCGGCCGCATCTTTCTGGTCATAGGCGCCGGCATCGTCCTCGAAGGTCACATGCGCCTCGCTGTACAGGCTGTTCGGCGACTTGCGCCCGACGACGCTCGCATTGCCCTTGTAGAGCTTCAGCCGCACGGTGCCCGACACCTTCTCCTGGCTGTGGTCGATCGCCGCCTGCAGCATCTCGCGCTCGGGCGCAAACCAGAAGCCGTTGTAGATGAGCTCCGCATATTTCGGCATCAGCTCGTCTTTCAGGTGCGCCGCGCCGCGGTCGAGCGTGATACTCTCTATTCCGCGATGCGCCCGGGCATAGATTTCGCCGCCGGGTGTCTCGTACATGCCGCGCGACTTCATGCCGACAAAGCGGTTCTCGACCAGGTCCAGGCGGCCGATGCCATGTTTGCGGCCAAGGTCGTTGAGGGCCGCAAGCAGCGTCGCGGGCGACATCGCCTGCCCGTTGAGCGCGACCCCGTCGCCTTTGTCGAAATCGATCGTGATATATTCGGGCGCGTCGGGCGCGTCCTCGGGGTTCACCGTGCGCGAATAGACATAGTCGGGGGTTTCCTGCCACGGGTCTTCCAGCACCTTGCCTTCCGAAGACGTGTGAAGAAGGTTGGCGTCGGTCGAAAACGGGCTTTCGCCGCGCTTGTCCTTGGGGACCGGAATCTGGTTCTTCTCGGCGAAATCGATCAGCGCGGTGCGGCTCGTCAAATCCCACTCGCGCCACGGCGCGATGACCTTGATGTCGGGGTCGAGCGCGTAGCAGGACAATTCGAAGCGCACCTGGTCGTTGCCCTTGCCCGTCGCGCCGTGCGCAACCGCGTCGGCGCCCGTTTCGTGCGCGATCTCGACCAGCCGCTTGGAGATCAGCGGGCGCGCGATCGAGGTGCCGAGCAGGTAGTCGCCCTCATAACGAGCATTGGCGCGCATCATCGGAAAGACGAAGTCGCGCACGAACTCCTCGCGGACGTCGTCGATATAGATATGCTCGGGCTTGATTCCCATCAGCTCGGCCTTGGCGCGCGCCGGCTCCAGCTCTTCGCCCTGCCCCAGGTCGGCGGTAAAGGTCACGACCTCACAGCCATAGGTCACCTGCAGCCATTTCAGGATCACGCTGGTGTCGAGGCCGCCCGAATAGGCCAGGACGACGCGCTTGATGGACTCGGACATGGCTGGAACCCTTGCTGGAATGGACGCGGGCGCGGCTAGCAGGGCACCGCCCGCCACGCAACCGGATTGCGGCCTTGGTCCTTGTATAGGCCCATCCGGCTTGCTGGCCGGCCCTAACGATTTATCATCCTTTAGGCGGCAGACACGATCCGCCAGGCGACCGGAGAGATAAGATGACCGTTCCATATCGGCGAAGCCGGCCGCAAGGCCTCTGGGCGAGAGCCGGCGTTATGGCGCGGCAGGCGCCGCCCGAGCGCAATCGCTATGTCGATTTCCTGCGCGCTTTTTCGATTCTCGCCGTGGTTGTCGGCCACTGGCTGGTCGCAGCCCCCTATATGCGCGGCGGTGCGGTCGAAGGCGGGCATCTGCTCGGTATATTGCCGTGGACACAGTGGCTGACCTGGGGGTTCCAGGTCATGCCGCTGTTCTTCCTCGTCGGCGGTTTTTCCAACGGCGCGTCCTGGGCTGCCGGTCAACGGGAAGGCCGGCGCTTCGCCGACTGGTTCGCGGCGCGGATCCGGCGACTGATCAACCCCGTTCTGCCCGTTCTGATCGCCTGGTCGCTCTTCGCCTTCTTCGGCACCTCGCTCGGCATCGATCGCGGTATCGTCAAGATGGCGGTCCAACTCGCGCTGATCCCCGTGTGGTTTCTCGCCGTCTACCTGATCGTCACGGCCTTGACCCCGATTAGCTGGCGCGCGTGGGCGCGGTTCCGCTGGCGCTCGTTCGGGGTGCTGGTGGGTGGCGCCGCGGCGATCGATGCCGCCGCGCTCATCGGCGGCCTTCCTTATGTCAATTTCCTGAACTTCCTCTTCGTCTGGGTTGCCATCCACCAGCTCGGCTACGCGTGGCAGACGGGCGCCTTCGCAAAGCCCCGGGTCGCCGCCATGTGGGGAACCGCGGGCCTGGCGGCGCTGTCGCTCCTGATCGGCGTGGGCCCCTATCCGGTCGCGATGATCGGCGTGCCCGGCGCCACCTTGAGCAATTCGATGCCGCCGACCCTTGCCTTGCTTGCGCTCGGCGTGACGCAGACGGGGTTGGCCCTCTCGCTGGAACGGCCCGCCCGCGCGCTGCTCGACCGCCCTGCCGCCTGGACCGCGGTCGTGCTCGTGAACGGGATGATCATGACCGTCTATCTTTGGCATCTTACCGCCTTTGTCCTGGTCGTGGTCGCGGCGTGGGTATTGGGCGGCGCCGGGCTGGGCCTCGTGCCGGGCAGCGCCGCCTGGTGGTTTGCGCGCCCCCCGTGGTTCGCGCTCTACAGTCTCGTCCTGTTGCCGTTGATCCTGGGCTTTTCGCGGTTCGAACGGAGCACCGGATCCGGCGGGGGGGACGGCATCGCGCACTGGCGATTGATTGCGGGGATGCTGATGATCTGTTCGGGGCTGGCGCTGACGGCTGCAATCAGTATCGCAAGCCCACATGGCGCGACCGGCGTTCGATTGTGGGTCGTCGCCCTACCGCTGGCCGGAGCCGCGCTCGTCGGCTTCGGTCCGGCGCGCCGCCTCGTCCTGCGAAGCCGCTAGCCTCCGTTCGCGCCACAATCCATATCCGATCGCCAGCGCCAGCGCCGCAACGATCGCGACAAGCTCCACCGGATTCTGTTCGAACAGCCGCCGCGCCAGCAACAGCGATGCGACGATTGCGCCCGCAAATCCCCCGACGCCGATCGCCGGATGGACCGCCTCGCGGCGCCAGCCGATGAAATTGACCGTCGCGAAGGTCAGCAGGAAGACCAGACTTGCGGCCTCGACGAGCTGCCCCAGGCTGCCGATCAGCGTCAGGACCATTGCCCCGCCCGAAATCAGCAGCGTTGCGGCAAAGGGAACACCCTCGCTGTTCGTCCGGCCGAACAGGTCGGGCAAATCGCCTTCGCCTTCGACCCGCTGTGCGAGCCGCGAGGTGCCAAAGACCGTCGCGAGGATCGCCGAACCCGTCGAAAAGGCCGCGGCCATCGTGACCACGATCAGGCCGGGTTTGCCGAACGCCGCGCTGCCCGCGGCGGCAAGCGCGACCTCCTTGTCGGCCACGATACGGTCGGCGCCGACCAGCATCGCCGCTCCCAGAGCAACTGCGATATAGATGACGATCACCGCCGCGATCGCGGTCATCATCGACAGCGGCAGGTTGCGCCGGGCCTTCGCCATCACCTCATAGTCATAGGCAAGCAGCTGGAACCCCTCATAGGCCATGAAGACGAGCGCCGCACCGACGATCGCGCCGCCAACGGTGACATGCTCGCCGGCGGGCGACAGCTGGTCGGGTTGCCAATGCCACAATCCGGCGACCGCGAGCGCGCCGAGAACGAGCAACTTCCCGAACACCAGTATCTTTTCGGTCAGCGCGCTCTCGCCGACGCCGAGCAACACGACGCCGGTGATCGCAGCGATGATCGCGATCGCCAGAATATGGCTGACGAAGGACGAGGCGCCGAAACTGTGCGCGACATAGGCACCGAACGTGTGGGCATAGACCGATACGGTCAGGATATAGCCGACGATCAATACCCAGGCGACCGCCGCCGCCGCGCCATGCTGCTTGCTTTGGCGCAGGAAGTGATAGACCCCGCCGCTGCGGCCGCCGCGCACGGTCAGCCGGCTATAGCTCCACCCCGTCGCCAGCGCGATCGCACCCCCGATCAGGAAGCTCAGCCAGGCGAGCCGCCCCGCCTGTTCGATCACGACCCCGAGCACCGAGAAAATCCCGCCGCCGATCATGCCCCCGACCGCCATTGCCCAGGCCGCGCTCAGCCCCAGCGTTTCCCGCTTGTCGTCGCTCACCAACGGCTCCTTCGATTGCCCGCATTTTTCTGGAGGTTAGCCCGTCCGACCGCGCATTCCTATTCCAGATAGTCCGCTTCGGCCCCTGCCATATAGTCGCGCGTCAGCGGCAACGCATGCCGGCTGCGCGCGAACTGGATCTGATAATTGCCCATGCCGCCGTTTTCGAACGCCGCGGTCGCGCCGGCCAGGTAAAAGGTCCACATGCGAAAGAAGCGATCGCCCATCATCGCGACGATCTCGTCCCGGTGCGCCAGCGTCCGCGCATACCATTGACGCAAGGTCAGCGCATAATGGAGGCGGAGCGTTTCGACGTCGGTGACGATCAGGCGACTTTTCTCGCTTGCCGCGACGGTCTCGCTGAGCGCCGGGATGTAGCCGCCGGGGAAGATATATTTGCGCGTAAAGGCGTCGGTCGATCCCGGCTTGCCGAAGCGACCGATCGTATGGACCAGCATCACCCCTTCGGCGGTCATCAAATTGGCACAGGCGCGAAAAAACGTCTCGAAATTGCGCGCACCGACATGCTCGAACATGCCGACCGACACGATGCGGTCAAAGCGGCCCGGTTCACGGTCGGCCAGGTCGCGATAATCGATCAGTTCAAAGGTCACGCGGTCTGCGACCCCTTCCGCGACCGCACGGTCCTTGGCGAGCCCGAGTTGCTCTTCGGACAGGGTAATGCCCAGCACCTGCACGTCGACAAGCTTGGCGAGCGTGATCGCCATGCCGCCCCAGCCGCATCCGATGTCAAGGATGCACTGCCCTGGCGCAAGCGCGAGCTTGGCGGCGATATGCGCCTTTTTCGCCTCTTGGGCCGCCTCCAGCGTCATGTCCTCGCGGGGCCAATAGGCGCAGCTATACTGCATGTCGCTGTCGAGAAAGAGCCGATAGAGATCATTCCCGATATCGTAATGATGCGCGACGTTCGAGCGCGAACGGCTGCGGCGATTGATCGAGTTTATTCGCGTCTTGATCCAGTCGGCGGCCTCGCCGACCGGGCCGCGCTCCTTCAGCTTGCCGCCCCTGTCCCAGGGCGTATTCGCGCGAAGAAGCTGGATCAGCTCCATGATATCGCCCTCGTCGATCCGCATTTCGCCGCCCATGAACGCCTCAGCCGCGCCGAGCCGCGGATCGAGGATGATCCGGCGCATGCCCTTCCGACTCGCGAACCGTACCGTCACGTCGGGAAAACCGGGCGCGGGAGTGCCGAAAATTTCGCGTGCCCCGCCCGGGGATATGACCGTCAGCTGGCCCTGACGGATGACGCGTGACAGGAAGGGGTGGAGAATGGACATGGGCGACCTTTCCAATCGTCTGTGTTGGAATCAGATACCAGCATACCATTCATAGTCCACGCGATCTTCCCAGTAACCCCCTTTGCCCGCGCCGACGCGGTCGAGGCTGGCGACCGCTTCGATCGCGGTCAGATATTTGGCCTGCTTGTAACCGAGCTGGCGTTCGACCCTCAGGCGCAGCGGCGCGCCATTGGCAATCGGCAACGCTGCGCCGTTGAGCGCCCAGGCCAGAATCGTCTGCGGATGCTGCGCGTCGACCATGTCGCAGCTTTCGTAATAATCGGCGTCGCCGATCCGGTCGGCACAGCGAAAGACGATATAGCGCGCGGTGTCGCGAAGGCCGGCTGCGGCCAGAATGCGGCGCAGCGGCACGCCCGTCCACTGGCCGATCGCGCTCCATCCCTCGACACAATCATGGCGCGTGATCTGGGTACGCTGCGGCATCGCGCGAATATCGGCCATCGACAGCGCCAGCGGCCGCGCGACAAGGCCGCCGACCCGCAGGCGCCAATCGGCAAAGCCGCGCGCGACATGCGCGGCATAGTCGGCTCCGGCCGGCATCCGCGTCCCGTTCGAGCGGAACACGGGCGACAGGTCGGCGCGGGTGAATTCGCGTGCGAGCGCATCGCGGTCGGTCAGCGCGCGCTGGCTCGCGAGGTGCATCTCCTCGCCGAGCGAGAGGATCTTGCGCACCGGCTCGGCATCGTTGATCGCGTCGCAGCCCGACAAGAGCGGCAACGCGCCCGCCGCGGCGACGAGGCCGCCGGCGCGGCGGATCAGGTCGCGGCGCGGGAGGATGAGCTGGCTCATTCGGGGCGCCCCGTCTTCGCCGGCAGGCTGAACCAGCCGGTGATCATCGAGCGCACCTCGTTCACCGGTCCGGCCAGCAGCACCATCGCGATATGGACGAGGAAGAAGAGGACGAGCAGCCACGCGACGATGAAATGGATCGAGCGCGCCGACTGCCGCCCGCCGAACAGATCGAGCAGCCACGGCGCGGTCGCGTTGAACCCCGGCGACATGGTCAGCCCGGTCGCGATGATCAGCGGCAACAGGATAAAGATCACGCCGATATACGACAGCTTCTGCAGGATATTATACCGCGCCGCGGCTTCGCCGGTCGGGAAGCGCAGTCGCGCATGATCCTTGATATCCTGCCAGATATGCCGCGGCGACCACTCGCCGCGCCGGACGTGCAGATCCTTGCGCAGATGCCCGCCGAATGCCGTCCAGAGCATATAGAGCGTCAGCGCGATCGCGAGCACCCACGCGAACGTCAGGTGCCACCGCCGCCCATCGGCCAGGCTATACCGCGTCGGGATGGTCGCCCAGCCAGGGAAGGCCCATGTCTGCTCGGCTCCGTCTGCATCGGTCCAGCGACCGAGCACGCCCGTCGTTTCCACCCGCAACGAACCGACGCGCAGGAATCCCGTTGTCTCGGTCGCCCCGATCGCAAGCCAGGCATGGTCGTAATTCGCGCCATATTGTCCCCAATAGAGGCGTGGATGGGCGTTGAAGATCATCAGGCCGCTCATCAGCAGGACGAGCAACGTCACCGCATTCACCCAATGCCAGATGCGTGTCGGCAGCCGGTGGCGATAAACGCGTTCGGGTGGCGGCACGGCTGTCGGGGCAGCGTCGTTCATCGTTTCCAGCACTCCCTCTACAGCCCCTCCCCTTCAGGGGAGGGGCAACGAAGACTTGGCAGCTTGCTGCCTAGTCGTAGTGGGGTGGGGGGCATCGGCCTTGCGCAACCTCGACAGCCCCCACCCCAACCCCTCCCCTGAAGGGGAGGGGCTTGAAGGGGTTCGGCGTGCGGCCCGTTCCGGTTACGCCGCAGGCTCCGCGGCATATTCCTCGCGGTACCGGCTGCGCAGGCTGACCTTGTCGATCTTTTCGCTGCCGAGCTTCGGAAGCGAATCGGACGCCATCCAGATCTTGACCGGCACCTTGAACGGCGCGAGCCGTTCGGACAGGAATTCGGTCAGCATCGCGGCATCGGCCTTGCTGCCCGGCGCCATCCACACCACCGCGCCGACGACCTCGCCCAGCCGTTCGTCGGGCAAGCCGAACACCGCGCATTCCTTTGCGTCGGGATGCTCGTAGATCGCCGCCTCGACTTCCTGGCAGCTGATATTCTCGCCGCCGCGGATGATGATATCCTTCTTGCGATCGACGATGAACAGATAGCCGTCCTCGTCGAGATAGCCGAGGTCGCCGGTGCGGAAATAGCCGTTGTCGAAAAAGGCCGCCTTCGTCGCCGCCTCGTTGTTCCAATAGCCCTCGAAATTGCAGATCGAGCGGATGCACACCTCGCCCACCTGCCCCTGCGGCAACGGCTCGCCCCGGTCGTCCAGGATCGCGAGGTCGACGAGCGGCTTCGACGCGGGGCCGGTCGACGTCGGCTTTTCGAGATAATTTTCGTTGATGATCCCGCACCCGACCGCATTGGTCTCGGTCAGGCCATAGCCGAGCAGCGGCTTGCCCTCGCCCATCTCGGTCGACAGGCGCTTCACATGCTCGGGCGGGCGCGGCGCACCGCCGCCGGCATAGCTCTTGCACGTCGACAGGTCGTATTTGGACCGGTTCGGATGGACCAGTATCTCATAGCTCATCAGCGGCACGCCGACGAAATAATTGACCTGTTCGTCCTGGATCAGCCGCATCGCCTCCTCGGCATTCCATTTCGGCATCAGGACCAGCTTGCGGCCGAGAGCGAAGCTCTGGAGGAACACCGGAATCTCGGCGGTCACGTGAAACAGCGGAGTGCAAATCAGCGTCGCGGGCTGGATATCCGACATCTGACCGTCCTCGGTCAGCAGGTGGACGATGCTCGCGGTCTGCGTGACATAGTTGAAAATGCCCTGCACGACGGCCTGGTGCCGCGACCAGGCGCCCTTCGACTGACCGGTCGACCCCGACGTGAAGAGGATCGTGGCAAGATCGTCCGCCCCGAGTTGCGGCAAGGGCGTCGCCTCGCTGCCGCCCGCGTCGGTGATCGGGGCGATCGCCTCGTCGATCGGGCGCGTGATGTCGAGGGTGATGACCTTCGCGCGATGCTCCGCGCACGCGAGCCGTTCGGCGCGCTGCGGGTCGGCGATCACCAGGCTCGTCTCGGTATCCTCGATCCCCGCGGCGAGTTCGCCGCCCTGCCACCAGCCGTTGAGCAGCGTCGCACATCCCCCCGCCATCAGGACGCCGACATAGGCGACGCACCATGCGTTGGCGTTGCGCATCGCAATGCCGACACGGTCGCCGCGCTTCACGCCATATCCGTCGACCAGCCCCGCCGCGACCTTTCGCGCCGCGGCATAGACCTGGCTGAAACTCAGCCGCTCATTGCCTTCGACAAGGAAGGTCGCGTCGCCATGTTGCGCACAAAAAAAGGCAACATAATCGACCAGATTCGACGGCGCATTTGTGATGAAGGGCAGCTCGCGCCCGTTTTTTTCGATGGACCCCACCTGGATCGGCCCGCCCGGACCGGTGATCAGGTCGTACGCGGCTTCCAGGCGCAGATCGAGCGCGGATGGCATCCTTTATCTCTCCTCTTGGTCTCGTTTGCCTTACCCCCTATGGGGAAGGCCTCTCCTGGGGAAGGGCCGAGACAATATGTTTCTTTTTGCAACCTTAGCCGACGCGACACAATATCTCAATTTCAACGATCTGATGGGCGAAAACAGCAGCATCGCGTTCAGCGTGTTCGGCTGGCCCATTCGCTGGTACGCGCTGGCCTATCTTGCCGGCATCTTTGTCGGCTACTGGTATTTGCTGCGCCTGATCGCGCAGCCCGCCGCCCCGATGGCCCGCCGCCACGCCGACGACATGATCTTCTATGCCATGCTCGGCATCATCGTCGGCGGACGCCTCGGCTATGTGCTCTTCTACAATCTCGGCAATTACATTCGCAGTCCGATAGAGATTTTGCGGCTGTGGGATGGCGGCATGTCGCTGCACGGCGGCGTGGTCGGGGTGCTGATCGCGATCTGGTATGTGACGAAGAAGGAAAAGCTCAGCTTTCTGCGCTTCTGCGACTATATCGCGTGCGTCGTCCCGTTCGGCCTTTTCTTCGGTCGCCTTGCCAATTTCGTGAACGGCGAACTGTGGGGCCGTCCGACCACCGTGCCCTGGGCGATCATCTTTCCGCATAGCGGCACGATGGACCCGCGCCACCCGAGCCAGCTGTACGAGGCGGGGCTCGAGGGTATCGTCATGTTCGCGATCCTCGCCTTTTTCTTCTGGCGCACCGATGCCCGCTACAAGCCGGGCTTTCTGTTCGGCATGGCGGCGATCATCTATGGACTCAGCCGCTTCGCGCTCGAGTTCGTCCGCGAACCCGATGTGCAGCTCGGCACGCTGTCGTGGGGGCTGACGATGGGGCAGACGCTGACGATCCCGATGCTGGCCGCCGGCGCCTGGCTCGTTGCAACGGCCAAGGGTCGCCGCCAGCGCGTCGAACCCGTCGCGGGGACCGACAGCATTGCCTGACGGCCCGCCGACCCCCGAACAATTGATGCTCCAGATCGCCGCGCAGCGCGCGATGACCGTTGCGGACTATATGGCTGCCGCGAACGCGCATTATTATGCAACGCGCGACCCGCTTGGCGCCGGCGGCGATTTCACCACCGCGCCCGAAATCAGCCAGATGTTCGGAGAGATGGTGGGCATCTGGATCGCCGACCTGTGGCAACGCGCGGGGCGCCCGGCCTTCCGCTATGCCGAACTCGGGCCCGGACGCGGATCGCTTGCCGCCGACGCGCTGCGGGCGATGGCTCGCTTCGGCTGTACACCGCAGGGCATCCATTTCGTGGAAACGAGCCCGGCGTTGCGCTCGGCCCAAAGCGCGCGCATCCCGGCGGCGCTCCACCATGACGATATTGCCGGCCTTCCCGACGACGTGGCGCCGATCATCGTGGCGAACGAATTTTTCGATGCGCTGCCGATCCACCAATATCAGATGACCGCCGATGGCTGGCGAGAGCGCACCGTCGTGCGAACCGCGGACGGCCTGGCGGCCAGGCCCGGAGACATTCCGGCCGACGAAGCCATCCCCCCGGCACTCCGTCACCAATCCGACGGGACGATCGTTGAAACCGCGCCGGTTGCCGCGGCTATCATGCAAAGCTGCGCTTTTCGCCTTTCGCGCCACGGCGGCGCGATGCTGGCGATCGATTACGGCTACAGCGGCCCCAGGGCGGGCGATACGCTGCAAGCCGTAAAGGCCCACCGGTTTGCCGATCCGTTCGCCGACCCGGGTGAGGTCGACCTGACGACCCATGTCGATTTCGCCGCCCTTGCCTTTGCCGCCCGCCAAGCCGGCGCGCGGGTGCTCGGACCGGTCGGACAGGGCGCATGGCTGCAACGCCTCGGCATCGACGCGCGCCTCGACGCACTGGCCCGGACCGCGCCCGAACGCGGCGCCGACCTGCGCACCCAGCGCGATCGCCTTGTCGACGCCGAACAGATGGGTGATTTGTTCAAGGTCATGGCGGTCCACGCGTCGGGCTGGCCCCGCCCCGAGGGCTTCCCCGAAATCGGAGCCGTCGCATGACCATCGTCGACATCGCGACTCCGGCCGATGCCGATGCCTTGTCGGCCTTTGCCGAAGCATCGTTCGTCGCCACCTTTGGTCACATCTACGATCCCGCCGACCTTGCGATCTTCCTCGCCGGCTGGAACCCTCCGCATCGGCTGGCCGCGCAGATCGCCGATCCTGCCTGGGCCCTCGCGCTCGTCCGCGACGCGGGAGGCAGCGGAATACTGGGCTTCATCAAACTCGGCCCCCTCGACTTCGACCTGCCCGCCGGCCAGCCGGCCGAGGATGCGATCGAACTCCATCAGCTCTATGTCGGCGAAACGGCAAAAGGCACCGGCGTCGCCGCCGCGCTGATCGAATGGGGCATCGCCTGGGCACGCGAGCGCGCCTCGATTCTCTATCTGTCGGTATTCGGCGAGAACCGCCGCGCCCAGGCCTTTTATCGTCGCTACGGCTTCGCCGACGTCGGGCGCAACGCGTTCCGCGTCGGCAACCATATCGACGAAGACCGGATCTGGCGGCTCGACCTGTGACCTCAGCTCATAAAACCACCGCACTCCCGCTCGCGGGCATCCCGCACGGATTTTTCGGGCGCCGGGGCGGCGTTTCGACGGGTGAACTCGCGTCGCTCAATTGCGGCTTGGGATCGGGCGACGATCCTGCGCTGATCGCGGAAAATCGGGCGCGGGCGGCAGGCGCGATGCTTCCGGGTGCGGCAATCGCCGGCGTCTATCAGGTGCATGGCGACCGCTGCGTGATCGTCGATGACGCCAGCGACCTCTCCATGCGGCCCCAGGCCGATGCCCTGGCGACGCGGACGCCCGGCATCCTGCTGTCGATCCTCACCGCCGATTGCGTGCCCGTGCTGCTGGCCGATCGCGAAGCCGGCGTCGTCGGGGCCGCCCATGCCGGCTGGAAGGGCGCGATTGCGGGGGTCACCGACTCGACCGTCGCGGCGATGGAGCGCCTTGGCGCCCGCCGCGACAATATTGCGGCGGCGATCGGCCCGTGTATCGGGCGCGCTTCCTATGAAGTCGACGAGGGTTTCGTTCGGCGCTTCCTGTCCGACGATCCGGCGAACGAGCATTTCTTTGCCGCGGCGCGCCCCGGCCATGCGATGTTCGACATCGCCGCCTATGTCGCGTCACGGCTCGCCGCGGCTGGCGTGAGCACGGTCGCGATCGGCGGGCAGGATACGTGCGCCGAAGAAGAGGATTACTACAGCTATCGCCGCGCCTGCCTGCGCGGCGAGGCGTGCTATGGCCGGCAAGTGTCGATGATCGGTTTGAAATTATAGCCTTTCCTGGGGCGTCACTGCGAGCGGAGCGAGGCAATCTCCAGCTAGGGTCGGGACCCGTCGGGGCTGGAATTTGCTTCGTCGCTACGCTCCTCGCCAAGACGAACTGGCAATGATCGCCGGGACCGAAATAAATAGCGGGCTTGATCCGGCGCCCCGCTTCCTTGAGGAAGCGTGACAGGACGGGTTTGGGGGAAGCGATGACGCGCACACGGTTTTTCGGACTGATCGGCGGCCTGATCGTCTTTCTGGCCATGATCGCTCTCCCGGCGCCAGAGGGCATGAGCTTGCCCGCGTGGCGTATCGCCGCGCTGACCCTGCTGATGGCGATATGGTGGATGACCGAGGCCCTGCCGCTGACGGTTACCGCGCTGCTCCCTTTCCTCGTCACGCCCTTTGCCGGCGTGATGTCGGCGAAGGCCATCGCCAACGAATATTATGACCCGATCCTGTTCCTGATCCTCGGCGGCGCCTTTCTCGCGCTCGCGATCGAGCGCGTCGGCCTGCACCGCCGGCTGGCGCTCGCGCTGCTCAAGCTCGCACCGCCGACCTCGACCGGGCTGCTCTTCGCCTTCATGGCGTCGACCGCGATCCTGTCGATGCTGATCTCGAACACCTCGACGACGCTGATCATGGTGCCGATCGCCCTCGCCGTGCTCCGCGCAGGCGGGGTCGAAGCGGCGGAGACGCGCGGCTTCGCGGGTGCGGTGATGATGGGCATCGCCTTCTCGGCGTCGATCGGCGGCCTCGGCACGCTGGTCGGCAGCCCGACCAATGCCATCGCAGCGGGCCTGATCGAACGCGCGCTGGGCCTCCACATCGGCTTTGCGACCTGGGCGCTCTACGGCATTCCGGTCGTCGCGCTCGCGGTGCCGGCGGCGATGATCATCCTGGCCCGGGTTCAGCGGCTTGCCCACCATCCCTTCGACGGCGCCGCGGCGTCGAAGGCGCTCGGGCACCAGGCGATCTGGTCGGCCGCCGAGCGCCGCGTCGTGCCGATCGTCGCGCTCGTCGTCGGGCTGTGGATGGTCCAGCCCCTGCTCGCACCGCTGGTGCCGAAGGGGGCGCTGACCGACGGTACCATCGCGGTCGCGGGCAGCCTGCTGCTGTTCGTCGTCCCCGACGGCACGGGCCGCCCGCTCCTCGTCTGGAAAGAGGCCGACCGCGCACCGTGGGGCGTGATTATGCTCTTCGGCGGCGGCCTTGCGCTCGCCGCCTCGATCACCGCCAGCGGCCTCGCCGCCTGGCTCGGCAGCGTGCTCGCCCCGCTGGGGTCGATTCCGACCATCGCGCTGGCCGCGATTATCGTCGCGCTCACGATCCTGATCACCGAATTTGCCAGCAATGTCGCGACCGCGAGCGGCATCACCCCCGTCCTCGCCGCGCTGATCGCCGCGACCGGCGCCGACCCGGTCCTGCTCGCGCTACCCGTCGCGATGGCGGCAAGCTGGGGCTTCATGCTCCCCTCGGGAACGGGCCCCAACGCGATCGCCTGGGCGACCGAGCATATCGCACTGCCGCGGATGCTCACCGCGGGGCTCGCGCTCGACAGCTTCGGGGTGCCGCTGCTGATCGGGGTGATCTGGGCCATCGCGACGATCGGATGACAATGGCGGGGTGACGCGGCCGTCGAAGCGCGCTAGTTGCAAGAGAAACTAAATCCACCCCAAGGAAATCTATATGCCCGCAATCGACAACAACGAACTCACCGGCGCCCCGGTTCGCCGCAAGCCCAAGCAGGACGTCACCGAAATCGGCGGTCATGCGCTGTCGCCGTCGACGTTGATGATGGGCTATGGTTATGATCCGATGCTCTCCGAAGGGTCGCTGAAGCCGCCGATCTTCCTCACCTCGACCTTTGCCTTCGAAAGTGCTGCCGCGGGCAAGCGCCATTTCGAAGGGATCACGGGCAAGCGTCCCGGGGGCGCCGAAGGCCTCGTCTACTCGCGGTTCAACGGGCCCAACCAGGAAATCCTCGAGGCCCGGCTCGGCGTTTGGGAAAAGGCCGAGGATGCCCTCGTCTTTTCCAGCGGCATGTCGGCGATCGCGACGCTGCTTCTCGCGCATGTCAGCATGAACGACGTCATCGTCCATTCGGGACCGCTCTATGCCGCGACCGAAACGCTGATCGCGCGTATCCTGTCGCGCTTCGGCGCGTCCTACGTCGATTTCCCCGCCGAAGCCTCGCGCGACGAAATCGACGCGATTCTGGCGCGCGCGAAGGAAATGGCGGCAAAGCAGGGCGGCAAGGTCGCGATGGTCTATCTCGAAAGCCCGGCGAACCCGACCAACGCGCTGGTCGACGTGCAGGCGATGCGCGCCGCGGTCGAGGCCGCGTTCGATGCCGATGCGCGGCCGCCGATCGCGATCGACAACACGTTTCTCGGCCCGCTCTGGTCCGCCCCGCTCCAGCACGGCGCCGACATCGTCCTCTACAGCCTGACCAAATACGCCGGCGGCCACAGCGACCTCGTCGCGGGCGGCGTGCTCGGCTCGAAGCACTGGCTCGGCCCGATCCGCATGATGCGCAACACGATCGGCACGATCTGCGATCCCAACACCGCATGGATGCTGCTCCGCAGCTTGGAAACCGTCGAACTGCGCATGACCCGCGCCGGCGAAAATGCCGAAAAGGTCTGCGCCTTTCTGCGCGACCATCCCAAGGTCGAGGGACTCGGCTATCTCGGCTTCCTGAAAGACGGGCCGCAAAAGGATGTGTTCGACCGCCATTGCACCGGCGCCGGGTCGACCTTCTCGCTGTTCGTCAAGGGCGGCGAGGAAGAGAGCTTCCGGTTCCTCGACGCGCTCAAGATCGCCAAGCTCGCGGTCAGCCTCGGCGGCACCGAAACCCTCGCCAGCCATCCTGCCGCCATGACCCACCTGTCGGTACCCGACGAGCGCAAGAAGGCGCTTGGTATCACCGACAATCTGGTCCGCATTTCGATCGGTATCGAACAGGCCGACGACCTGATCGCCGATTTCGATCAGGCGCTTGCCGCGGTCTGAGCAAGGCCCCCTCTCCGCTCGCGGGAGGGGGCTCTACCTGGCGGCGCGCCAGTCGACCACCTGCCACCCCATTTGCGGCGCCAGTCGCTTCAGCTTGCGCGATGGGGTCGTCGCGACGGCCTCGTCGGCGAAGCGCAGCATGGGGTGATCGGAAACATGGTCCGAATAGGCGCGTATATGCGCCGCATCGCGCACGATGGCATTGTCGGCCAGCCAGCCGCTGATGCGCGCGAACTTCGCATCGCCATAGCAATTGTCGCCCGACAGCCGGGCATGAATATGGTCGCTGCCATCGGGTTCGTCGAGCCGCGTCGCGAGCACATCGTCGATGCCGAGCCGCCGCGCGATCGCATCGACATAGAGATGGAAGGAAGCGGTCGCGAGGAGCAGCCGATATCCCGCCGCGCGATCCGCCGCGATTTGCTCGAGCGCCGCGCCGTGCAGGCCCCGCGCCACGACCTTGTCGGCATAGCTTTCGGCGAACGGCGCGATCTCGGCCCGGCTGAAACGTCCTCCGACCAGCAACCGCAGGTTGATCGCCTTCAGCTGCGAACGGTCGATCAGCCGCAAGGCATAGGCGACCCCGGCAAGCCCGACGAGCGGCAGCAACAACAGGCGCCATTGCTGGCGCCGCCGTGCGACGTGCATCAAAAAACCGCTATAGGTTCCCGCGCGCGTGATCGTCCGATCCATGTCGTACATCGCGACGCGGTGGGCATAATCGGGCGCGGCTGGGTCGCTCATCGGCCGCTCCTTACCGCCGCCCGCCCCGGCAGCCAAGGCTTTGCAACCATGCCACGGATTCGCTTGAGCTTATTGGACAAATAGGACAAGGTTCGCGCGATGGCGGCCAAGGCGGATTTCGAAACGAGCGAGGGGGCCGGTGGCGCCGACGTGCGCTTTACCGGACGGCTGACGCTTGCCCGCCTCGGCGACCTGCCGGCGCGGCTCGACGACATCGGACCGATCGCCACCCTCGACCTGTCGGGCATCGAACGAATCGATACCGTCGGCGCGTGGATCGTCACGCGTACCGCCAACGCCCACGATGCAAAGGTTACCGGCGCCAGCGAAGAGGCGCAGCGGCTGCTGAAAGCCCTCGCAGAGGACAAGAGCGATTATCGGGTCCGCCGCGACCGCCGCCCAATGTGGGCCCGAATGCTCGAACAGGTCGGGACGGCGAGCCAGGGGGTCTGGCACGAACTGCTGGGGATCGTCGGATTTTTCGGTGCGATGCTGATCGCGCTCGTCAACCAGGTTCGCGCGCGGCGGCGCATTCGCTGGCACGCGATCGTCACCCGCTTTCAGGCTGTGGGCGTCGATGCCCTTCCGATCATCGGGCTGATGAGCTTCCTGATCGGTATCGTCATCGCCCAGCAGGGCGCGGTGCAGCTCGAACAATTCGGGCTGGAGGTGTTCACGATCAACCTCGTGGGACGCGCATCGATCCGCGAGCTCGGCCTCCTGATGACCGCGATCATGGTGGCGGGCCGGTCCGGGTCGGCATTCGCGGCCCAGATCGGTACGATGAAGCTGACCGAAGAGGTCGATGCCATGCGGACGATCGGCGTATCGCCGATGGAAGCGATCGTTCTGCCCCGCGTCGCGGCGTCGACGATCGTCATGCCGCTGCTCGGCTTCTATGCCAGCATCTGTGCGATCGTCGGCGGCGGGGTCTTCTCGTGGGTCGGGCTCGATATCCCGCCGCTGACCTATATCCAGCGCCTCCGCGAAATCATCCCGATGACCGATTTCTGGGCGATGCTGATCAAGGCGCCGGTGTTCGGCATATTGATCGGCGTCACCGGCTGCTATTCGGGAATGCAGGTGCGCCAGAATGCAGAGGAGGTTGGCCGTCGCACGACCTCCGCGGTCGTTGCCGCGATCTTCCTGGTCATCGTGCTCGATGCCTTTTTCGCCGTCTTTTTCTCGTCGATCGGGTGGAACTGATGAGCGAAGAGGAAGAACGGGCCGAGATCGAGCAGGAGCTCGCCGCCGCCGACGCGGTACGGCCGGAACGCTTCGACGTGGCGATCTGCGTTCGCGGACTGGTCAACCAGTTCGGCGATGCGGTGATCCACGATCATCTCGACCTCGATGTGCGCTCGGGCGAGATATTGGGCGTCGTCGGCGGGTCCGGCACCGGCAAATCGGTGCTGATGCGGTCGATCGTCGGATTGCAGACCCCGACCGCGGGCGAGATCGAAGTCTATGGCAAGTCGCTCGACACGATCACCGACGAAGAGGAATCGCGCGACCTGCGTCGCCGCTGGGGCGTGATGTTTCAGGGAGGCGCCCTCTTCTCGACGCTCAGCGTTGCCGAGAATATCCAGGTTCCGCTCCGCGAATATTACCCGCGCATGGACGAACAATTGCTCGACGAAATTGCCGCCTACAAGGTCGCGATGGTCGGCCTTCCGTCCGATGCCGGACCCAAATATCCCGCCGAACTGTCGGGCGGAATGGTCAAGCGTGCGGGGCTGGCCCGCGCGCTCGCGCTCGACCCCGCGCTGCTCTTTCTCGACGAGCCGACGGCGGGGCTCGATCCGATCGGCGCCGCGAAGTTCGACGAGCTGATCCGCGAACTTGCCGACACGATGGGCCTCACGGTCTTCCTGATCACCCACGACCTCGACTCGCTCTACGCGACGTGCGACCGCGTCGCGGTGTTGGCGGAAAAGAAAGTGATCGCGGTCGGCACGATCCCGGAACTGCTTGCCACCGAGCATCCCTGGATACAGGAATATTTCAACGGACCGCGCGGCCGGGCAGCCGCAGGCGGGAACCAAACTGCCGGGCGGCGATAGGATAGGCTGATGGAAACACGCTCGAACAATGTGCTGGTGGGCGCCTTCGTCCTCTTCTTCACCGCCGCGCTGGCGATTTTCGTCGTCTGGATGGCGAACGACAGCGGCGGGGCAAAGCGCGAATATGACATCTTCTTCAAACAGTCGGTCGATGGGCTGAACAAGGGCGCGCAGGTCCAGTTCTCGGGCGTCCCGGTCGGCCAGGTCCGGCAGATCGAATTGTGGCGCGACGATCCGCAGTTCGTGCGCGTCCGGATCGAGGTCGAAGAAAATGTCCCGATCCTGCAAGGCACGACCGCGGCGCTCGAAGGCGTCGGCTTCACGGGCGTCTCGCAGATAGCTCTCGACGGCGCGGTCAAGGGCGCGCCGCCGATCACCGACCGGGGGCCGGCGGGCAAACCGGTGATCCCGAACCGGGTTGGCGGCCTTGGCGAAATCCTGAACACCGCGCCGCAATTGCTTCAGCGGCTCTCGACCCTCACCGAACGGCTCGCCGAACTCGCCGACGATGAAAATCAGGCGAGTTTCTCGGCGATCCTGAAGAATGTCGAACAATCGACCGCGATCCTGGCCCGCAACGGCCCGGCAATCGAAAAGGCGCTCGCCGACACGCGCGTCGCGATCCAGCAGACGGGCAATGCCGCCGAACAAATCGGCAATCTTGCCGCCTCGGCGCAGGGCACGATCGATCGTAACGTCGATCCGGCGATGAAGAATCTCGCCGACACGCTCGCCTCGGCCAACCAGTCGATGCAGACGCTGGAAAGCGCGATCGCCGATGCACGGCCGGGGCTGCAGACCTTCAGTCAGAGCACGATACCCGAAGCCAATGCCCTGATCCGCGACTTGCGCCGCACCTCGTCCTCGCTTTCCAGCCTGACCGACAAGCTCGACCAGCAAGGGGCGGGCGCGGTGATCGGCGGCAGCAAGCTGCCCGACTATAAACCATGAGGTATCCGACCATGCTCCGCCGTCTCAGCATACCGATGCTCGCCGCCTTTGGCGCGGTCGCCCTGTCCGCCTGCGTGAGCTTTGGCGCCAAGCCGCCGCCGTTCCTGCTGACGCTCGACAGCGATGCCGTCCCTGCGGCGGGCCAGGCGCGCACCGCCGGCGAAGATCAGGCGCTCACCATCCTGATTCCGACCGCGCCGCAAAAGCTGCGGACCCAGCGTATCCCGGTGCAACAGGACGATGCCAGCGTCGCTTATGTAAAGGATGCGCAATGGGTAGAGGCGCCGCAGCGCCTGTTCCAGCGCCTGCTGTCCGAAACCGTCGCCGCGCGGACCAACCGCGTCATCCTCGACGAGGGTCAATATCTGACCGCGCCGGGCGAACAGTTGGCGGGCCAGCTTCTGGACTTCGGTGTCGACGAAGCGACGAACGAGGTCGTCGTCGTCTATCAGGCGATGCTGGTCGACACCGGCGGCAAGCAAGTGACCCAGCGACGCTTCGAAGCGCGCGAACCGATCGGCGGCAAGGTCGAAGCCAAGCCGGTCGGCGAAGCGCTGACCACAGCGGCGAACAAGGTCGCGGGCGACGTCGCGGAGTGGCTCGCGGGCTAGCCCCCGTCTCCACCCGTTCGGCTTCATGGCGCCGATCGTCGTCGGCGTGTCGGGGACGAAGCTGTTCGCGGCAAGCTGACCTCCCCGGGAAGCTGCGCGGCCGTTAACGACCGCAGGGGACGTTCTGGTCTATCCTGACACGTTCGCATCGAGCGAAGTCGATATCCCCCTCGGCGTCGCGCTATTTCGATGGGTATATCGACTTAGCTCGATACGAACGGCGGTGGAGGCGCCCGGAATCGACCGAAGGGGGACGTGCGAGATGCAAGCCCCTCCCCTTCAGGGGAGGGGCAACGAAGACTTGGCAGCTTGCTGCCTAGTCGTAGTGGGGTGGGGCCTGACGACCTCGCGCACGGCCGCTGGCCCCCACCCCTCCCCTGAAGGGGAGGGGCTTAACACGCGAATGGCAGCTCCCCACCCCGTTCCGGCCATTCGCTGCCACTTCGGCTGCAATGACAGCAAGCGGCCGGAAGCGGTCCTTCCTCTTCTCGTCACCCCGGACTTGATCCGGGGTCCATTAGGCGCAGCGTCGCGTGAATGGATCCCGGATCAAGTCCGGGATGACGAATGCCTGTGAACGAGCGGTTGTGGTCGCTTACCAACGTCATCCCGGCGAAGGCCGGGATCTCACCCTGACGGTTTTACGCACCGGCGAGATCCCGGCCTTCGCCGGGATGACGAATAGGCAACGTCCGCTTCCCACCCCGAAGCCTCCATCGCAAAAAATCGCTGTCCTACATGATCCGACTGTGCCAGCCTTCGTCCCGGCTCTTTGGACAGGTGGATAAAAGCGGTCACGGCCCGGTTTGCGAATGCGCGCGGGACCGGCGCGACAGGTTCGGCGAATGCGACCCATCGGCGGCTGCACAAGGCTGAACTTTACTGAACTTTGAAACGACGACGCTAAGCGATCGCTCCTACCCCATCAGGCTCTTCGACGCCTGCTCGGTCGTGTCGCGCGACAGGCCCGGCTGCGCGAGGATGCGTTGCAGTTCGCCCTTCATCAGCGCCTGCCGCGTGTCATCGAAGCGTTTCCAGCGGCCGAGCGGCGGGATCATCCGCGCCGCGGTCTGCGGGTTCTTGGGATCGAGCGCGATCACGAGGTCGGCCAGCAGACGATAACCCGCGCCATCGGCCTGGTGGAACGCCGCCTGGTTCGCGGCGAAGGCGCCATAGAGCGCCCGCACCCGATTGGGATTCGCCAGCGTGAAATCGGGATGCCGCGCCAGCTCGGCGACCGCCGCGACGGTATTGGGGCGCAGCGACCAGGCCTGCACCTGGAACCATTTGTCGAGAACGAGCGGATTGTCGCGATACCGCTGGTAGAAGATGTCGAGCGCGTGCGCGCGTTCGTCGCTGTCGCCATGCGCCAGCGTCGCGAGCGCCGCCTGCCGCTCGGTCATCCCGTCGGCGGCGGAGAAGATGTCGAACGCCAGCGCAGGCACATCCTCCTCCCCGGTCGCTCCCAGATAAGCAAGCGCGACCCCGCGCAGGCGGCGACGGCCCTTGGCGGTGGGCGACAGGTCGGTCGCCGCCGGGGCCGTCCTGGCGAGAATCGCCCGCCATTCGTTTTCGAGCGCCTTGCCGATCGCCGCCTGTAGCGCCAGCCGCGCGCGACGGATCGCGTCGGGATCGACCGTCACCATCTGGTCGCCGATGAAGGCTTCGCTCGGCAGCAAAACCGCCTCGGCCACGAAGGCCGGATCGTCGGCCGCGCCGTCAAGCGTCTGCCGTACCGCGTCGATGACCGCGTCACGGTCTCCCGCCTTGCCCGCGACCGCCGCAACCAGCGTATCGAGCATCAGCTGCTGGAGCGCCTCATAGCGCGCGAACGGGTCGTCGTCGTGCGCCGCAAGCCACGCAAGCTCGCCCGGCGCGCGCTCGAAATCGACGATCACCGGAGCCGAGAAGCCCCGATTGACCGACAGCGCCGGCCGGGCGGCAAAGCGGCCGATCGGCACGCGCTGCACGGCCTCGGTCAGCGTCACCAGCGTATCGGGCAGAGCCGTGTCGCCGCCGTCCATCGCAAAGGCCGCAAGGCGCAGCGGCATCATCATCGCCGCCTTGTCGGGTTGCCCCGGGGTCGGCGGCACGGTTTGCGCAACGTCGAGAAACCACTCGTCGCCGTCGCGCGCCAGCGCGAGGTGTAATTTCGGCGTTCCCGCCTGTTCGTACCAGCGGCGGAATTGCGACAGGTCGATGCCCCCGCCCTCCTCCATCGCGCGGACGAAATCCTCGCAGGTCGCGGCTTCGCCGTCATGGCGCTCGAAATAAAGGTCGGTGCCCGCCCGAAAGCGCTTGGGCCCGAGCAGGGTCGCCATCATGCGGATCACCTCGGCGCCCTTGTTATAGACGGTCGCGGTATAGAAGTTGGAAATTTCCTGATAGCTGTCGGGCCGGATGGGGTGCGCCAGCGGCCCCGCATCTTCGGGGAATTGCGCGGCGCGCAGGATGCGGACATCCTCGATCCGCTTGACCGCCGGCGATCCCATATCGGCCGAAAAGCTCTGGTCGCGATAGACGGTGAACCCTTCCTTCAGGCTGAGCTGGAACCAGTCGCGGCAGGTCACGCGATTGCCCGACCAGTTATGGAAATATTCGTGCGCGACGACGCCTTCGACCCCGTCATAGTCCATGTCGGTCGCGGTGTCGGGATCGGCAAGAATGTAGCGGGTGTTGAAGATGTTCAGCCCCTTGTTCTCCATCGCCCCCATGTTGAAATCGCTGACCGCGACGATGTTGAAACGGTCGAGGTCATACTCGCGGCCATAGACCTCCTCGTCCCATTTCATGCTGTGCTTCAGCGCCGCCATCGCGTGATGGGTGCGATCGACGTCGCCTGCGCGCACCCAGATGCCAAGCTCGACCCGGCGGCCCGACATGGTGGTAAAGCTGTCGCGGTTGACGACGAGATCGCCGGCGACGAGCGCGAACAGATAAGAAGGCTTCGGCCACGGGTCTTCCCATAGCGCCCAGTGCGTCCCGTCTTCGCCCTCGCCCGACGCGATGCAATTGCCGTTCGAGAGCAGGATCGGAAAGCGCGCCTTGTCGCCCGTCATCCGTACCTTGTAGCGGCTGAGCACATCGGGGCGGTCGGGGTGAAAGGTGATGCGGCGGAACCCTTCCGCCTCGCACTGGGTGCAGAGCATTCCGCCCGAGGCATAAAGGCCCATCAGCTGGGTATTGGTCGCGGGATTGATCAGCGTATCGACCTCGACCGTCGCGGCGGCCCGGTCGCCCAGGTCGACGATCAGGTCGCTGCCGTCCATCCGCCAGTCGTTCCACACCGCGCCATCGACGCGCACCTCCGCCGGCGTCAGCCCGTCGCCCCGCAGGGTCAGCGGCGCCGGCGCGCCCGCCGCGCGTTCGACCGATAGCGCTGCGGTGACGCGCGTCTCGTCGACGCCGAGCGCGAAATCGAGCGCAATGTCGGGAATCTGCCATTCGGGCGGGCGATAATCGCCGCGGTGGATCGTGACGGGAACGGCGGGGAAGGAGGAAGCGTCGGTCATCCGAACGGTCTAGGCTTGGCGGCGCGCCTGCGCAATAAGGCGCCCGATGAGCAGGATGTTGATTTTCGGGCTGGGCTATAGCGCCGGCCATATCGCCAACCGCCTTCTGGCCCGCGGGTGGGAGGTGACGGGAACGACGCGAAGCGGTCGCGGCGGCACGATCGCCTTCGACGACGAATCCTCGGTCCTCACGGCGCTGCGCTCGGCAACGCACATCCTGTCGTCGGTCCCGCCTTCGGACGGGAAGGATCCGGTGCTGGCGCGCTATGGTCAGGCGCTTGCCCTCGCCCCGGCAAGCTGGGTCGGCTATCTGTCCTCGACCGGCGTTTACGGCGACTGCGACGGCGCATGGGTCGACGAAAGCGCGCCGGTCAGGGGTCGGCGGCCCGATCGCAATGCCGCCGACGCCGCCTGGCAGGCGATGCGCGGGGATATGCGCGTCTTTCGCCTGCCCGGCATCTACGGTCGCCGCCGCTCGATTCTCGACCGCATAGGCGATGGGCGCGCCCATCGCATCGACCTGCCGCGACAGGTGTTCAGCCGCATCCATGTCGACGACATTGCCGGCGGTATCCTGGCATCCTTCGCCGGTCCGCCGGGTCTCTATAATCTCGCCGACGACGAACCGGCGCACCAGAACCGGCTCGTCGAATGGGGCTGCGCCATGCTGGGCGCCCCGCTGCCGCCGTCTCGGACGCTCGCCGAAGCGGGCCTTTCGCCCGCCGCGCGCGCTTTCTATGCCGAAAACCGCCGCGTCGCGAACGGCAAGGCGAAGCGGTTGCTGGGCTGGACGCCGCGCTATCCGACCTATCGCGAGGGGTTGGCCGACTGCGTCCGGCCCGAATGATCAGAGCAGCACGTCGACCGTGTGGATCAGCACCCCGACCAGCCCGCCCACCAGCGTGCCGTTGATGCGGATATATTGCAGGTCGTCGCCGACCGCATTCTCCAACCGGTCGGTGATCGTCTTGGCGTCCCAGCCGCGGATCGTGTCCGACACCAGCCGCAGCGCCGTTTCGCCATAGCTGTCGACCACACCGACGACCGCACGGCGCGCGTAGCGGTTGAGCGTCCGCTTGATCGTCGCGTCGTCGCCCAGCATCGTTCCGAACTGGGTGACAAGTTCGCCAAGCCGGCCGGCGAGCATCGTCTCGGGATCGCGAGCGGCTTTGAGCAGCGCGCCGCGGCCCTGTTCCCATAGTCCGTCGAGCCAGCGTTTTACCGCCGGGTTGTCGAGCAGCTCGTCCCGCACACGCTCGACCTTCGCCTGAACCTCGGGGTCGTGCTGCAGGTCGAGCGCGAGCTTCGCCATGCCCTCCTCGACGCGCAGCCGGATCGGATGATCGGGTTCCGCCGCCATGTCGGTGAGCAGCTTGCCGAGCCCGGAAACGATCCGGTTCGCGATGCTTTCGTCGAGCCCGGTGAACCGGACGATGGCGTTCGAATTGTCGTGGACCATCTGATGAATCAGATGCGCGTTGAGATCGAGCGTCTTGGATCCCCATTTGACCATCGCATCGAGCAGGGGCTGGTGGCGCCCCTCGGCGAGCGCGGCCTGCAACGCCTGCCCCAGCAGCGGCGCGACATCGAGCTCGCGCAGCCGGTCGGCGATCGCCGACTTGACCATGCCGCCAAGCCGTTGCTGGTCGAGCGCGCCCAGTGCGTCGGCAATGATCCGCGACGCGCCCAGCTTCAACCGTCCGCCGCCTTCGGCGGGTTGCGACAGGAATTTTCCGACCGCCCCGGCAATGTCGACCTCCTGCATCTTGCGCGCGATCAGGCGCGGCAGCAGGAAGTTGGTCAGCAGGAAGCGCGCGAGCGTGTCACCGATACGATCCTTGTTGCGCGGCACGATCGCCGTATGCGGGATCGGCAGGCCCATCGGATGCCGGAACAGCGCGGTGACCGCGAACCAGTCGGCGAGCCCGCCGACCATCGCCGCCTCGGCAAACGCGCGCACGAAGCCGACCGCGGGATGCGCATCCTGAAAATATTTCGCCGCGACGAAGATCGTCGCCATCACGACGAGCAGCCCCGTCGCCACGACGCGGATGTTGAATCCCCCCGTCGGAACGGCAACGCCCACCCGCGGCGGGTGGGCGCTCATCTGCCCGATCGGCGGGGTCGTGCGATCCTTCATGGTGCTTCAAATGGCGCGCCGCGCCAAAGGTTGCAACCGGCGCGGTCGAACACCCCGCGCCGGCTCATCCCCTATTCCGCCGGATGCGGCACCGGATCGGCGTGCGGCCGGCTGTCGTCGCCCGGCCTGTAGGTCAGCAGGTTGCTCGAGAAGAAGCGTCCCAGCCGCTTCTCGATGCTGTCCGCCAGGCTGAAGCCTGCCGGCACGATCAGCAGCGTGAGAAGTGTCGACAGGATCAGGCCGCCGATCACGACGACGCCCATCGGCGCGCGCCATGCGCCGTCTCCGGTCAGCGACAGGGCGGTCGGCACCATGCCCGCGACCATCGCGACCGTGGTCATGATGATCGGCTGCGCGCGCTTGCGGCCCGCATCGATCAGCGCCTCGACCTTGCCGACCCCCTGGTCCATTTCCTCGATCGCGAAATCGACGAGCAGGATCGAGTTTTTGGCGACGATGCCAAGGAGCATCAGCAAGCCGATATAGACGGGCATCGAGATTTCCATGCCCGTTATGAGCAGGCCGAGCAGACCGCCGAGCGGCGCCAGCAGCAGCGAGGACATGTTGACCAGCGGCGACAGGAAGCGGCGATAGAGCAGTACCAGCGTCGCAAAGACGAGCATCAGGCCAGAGATGACCGCGATCACGAAGTTCTGGATCATCTCGGCCTGCCATTTGGCGTCGCCCTGGATCACCTTGCGGATACCCTGCGGCATATTCTTGACCGCGGGCAACGCATCGATCTTCGCCTGCGCATCGCCCGTGACGAGGCCGGGCGCGAGGTCGGCGCCGATCACGATACGCCGCGTCTGGTTATAGCGCCTCAGCTCGGTCGGGCCCGATCCGAAACCGATCTCGGCGACCGACTTCAGCGGCACCGTGCCGCCGTTCGCGGTCGGTACGGGCAAATTCTCCAGCGTCGCAAGGCTGCGGCGCGAATCTTCGGACAACAGGACCCGGATCGGGATCTGCCGGTCGGAGAGCGAGAATTTCGCCGCATTCTGATCGATGTCGCCGAGCGTTGCGATGCGGATCGTCTGGCTGAGCGCGGCCGTGGTCACGCCCAGGTCGGCGGCCAGGTCGAGACGCGGCTTCAGGATGATTTCGGGGCGCGGAATGTCGCCTTCGATGCGCGGCGCGCGGATTTCCTTCAGCCCCTTCATCTCGTCGACGATCTTCAGCGCATGCTTTTCCAGTGCCACCGGATCATCGCCGCCGATGACGAAGGTGATGTCGCGGCCCGAAAAACCGCCGGACTGGCTCTGGAACGACACGCGCGCGTCGGGGATCGCCGCAAGCTGGGGCTGGAGGCTGCGTTCCCATTCGACACTGGAAATCTCGCGATCCTTCTTCAGCGTCAGGAAGGCGTTGCCGCCGCCGACATTGACGTCATAGAAAGCCGTGTCGACGACCGGGCTGTCGTCGAGGATCGCCGAAATCTGCCGCGCGATGACTTCGCTCTGTTCAAGCGTCGAACCCGGCGGCAGTTCGTATTTGACCTGGCTATAGTCGCTGTTCGTCGTCGGCTGGAACTGCTGCGGCAGCGTGGCGAACAGGACAAGGCTCAGCGCGAAAGCGCCGACGCCGATCCCGACGATCCAAACGCGATGGTCGAACAGACGCGCATAGGCCCGGCGAACCATGAACGCCGCCCATGCAGTGTAAGCCCACCCTCGCACATTGAACGCCCAGGCAATCGCGCCGACGATGATTCCCATCAAATTGCCCAGCAGGAAAGCCGCCACGGCCGATATCGGCGTCATAAGCAGGAAATGCACTGCGGGATTGGGCGCGTCCTGGCCGGCCGGCACGGGCTGGAAATATTGCACGATCGACGCGAGGACGGCGATCCCCGCCACCACGAAGCCCGGCGTCAAAAACGCCGTTCGGGTCGGCACCGCGTCATAGCGCGCGCGGACATCCTTGTGCTTGTTGTTATTGAGGGTCCAGGCAAGGACCCGCTCATAGCGGTCGATCCACGGTCCCTCGGCATGGCTCTGCTCGCCCTGCGCCGACAGGAAATAGGCGGCGATCATCGGGGTGATCATGCGTGCGACGGCCAGACTCATCAGCACCGCAAAGACGACGGTCATGCCGAACTGGATGAAGAACTGCCCCGATACGCCGGGCATCAGCGCCACCGGCAGGAAGACCGCCACGATCGACATCGTCGTCGCGACGACCGCCAGGCCGATCTCGTCGGCGGCGTCGATCGACGCCTGATAGGCGGTCTTGCCCATGCGCATGTGCCGGACGATATTCTCGATCTCGACGATCGCGTCGTCGACGAGCACGCCCGCGACCAGGCTGAGCGCGAGCAGCGACAGGCTGTTCAGCGAAAAGCCCATCAGCTCCATGAACCAGAAGGTCGGGATCGCCGACAGCGGGATCGCCATCGCGCTGATCAGCGTGGCGCGCCAGTCGCGCAGGAACAGGAAGACGACCACGACGGCGAGCACCGCGCCCTCGATCATCGCTTCCATCGAACTGTGATACTGCGCCTTGGTATATTCGGTCCGCGTGAAGAGGATCTTGAACTTCACCTTCGGATTGTTCTTCTCGATCTCGGCGAGCTTCTTCATCGCGTCGTCGTGAACGGTGACGTCGGATGCGCCCTTGGCCTTTTCGATCGAGAAGGACAGCACCTGCCGGCCGCCGATCTTGGCGATATTGCGCTGCTCGGCAAAGCCGTCGCTGACCCGCGCCACGTCCGACAGGCGGATCGTGCGCCCGCTGCCGATCGATATCCGCGTCTGTCCCAGCTCATAGGCGCTCGCGGCATTGCCCAGCACGCGCACCGCCTGCTCCGATCCGGCGATTTCGGTGCGTCCGCCCGCCGCGTTGACGTTGACCTGCCGCAGCTGCTGGTTCACCTGGCTTGCGGTCAGCCCATAGCTCTGCATCCGCGCGGGATCGAGGATCACCCGGATCTCGCGATCGACACCTCCGGAGCGGCTGACCTGCGCCATGCCGGGGATCGACAGCAATTCCTTTGCCACCGTGTTGTCGACGAACCACGACAACTGCTCCAACGTCATGTCGGCGGCTTCGACCGAGAAATAGGTGATCGGACCGCCGGCGATGTCCACCCGGACGATCTGCGGTTCGAGGATGCCGTCGGGCAATTCGCTGCGGATTTGCGACACCGCCTGGTTGACGTCGTTATAGGCCCGGTCGATCGGCGTGCCGATCGCGAACTGGACGAAGGTCCGGCTGCTTCCTTCGCTGACATAGGACGACATTTCGTCGACGCCGCTCACCCCGCGGACCGCGGCCTCGACGCGCTGGGTCACCTGTGTTTCCAGCTCGGTCGGCGCAGCCCCGGGCTGGACCACGACCACCTGCACCGCCGGGAATTCGACGTCGGGATTGTCGTTGACGTCCATCCGGTTGAAGCTGACCAGTCCCGCCAGCAGCAGCAGAATGAACAACACGATCGGCGGCACCGGATTACGGATGCACCACGCGGAGATGTTACGGAAATTCATGGTTCAAACGCCTCTGTGCGGTGCCGGTGCGATTATTGCGACGCTTTCTGGACGACGGGCTTCACCGTGTCGCCGGGGTTCAGGAAGGCGCCCGCGAGCACGACGACCTTTTCCTGGCCCGTCAGCCCCGATGCGATCGACACGCCTCCGTCGGTAACGGTGCCGACCTTCACCGGCTTGCGTTCGATCTTGTTGTCCTTGTTCACGACGAGAACATAATTGCCCTCGGGTCCGCTCTGCACGGCGCTTTCGGGAAGCAACGGCGCCTGATCGGAGCCCGCGATCAGCCGCGCGTCGGCGAAACCGCCGGGACGTAGCGCCTTGCTGTAAGGCACCGAGATACGCACGGTGCCCTGTCGCGTGTCGGGATTGATGACAGGGGACACCTGCCAGACCTGACCCGCGATCTGCAGATTGGTACCGACGGGCGTCACGACCGCGCGCGTGCCTACGGCGATGCGCTGGAGATCGGCTTCGGCCATCTGGGCGAGCATTTCCATCTCGCCGCCCTTCGCCATGCGGAACAGGACGCCGCTGCCGGCACCGACAACCTGCCCGGGCTCCACCTGGCGCGTCAGCACCAGACCGGCGGCGGGCGCGACGATGTTGAGCCGTCCGTTGCGTGCGACCGCTTCCTTATACTGCGCCTGCGCGACGCGAACGCGCGCGTTGGCGGCGTCGCGGGTGGCACGCTTGCGGTCGATGTCCGCCTTCGACACAAAGCCGCGCGAAACGAGCGCTTCGGCGCGATCGAGTTCGGACTGGGCAAGATCGGCGTCGGCCTGGGCCACGCGAATCGAGGCCGCCAGGCTGGCCGCCTGCTGCGTCTGGACGGCACGGTCGATCACGGCAAGCGGTTGCCCCGCCCCGACCCACTGACCGGGCTCGACGAGAACGCTGATCACCTGGCCGCCCTCTCCCGCGACGCCCACGGGCATTTCGCGCCGCGCGGCGATCGACCCGTTGGCTGCGATTGCGGCCTGCACCGATTGCTGGCCGGGGATCATCACGGTGATCGTCGGAACGCTTGCACCGTCGTGGCCGCCCGCGGCGCCGGCGGCCGTCGCGGCCCCGTCGTCCTTGCCCGCGGAAAAGGCATACCATGCCCCCGCAACGACAAGCGCGATCAGGACCAGCGCACCGATCAGCAACGTCCGTTTGCGGCGATTGTCCGCTTCTTCGTAAAAGCTCTGCGTCGAGCCCGACAGGCTGTCCATCGAATCCACTTTCCGCTCGTAGTTCACGTCGAATCCCTTTCTGCCGCGCGCGGCAGCGGGACCTACGACCGCACAGCGATCCCGCCCCCAAGTCCGCGCGACAGGACTTCGAAAATCCGTCGAAGGTGTGTTACCGTATTAAATCACTACTAGCAAGGAAAAAGGCGATGGGCCGCCTCTCCCTCGGCCGGGCGCGCTCATACGCCAGCCGCCCGCCGGCTTCCAGTTCCCGCGAACGGAAAGAGGCGGCCGGCTCGCGCCGACCGCCTCTTTGCGAAGCGACCCTTCCGGATCGCCTATCGTGGTGCGATTACCGCACGCGCCCGCGCCGAACCAGGTTGACCACGCCGAGCAGGATCACCGCACCGATGAAGGCGGTGACCAAGGTGCGCCAGTCGAACGCGTCGCCGCGAAGATGGCCGCCGCCCAGGAAACTGCCGAACAGGAAGCGGCCCAGGATCGACCCGACGCAGCCGACGACGATGTTCAGGAAAATGCCTTGCTGAGCATCGGTGCGCATGACGATGCTCGCCAGCCAGCCGATAATACCGCCCATGATGATCGCAATAATCCAAGTCATGTGATGACCCCCTACGGTGCATGTTGCCGCCCGACGTTGCGGGCCGGGCGATGATAACGCGAATATCGGGTTTCAGCCAGCCGGAATGGCGGCGCCCCTGCCAGGAGCGCCGCCCTTCGCTTGTTCAGCGCACGCTGCCGCGGCGGACGAGGTTGATGATGCCGAGCAGCACCACCGCGCCGATGAAGGCCCAGAGCAGACCGATCGGGCTGAAGGTGCTGAGCGACGCCCCCATGCCGAACATGCCGCCCAGAATGTTGCCGATGAAGGCCCCGACGATGCCGACGACGACGTTCAGGATGATTCCCTGCTGTGCGTCGGTCCGCATGACGATGCTCGCCAGCCAGCCGATGATGCCGCCGACGATAAGCGTGATGATGATACCCATGTAATTGCTCCCTTTATTGGACCGGGGCGATGAGCGAACCGCAGGCGTTTTCGCTCACGCCTCGTCGCGGACGACCATCGTTTTACCGATGTCAGCAGAATGCCAGGAAGGGGCAAAAGGTTCCCGGCCGGTGCGCGGACGCCTCCGGCCGGGATAGTGGGATCAGTTCCGGTCGGGGAACTGGTCCGGGTCGCGCTCGCAGCTATAGAGTGAGGGGGCGGGGTCCGATGTGATTGCGGTCACAGGGGCTCGATGTTCGGCGGACGCCGGGTCGGTCCGCGGCCGGCCAGGCCGACGCCGCGCATACGAAATGGGGGCCGGCATCGCTGCCAACCCCCACTATCCGGAATTTGCATCCGGCCTTCCGGCTTCGGATCGTCCCGGCCCGCTTCGCTTGCGTTCGGCGGTCCGCAAAATGATCCGTCGCGGTAGCACGCATGCAGTCCGGCGACGGTTTGGTCGGCCCCCTTGCGGGGGCCGGCCGCACCTGAAAAGCCCTTCATCATTTTGTCCGAAAATCTGCCGAAGCCGATAGTCATCAAAAGCGATGGACTGCCTTTCACCCGATCGGGTCGACTTCAACTCGTGGGAATCGCAGTCTTCCGTGATCGGCCATCGGTCCACATCGCTCGTCGATCCGGTCCGTTCTCGTCCGGCTGGTCTTGCAACCACCCTTGTTTTCCCGGCGGTCCGACGCCTCTGTCGTCCGATGATTGGAAGCTGACACGGCGCGCCTTCACCGCCAACAAAAAAGCGCGCGGAGGCCCGCGCGCTTGTGGATAAGTCCGGCATTAGCAACTTGGATTTGTTGCGCAGCATTTTTGTAACGCGCACGCAACATTTTCGGATTCGGATTCGGTCGCCGCAAGACGCGGCTCGCGCCCGAGTCGTTCCCGGAGGCGCGAATCAGGCGCGCGGCTTCGGATCGCGACTCGGTTGTCAGGCGCGTCCCAGGTCGCCCTTGCCCACCGTTCCCGCCGCCATCTCGAGCATGCGATCGAGACTACGCTTCGCTGCCACCCGCAAATCCTCGTCCATCTCGATCCGCGGCTGGAGGTCGCGCAGCGCCAGATAGAGTTTCTCCATCGTGTTGAGCGCCATGTAGGGACAGATGTTGCAGTTGCAGTTTCCGTCGGCGCCCGGCGCACCGATAAAGGTCTTTTCGGGCAGCGCCTTTTCCATCTGGTGGATGATATGCGGCTCGGTCGCAACGATCAGCGTGTCGCCCGGGAACGTCTTGGCGAACTGCAGGATGCCGCTGGTCGAACCGATATAATCAGCATGGTCGACGATATGCGGCGGGCATTCGGGATGCGCCGCGACCGGGGCATCCGGGTGCTGCGCTTTCAGCTTCAGCAGCTCGGTCTCGCTGAAGGCTTCGTGGACGATGCACACGCCCGGCCACAACAGCATGTCGCGCCCGAACTTGCGGTTCAGATAGCCACCCAGATGCCGGTCGGGCCCAAAGATGATCTTCTGGTTTTCGGGGATCTGGCTGATGATCGTCTCGGCGCTCGACGAGGTGACGATCACGTCGGACAGCGCCTTCACCGCCGCCGAGCAGTTGATGTAGGTCAGCGCGATATGATCGGGATGCTCGGCGCGAAAGCGCTTGAACTGTTCGGGCGGACAACTATCCTCGAGGCTGCACCCCGCGTCCATGTCGGGCAGCACCACGATCTTTTCGGGCGACAGGATCTTTGCGGTCTCGGCCATGAACTTGACCCCGCAAAACGCGATGACGTCGGCGTCGGTCTCGGCTGCCTTCCGCGACAGTTCCAGCGAATCGCCCACGAAATCGGCGAGATCCTGGATCTCGGGCTTCTGGTAATAATGCGCCAGGATGACGGCATTGCGGTCCTTGCGGAGCCGGTCGATCTCCGCGCGCAGGTCGAGGCCGGAGAGATTTTCGCGGATGGGGGCAGTCATGGCTTTTCCTTATATGGCTCTTGCCGTGCCCTCCCCTACACCGCCCCTCTGGACAGGGCAATTCGGCGGTTTCTGCTGCGGGAGCAAGCCCGGCTTTCAGGGTGAGAGAAGCGTGTCTAGCCGGCATCGCTTGCGAAACGCGCCGTCACCGTGGCATCGATCCCGGCGGCCTTTAGCGGCATCGCAAAACTTTGCTCGATCGCCGCGCGCGCCGCATTCTCGGCCAGGCGCATCGGCGTCGTCCCCTTGGCCTGCTTGATCAATTCCGCCTGCGCCGCCTTGCGATTGGCGGCGTCGAGCACCTCTTCCGCATCGGTGAGCGTCAACAGGATCGTTCCATCGCGAAATTCGCTGATCGCGTCGATGTCGATTTCGGGGCCCGCGAGCCGGAGGGGCGGCAGCGTCACGGTCAATGCGGAGGTCGCGGCATCCCAGTCGAGGTCGGACGGTTTCAATCGGCCAAGATCGACCTCGTAACGCACCGTTCCGGGCATGATCAGCGTTTTCTTGGCGCTCAGCCCCATTCGGCTCTGGGTCGAGGTCACGACCGCGACATAGCGCGCGGTAAACGGGACCAGCACATTCTGTTCCTGCAAACCCTGAAGGCTTGCGGCCACGACCGTCTGCGGATCATAGCTGCGTTGCCAGCCGTCCCATGCGCGCCAGCCCAGGAAGAGCGCGATCGCAAGGATCGCGACGATCAGGACGCGGAACAGTCCGCGATTCATGCCACGAGGCTCCACGCGTCGCCGTCGCGCGCCACGCGGCCGCGCTGTTCCAGGTCGACCAGGTGGGCGAGCACCGACCGCCCCGCGGCACCGGTCAGGCGGGGATCGAGCCCCTTGTACATTTGCTTCACCATATCGGGAATGACGTGCGTGCCGCGTTCGAGTTCCCGCAATATCTGCCGCTCGCGCTGGCGCCGATGGCCCAGCATGCCGCGCACGAGCTGGCGGGGCTTGGCGACGGCGCGCCCGTGCGCGGGATAGTAGACGCGATCGTCGCGGTCATAGAGCTTCGACAGGCTCGCCATATAGGCGGCCATGTCGCCGTCCGGCGGGCTGACGACGCTCGTCGACCAGGCCATCACATGATCGCCGGTGAACAAGGCGCCGCTTTCGACGAGCGCGAAGCAGAGATGGTTCGACGTGTGACCCGGCGTCGCAACGGCCTCGAGCGTCCAGCCGTCGCCCGCCACCCGCTCGCCGTCGCCAAGGACGCGGTCGGGCGCATAGCCGGGATCGAAGGCCGAATCGGCGCGCGGCCCCTCGTCGCGGAGGACCAGCGGCGCGCATCCGACGATCGGCGCACCCGTCGCATCGCTGAGCGGCGCCGCCGCAGGGCTGTGATCGCGGTGCGTATGGGTGCACAGGATCGCCGCTATCCGCTGGCCTTCGGTCGCACGCAGGATCGCATCGACATGCCCGGTGCCGTTGGCGTCCGGGGGATCGCCGACGCTCATGCCGCTGCCGGTAGGCCCGGGGTCGATGACCGCGACATCGGCTCCCGCACCGACGATCCAGGTCTGGGTGCCCGTGAAGGTATAGGGCGACGGGTTGGGCGCCAGAACGCGGCGCACCAGCGGCTCGTGCTGCTCGCACTCGCCGGCGCGGATCGTGTCGGGCCAGGGTTTGTCTTCGCTCACCGCCCCTATGTGGCATCGCCGCCACCGAAGAAAAAGGGTGGAGAATCAGAAAAGGGAGCGGAGAAGCCCCGCTCCCTTCCCCGCCCCTGCCGCCGGCCCCGACCGGGGACCCGGGTGCCGGCGTCGAAGATCCGGGATGGGTGCGATCAGTCTTCCTTGGCTTCGAGCCCGGCGATCGAGCGATCGAGATCTCCGATCACCTTGGCCCGCATGTCGGGGGACAGGGCCTTGCCCTGCTCGCCTTCGGCAAATTTCTGCCGCGCTTCCTTCAGCGACGAAATCATCTTCGCCTTGTCCGCGGACAGCCCCCCGCAGCGCAGCAGGAGCACACGCATGTTCCGGCCGCCCTCGACATCTTCGCGGTCGACAATAGGCTGGTCGGCCTCGCCGCCTGGACACGGCGCCACCGTCATCGCGCGGATAGTCCCCTTTTGCCACGCGACGGGCGGCATGGGCGGTACGGGGGGCAGCGGCGGCACGGGCGCCAGCGCGGTACGGAACCCCTTGCGCCGCTTTGCTTCCAGCTTGTCGGCAATCGCACCCGCCCGGGCGCCTTCGATGCCCTGTTCCTTCAACGTGTCCAGAATATCGGCACGCGACAGGTTGCCCGGCATCCGGAATTCGAAGCTGCGGACGTCCGGTGCGGCGCCGGGCACGTCGGCTCCGCCCTGTACCACGACACGCGTGACCTCGCGGCGCGCCGTACCCGCCTTGGCCGCATCGCCGTCATCCTTGCTGGTAAAAATCATCAGCGAGTGCGCGCCGTCGACGACCTCGGGGGGCGCGGGCGGCGGCGGCGGCGCGGGGACATCCGCGATAGCGGGCGGCGGCGGGGCGGGCGGCGCAGGCGGCGCCAGATCCTCGACATGCGCCTCGGCCTTTGCGGTGGCGACGGGGACCAGCGTCGCCGTCGCGGCCAGAATGCCCAGCGCGGCGGTGCCGACAAGCAGGCGCCCGACCATCCCCCGGGTGCGCGAAATATCCTTTTGCATCAACATCGTCAGCCTCTCCTGCAAATTGTCGTGCGATGCCATCGGCGCCGCGAGCGCCAGGCGCGGGCCCACGGCGGTCTTGGCGATTGCCGTGGCATAGCTCGCGGTGCGATTGCGCCGCTCGCCAGCAGCGGCGGCCGTCGTCAGCACACGCGCATCGCACGCCGCTTCCTGGTCGAAACGGAACGCGCGAAGCGCGCGCCAGGCGAACGGGTTGAACCACTGCGTCGCCAGCAGCAGCAGCGCGGCAGTATTGGCCCACAAATCGCCGTGCCGGTGATGTGACAGCTCGTGCTCGATCGCGAGCGCCCGCTCGTCGGCGGCATAGCGCGCGAAGAAGTCGCGCGGCACGACGACGAAGCGGCGCAGCAGACCAAAGGCAACCGGCCCGTCGACCGCGTCGGTCATCACCAGCCGGATCGGACCCAGCGGCTCCAGATCGACCCCGCACTCCAGAACAGCGGCCTTGAAACGCCGGTGCATCGACGATGCGCGACAGATCACGAACAGCGCGCCCGCAAGCCAGAGCCCGAACAGCAGCGGCAGCATGTCGCCGAATGTCCAGCTCGCCCCGGGCATCGTCGCCGGTGTCGCCATCGCGTGTGCGGCGTCGGCCATTTCGACCACCACCACATCCAGCGGCGGCGACGCCGCGGAGGCGGAGGCTGCTGCGGGTTCGGCGAACGGCAGCGGCGGCAACGCGAACCGAAGCGCCGGGATCGCCCAAAGCGCATAGGTCAGCCCGGGCCCAAAGCGTCGCGCAAACGGTTTGCGGACGACGAGTACAGCCAGCACGAGCAAGGCGGTGATCAGCATCGTGTCGCCCCATGCCTGCAGCATCGTCGCGGCGTTCATGACTTCAGCCTCCGCAGCAGCGCCTCGATTTCTTCGATGTCGGCCTCCGACAGGGCCTCGCGATCGGCAAGATGCGCGATCAGCGGGCTGACGCGCCCGCCGAACAGGCGATCGACGAAGCGCTGCGATTCCTCGCCCACCGCGTCGGCGCGCTCGATGGCCGGCCGATAGAGATAGCGGCGCCCATCGGCCTCCGCCGTCACCGCGCCTTTCTGAACGAGCCGGGCAATCAGCGTCTTCACCGTCGCCTGCGTCCAGCCGTTCGCGGCGCCGATCCGCTGTGCGAGCTCGGCTGCCGTTTGCGGTGCCTCGTCCCATAGCGCGTTCAGCACCTGCATTTCGGATTCGCTTGCGCGTTCAGCCATGACGGATCCCCTCCTTCGGCCTCGTTTGCAACACGACTACAGATGTAGTCAATTGCCTGAACGTCGCCTGAATGGAGGGTGCGCGATTTGTGTCGGAAATTTTGACAGTCGGGCGATGCGGTAAGATTTCGCTAACCACGGAATCGCGCGGCCAAGCTGGACCGCCGCGATTTGGCACGCGGCTTGTATGGTAGGACATGTTCCCGAGTGTTCCGCTCAATGGAGCGGCAGGGGGTATCGGTCTGGTCCCTGATATCCCCTGCCCCCACCGGGACATCCCCACTTACCCCCGAGGCAAATGGGGGGCGCGGCGGCCGCAAGGCCCCGCCCCCCGGCTGCTTTCACCTCGATGATGCCGCTGACCTGGCGACGACCGGGAAACGCGCCGGTCGTCCGCGCCTTACTCGGCCCTGGTCGGGACGCCGTCCATCAGCTGGTGCAGCTCGCCGGCCTCCCACATTTCCATCATGATGTCGGAGCCGCCGACGAATTCGCCCTTCACATAAAGCTGCGGAATGGTCGGCCAGTCGGAAAATTCCTTGATGCCCTGGCGAATTTCCATGTCCTGCAGCACGTCGACGGTGCCATATTCGATGCCCAGGCGATCGAGCATCGCGACCGCGCGCGACGAAAAGCCGCACTGTGGAAACAGCGGCGTGCCTTTCATGAACAGCAGCACGGGATGCTCCGCAACCAGCTTGGCGATGCGGTCGTGGACGGTGGGGTCGCTCATGATAAATCTCCGATGGCGCCGAGGCGCCGTAAAACAGGGCCGATGGGTCCTATGAAGGGATGGCGGTCGTCAATTGCAAGGCGTGCAGTTCGCCGCCCATGCGACCTCCCAGCGCGGCATAGACGGCCTTGTGCCGTGCGACCCGGCTCAGCCCCCGAAATTCCTCGGCGACCACGTGCGCCGCATAATGGTCGCCATCACCGGCGAGATCGGTGATCGTGACCTCGGCGCCCGGAAAGGCCGCCGCGATCATCTCTTGCAAATCTTGCTCGCGCATCGCCATGCCGTCGTCGCCCCTCAGTTCTGGCTGTCGATGAACTGGCGCCGTGCCTCGGCAGTCTTTTCGTTGAGCATCGCGCGGATTTCGGCGTCGCTGATTTCGACGCTCGCCGCGGTCAGGTCGCCCGCAAGCTTGCGAATCACGTCTTCGTCGCCGGCTTCCTCGAAATCGGCCTGGACGACCGCCTTGGCATAGGCGTCGGTTTCCTCGGGCGTCAGGCCCATACGCTCCGCCGCCCATTCGCCGAGCAGGCGGTTGCGCCGCGCGGTGATGCGGAACTGCACTTCCTGGTCGCGGGCGAACTTCGCCTCGAAAGCCCGTTCGCGGTCGTCGAATGCGCTCATTTCGTCCTCATCCTGATGAAACCCGTATCCTGTGCAGATAGGTTGCGCCCCGCCCGCACGCAAGCCGCCTGTGCGCCAGATCACTTCCCTTTTACCGGCTAAGGGTTTAGGGGTTGGGCAACGGGATGGGTCGCATCGCAGCACGATAGGCTGCGCCGTGCCGCAAAGCCGCCGCATGGCGCCATTGAGCGTGGATTGGGGGATTGCGCCGATGACCGTTCGAGTTCCGTTCATTCTGTCGGTCCTGGCACCGCTCGCGCTCGCGTCGGCGCCCGCCGGCGCAACGCAGTCCGACGATCCGACCTTGCGCGACAGTTTCGCGATCGGGAGCGAGGGCGGCGCGCTGTGCGAGGTTCAGGCGACGGTCCGCGATAGCGTGATTGCCGGCATGTTCGATCGCGCATGGCTCGTCCTGTGCCGCGATGCGAGCCAGCCGGTCGGCACGGTCCGCGTCCTGCGCGCAAGCCCGGAACAGGCGCGCACGCGGATCGAAGCGGCGCGCGCCGACACCATCGCCTGCACCGCGCCGGATAACTGCACGGTAAAGGGCGGCAATCTTTCCTGGCTTACCCGGATCGAAGGCGATGGCGGGACCAGCTATTCGGTCGAGGGTTTCGACGCCTATCGCGACGCGCTCGACCTCGCGCTCGAATCGGTTCGCCAGCGCCGGGTGGTGCCGGGCGTCATCCGCGTTGCGACGACGTCGGTCGGCGGGAACGACGGCTTCGCCCGCACGCTCGCAGGAACGATCGACGTCGACAAGGCACTGGCAGAGGGATATCGGCGCAACCACAGCGGCGATTACGCCGATGCCGCCGAATTCTTCGAGGCGCTGTCACGGCGCACCGCCGACGAACGGCAGGCGGCGGATATCGACCCCACCGAGTTCACGCTCAACCGCGCGCTGCAGAAATCGAACCTCGGCGAGTTCGCCGAAGCCGATCGCCTGTTCGGGGAGGTCGAGGCGATCCCGACCAGCGATCCGGTCCAGCTCCGCCTCCGCCGCAACTTCCGCGCGATCGACGCGCTGAACCGCCACGATTACGACAGCGCCGCCGCAATCCTGCGGGCACCGATCCCGCCGCTCGTCGACGCGGTCGCAATCGAGGGCGACAGCGTCACGCTGACCCCCGGCATTACCGCCGGGATCAATAGCGGCAGCGGCGCCCGCGCCGTGAGGCAGACCGAAGACGAAGAACGGCTGACCCCCAGCGAGCGTGCGACGATCATCGATGCGCAGGCAACGCACTTGCTCGGCGTCGTCGAGCGATTGCGCGGCAATGCCGCCGCGGCTAGGACCGCGCAGGTCAAGGGCCTTGCCGACGCGCTGGCGGTACGCGAAGGCCGTGTGACGTCGATCGTTCGCCTGCGCTCGCAGATGCTTGGCGAACTGGCAATGGCCCAGGAGGACCTCGGCGATCAGGGCGCCGCCGATGCGCGCTTTCAGGATTCGATCGCGCTCCTCGCCGCCGAATATCCCGAAACCAGCGCGCTGGCATCGGCGCGCGCGCGCTATGCCGCCTATCTCGCGCGCCACGGCCGCGAGGATGCGGCGCTCGGCATCTATCGCGACGTCGTCCACGCGCTGGCCGGCTCGCAGCGCGCGACGACCGGCATGGCGAATCGCATGGCGCCCTATTACCGCCTTCTCGCCGCGCGCGCTGCCGACGATCCGCAAGCGGTGGCCGACTTCTTCGTCGCCAGCCAGTTGCAGATACGCCCTGGCGTCGCGGACACGCAGGCGGTGCTGGCACGCGAATTGTCGAGCGGCAGCGACGAAGGCGCGCGGCTGTTCCGGCAGGCGACGACCCTCGACCGCGATATAGAACGCGCGCGGGTCGAGGACGCGCGCCTCGCGCAGCTTCCCGCGGCGCCCGAGATCGACGCGCTGCGCGCCGACCTCAAGACGCGGCTCGACAATCTGGGCTTCCAGCAAGCCGAAACGCTCGCCCGCCTGTCGACTTTCCCGCAATATCGCGTCGTCGCGCCGGGGTCGCTCGGCCTTGAAGATCTCCAGCAGGTGCTGCGCCCCGACGAAGCCTATCTCAAGATGCTCGTCGTCGGCGATGCCGTCTATTCGATGCTGATCGGCCCGGGCGACGCGCACCTCTGGCGCGCCGACATCGACGCGCCGGGTCTCGGACGCGCGGTCGACGCGATCCGCTCGACCATCTCGGTCGTCGAGAACGGCCAGCGCCTCACCTATCCGTTCGATGCCGCGACCGCCCGCGACCTCTATGGGCACTTGTTCGGCCCCGTCGCCGACCGGCTGCCAAAGATCGCGCATCTGATCTTCGAACCCGACGGCGCGATGCTGCGCCTGCCTATCACGCTCCTCATCACCTCGGATCGCGGGCTCGCCGATTACGAGCGGCGGCTGGCCGATCCTGCCGCCGATCCGTTCGACATGCGCGACATCGCGTGGCTTGGCCGAACGACCCGGCCCAGCACATCGGTTTCCGCGCTGTCGTTCCGCAACGCGCGCAATGCCGCGCCCTCGCGCGCCTTGCATCAATATTTCGGCCTCGGACAAAATCAGCCCGTGACCGGTGCCCTGCCCTCGCTCGGTACCCGCGGCGGCGAGACGGGGACGATCGACGGCGACTGCCGGTGGAACATCGCCCAGTGGAATCATCCGATCTCCGCCGACGAACTGCGCACCGCGAGCAGCGCGATAAGGGGCGACGCCACGGCCCTGCTGACCGGCAGCGCCTTCAGCGACACCGCGGTCAAGGCGCGCGGCGACCTCGACGAATATCGCATCATCCATTTCGCGACCCACGGCCTCGTCACCGCCCCGCATCCATCCTGCCCCGCCCGTCCCGCGCTCATCACATCCTTCGGTGATGCGGACTCCGACGGACTGCTGACATTCCAGGAAATATACGACCTCAAGATCGACGCCGATCTGGTCATTCTCTCGGCCTGCGACACGGCGGGTGCGGCGACGGTTGCCGCGACGCGCGAGGCCGGCGTCGTACGAGGCGGTGGCAATGCGCTCGACGGTCTGGTGCGGGCCTTCATCGGCGCCGGCGGGCGGTCGGTGATCGCAAGCCACTGGCCGGCACCGGACGATTTCGACGCGACCAAGCGCCTGATTGGCGGACTCTTTTCGGCGCCTCAGGGCGAAAGCGTCGCCGACGCACTCTGGACGACCCAACAGCGGCTGATGGACGACAAGCTGACGTCGCATCCCTATTATTGGGCGGGGTTCGCGATCATCGGCGACGGTGCCCAGCCGCTGCTTCACGGTGCAGCGGCGGCGCAGACCGCGGGATCGGACGGTGGATCGGCCGGACACAGCGGCGGCTGAGCGATGGCGAGGGGGGATCAGACAGGCGGGGCTACGGATCCGGCGGTCGCAACCGCCGAAACGGTGCCGCTCGGCAAGCGCGTACGCCGCCTCGCCGGCCAGCTCGGCCCCTCGCGCCTCGCCGCGACGATCCTTCTCCTCGCGGTCGCCGTACTGATTGCCCGGATGGGCTGGCAGATCCCGTTGATCCGCGATGCCGAACGGGCGCTTTATGACGCCCGCGCAACGGCAATGGCGCCGCACGTCGGGCAGGACAAGCGCATCGTCCTCGTCACCTACAACGACGAAACGCTGTTCAACACCGGCATCCGCTCACCGCTGGACCGCACCATCCTCGCCCGCGCGCTCGCCAATATCGACGCGATGGGTGCAAAGGCGATCGGCATCGACATCCTGTTCGATTCCCCGCGCCCGGACGACGCCCTGCTCAAGACGCAGCTGCGCGCGATGCACACGCCGACCTGGCTCGCCTATGTCGAACAGGCGAGCAATCCCGACACCATCTACTATGAACAACAGAAATTCCTCGAAGCCTTCCTGGACGAGGTCGCGACCGATCGCACCCGGCCGACCAGCGTTCTGTTCCGGACCGATCCGGACGGCGTGATCCGCAACTGGCCGCCTCGGCCGGCGGGCTTGCCGCCGCTGATGGCGAACGCGCTCGCGCCCGTCGAGCGGGCTCATGCAGCCTTTCAGGGCAATATCCGCTTTCGCGTACCCGCCCGCGCGGCGGCCGGACAGGAAGAGCCGGTCTTCGCCAACCTTCCCATCGACACCTTCGCGCTGCCTATGGATGAGGAGATGCGCGCGGGATTTTCGGAGCTGGTAAAGGGTCGTTACGTGTTGATCGGCGCCGACGTCGTCGACAACGATCAATTCAACACCCCGCTCAGCCGCTTTCCCGACCCCCTGACCGGTCGGTTCGAAACGATGATCGGACTCGCGGTTCACGCGCATATGCTCGCACAACAGCTCGATCGCGCGTGGACGCGCCCCATTGCCGGCCCTGCGCTCTGGGTCATGGCCTTGCTCGTGGTGCTGGCGGGCGGGGTCACCAGCCTGGTCGACGCCCGCGCGCGATGGGTGGTGCTGGCCTTCCTCGTACAGGTCGCCTTCTTCGTCGCCTTTCCCTTCTGGTTGCAAGGACAGGGGATCGACACGACGACCCTGCCCGCCTTTGGCTGGGCGCTGGGCTGGCTGTTCGGCTATGCGTCGGTCGGCACCGCGGCCCGCACCATCGGGTCGCGCCAGCGCGCCTTCGCGCAATCGGCGCTTGGAAAATATCTGCCGGTCGACGTCGCCGCCCAGATCATGCGCGACCCCGAAAGCCTGTCACTGTCGGGCGAAAAGCGCGAAATCTTCTGCGTCTTCACCGATCTCGAGGGCTTTACCAAGCTCAGTCACGCGACGACGCCGGAAACGGTCGCGCGCCTGCTCAACGCCTATCTCGACCGATTGTCCGATATCGTGCTCGATCACGGCGGGACGATCGACAAATTCGTCGGCGACGCGGTCGTCGCCTTTTGGGGCGCGCCGCTCGCCCGCCCCGACGACGGTCAGCGCGCCGCCGCGGCCGCGCTCGCCATGTACGAAGCGGGCGAAGCCTTCCGGATCGAGATGGCCGACGGCGTGCCGCCGATCGGCATGACCCGCGTCGGGCTGCATGTCGGCGATGCGATCGTCGGCAATTTCGGCGGCGAGGACCGCATCCAATATACCGCGCTCGGCGACAGCATGAACACGGCATCGCGGCTCGAATCGGCGAACAAGAGCCTTGGGTCGGGGGTCCTGATCTCGGCCGAGGCCGCCGCCCGTTCGGGACGCGACGATCTCGTGCCGATGGGCCGGGTCACGTTGCGCGGGCGCGCGCGGCCGGTCGACGTGCTGACCCCGCGTCCCGACCTCGACACCGATCAGCGCGCCCGCATCGCCGCGATGGTCGCGGCCCATGCCGCCGGCCGAAAAGCCGAATATGTGACCTGCGCCACAGCGGTGCGCCGCGAATTCGCTCAGGATGCCGCCATATCGTTCCTGGTGGACCGCCTGGACGAGACCGAAAAGGGAGAAAGCTATGTCCTGTCCTGATATCTTCGTCCGCCGCCTCGGCCTGGCCGCGTTTGCCGCCGGAATGGCGGTCGCGGTGGCCGGCACCGCCGCGGCGCAATCGATGGTCGTCCGGTCGACCGGCCCGTCGGCCGGCAAATATCCGACCGGCAGCAAGCTCAAGGGCGCCGACCGCGTGACGCTGGTCGCGGGCGATCGCGTCGTCCTGATGCAGAACGGCAAGACCCGGACCCTCAGCGGCCCCGGCACCTTCAGCGCCGGCGGCACGGTAGAGGCGAACCAGACCGTCGGCACCACCGTTGCCCGCATGCTGGCCGCCGGACCGCAAGGCCGCGTGCGCGGCGGGGTCTCTCGCGGCCCGGCCGACAAGCCGCTGCCGCCCAACATCTGGGTGCTCGATTACAGCGAGGGCGGCCCTTTCTGCGTCGCCAATCCCGCCAGCTTCCTGCTGTGGCGTCCCTTCATGGAAACCGACCAGCTGCTGAAGATAGAGCGGGACGGAAAGAGCGAGACGATCGCCTTCGTCGCCGGGGCCAACTATCGCAAATGGCCGACCGAGGCGATGCCGCTCGCTTACGATGTCGACTACCGGCTCTCGGGCGCCGGGCTGGCCGCGCCAGTCACGGTCCGCTTCGCCGCCATGGAGGCGATACCCGCCACCGCCGAAGGCGCCGCCGAAGCCCTGATGGCAAAGGGCTGCACGTCGCAGCTCGACCGACTGGTCGACGCGATGTCGGAGGCGGAGGCCGCGGGGGGCTAGGAGGGGGCGGACTGCATTGATGCGGTTCGGCCCATCTGATATCCAGGGCAGGAAAGCCGCCGGATGAGCGGACAGTCCTTTCCTTGGGTCGACAGGATTCGCGTTGCCGCACGATGCGGCGACGCTTGCCGATGGGCGCGCACCGCGATCGCGGACGTGCCCCAGCGCAAGGGGTGGTGATGACGGACGTGGGGGCTTTTGCAGTTCATCCGGGCGCGCGGCGCCGAACCGGGCGGATCCTCGCCGGATCGGCCGGGCTGGTTCTCGCGGCCTTGCCCGGACTGGCGGCGGCGCAAGCCGTACCGCAGGGTCCGACGCGCGAGGAAATCCAGCGCCCGACGCTGCCCCCCGCGACGCCGCCCGCCGAGCGAGTGGTGGCGGCCGACGACGCGATCGAGCGAGCGCCCTGCCCGCTCGCCAATCCCGAATTCGCCGGCGTCCGTATCACGCTGCGCCGCGTCGACTTCGCCAGCGTCGAAGGCATCGATCCCGCCATGCTCGAGTCCGCGTGGCGGGACCGGGCAGGACAGGATCTGCCCCTGTCGGTCGTGTGCGACATCCGCGACCGGGCCGCGACCCTGCTGCGGGCGCAGGGATATCTCGCCGCAGTCCGCGTCCCGCCGCAGCGGATCGAGGACGGCGTGGTCCGGCTCGACATCCTGGCGGCGCGGATGTCGCGGGTCGAGGTCCGGGGCGATGCCGGCGCCAACGAAGGGCTCCTCCAGCGCTACCTGTCGCGCCTCGACGACGCGCCGGTCTTCAACATTCGCGAGGCCGAACGCTATCTGCTGCTGGCGCGCGATATCCCGGGCCTGGACGCCCGACTCACCTTGCGTCCCGGGGCCCAGCCGGGCGAGGTCGTCGGCGAGGTGCTCGTCGCGCGGACCCCGGTCATATTCGACGCGAATATCCAGAATTTCGGTTCGCGCGATGTCGGTCGTTGGGGCGGCATCGCCCGCGCGCGCTTCGCCGGCCTCACCGGCATGGGCGACCTGACGACGGTCAGCCTCTATTCGACCGCCGACGTCCATGAACAGCAGGTCGCGCAATTCGCCCATGAAATGCGCGTCGGCGGCGACGGCCTCCGGCTGGGCGGCAGCTATACCTACGCCTGGACGCGGCCCGACCTGCCCGCCCTCGCGATCAAGTCGAGGACGCAGGTAATCAGCCTCTTCGCATCCTATCCCGTGACGCTGACGCAGGCGCACCAGTTCACCGTCGGCGGCGGGCTCGACCTGATCAATCAGGACATCGGCCTGGGCGGCGTTCCGCTCAACCGCGACCGGCTGCGCGTCGTCGGGGTGCGCGCCGATGCCAGCTGGATCGACCCCGCATCGGTCGCGGGCCGCGACGGCTATAATCCCTCCGAACCGCGCTGGTCGCTGTCGACCTCACTGGAAGCGCGCCAGGGCCTGGACATCCTCGGCGCCAGCGACGACTGCGGGCCATCGGGGGCGGCCTGCTTCGCGGCCGGGCGCGTTCCGCTGTCGCGGATCGAGGGCAAGCCCGACGCATTCGTGCTGCGCGCCAATGCGCTCGCCGAATGGCGCCCGACCAGAATGTTCGCCCTCTCAGCCGCGCCGCGCGCGCAATGGGCGAGCGATCCGCTGCTCTCCTACGAAGAGTTTTCGGGCGGCAATTTCACCGTCGGGCGCGGCTACGACCCCGGCACGATCATCGGCGACAAGGGCGTCGGGGTCGCACTCGAGGCGCGCTACGGCTCGCTGGTGCCCGCGAATATCAAGGCGTTCGCTGTGCAACCCTTCGTCTTTTTCGATGCCGCTTGGGTATGGAACAAGGACGCCGCCTTTGCCGGACTCAACCCTCAAAAGCTTTATTCGGCAGGGGGCGGAGTGCGTCTGGCCTACGGCGACAAGGCGCGGCTCGACGTCACCGTCGCCGCGCCGCTCAATCGCCCCGACCTGCTCGCCCGCCGTCCCGACCCGCGGCTGCTCGTGACCCTGACCACCCAGTTCGGCGCCCGGGCGCGCTGACCCGTGACGCTTGCATCGAGGATGACTGCCATGCGTGCCTCCATCGCCACCCAGCCGACCCGTCGCGGCAAGCGCCCCCTGCTCGAAAGCTGCGCGATCGCGGCGAGCCTGATCGCGCTCGCGCACGGGGGCCCGTCGCGCGCCCAGGTCGCCGGCACGGGCCAGGTCGTCAGCGGCAGCGGCACCATCTCGCCTCCCGCCGCGCTCGGCCCGACTGCACCGCCCAATTCGACCCAGGTCGAAGTGGCGACGCCGCAAACGATCATCAACTGGACCCCGACCGACAATGCGCCGACCGGGGGGGCGATCGACTTTCTTCCTGCGGGCAATACGCTCGAATTCTACGGGACCGGCGATTATACCGTCCTCAACCGCTTCGTCGACGCGGGCGGAGGGTCGCTCGCCAGGCAGGTCGCGCTGAACGGCACGGTGAACAGCTACATCGGATCGCGTTTCGCGACCGGCGGCAACGTCCAGGGCGGCAACATCTGGTTCTATAACGCCGGCGGCATCCTGATCGGCAACGGCGCGGCGATCAACGTCGGCAGCCTGCTGTTGACCGCCAACGACATCGACACGACCGGGGGGCTCTTCGGCGGGGGCGGAGAAATCCGCTTTCGCGGGGCCGCTGGTACCTCGGGGATCCAAATCGCCAGCGGCGCGACGGTCAATGCCGCCGTCGCGGGCAATCCCGGGGGCAGTTATGTCGCCTTGGTCGCGCCGCGCATCGTCCAGAGCGGCGCGGTCCGGGTCGACGGATCGGCCGCCTATATCGCCGCCGAGCAGGCCGATATCCGGATCAACGGCGGGCTGTTCGATATCGATGTGCTCGTCGGCGCGGACGGCGGCAATGCGATCGTCCACGACGGGTCGACCACCGGTCCCGCGCACCAGCAAGGGGACTTCGACCAAAGCCGCATCTATATGGTCGCCATTCCCAAGAACGATGCGGTGACGATGCTTGTGGCGGGCGAGGTCGGCTATGACGACGCCGTCGTCGCGCAAGCCGACCCCGATGGCGCGGTCGTGCTTTCGGCGGGCTATGGCGTCACGGCGGGCCAGATCGACACCGACCCGGCCAGCGACGTGGCAGCGAACATCACGGTCGGCGATACCCTGTTCCGCAGCAGCACGACCGCGCACGCAAGCGGTGCCTTCGCCGGACAGCCGGCGAACCCCATCCCTCCCGCTCCCCTCCCCGGATCGCCCACTCAGGGGCTGCTCTGGACCGAAGGCGACGCGAGCTTTACCGGCGACGCCAGCGCAACGCTCGTCGCGGCGGCGGGGCAGCGGGTCGGCGCCGACGGCGGCCTCGTCTTGCAATCGGGCGGCACCGCCGATGCGCCGGGACAGGTCGTGGCGACCGTCGTCGGCGGGCAACTTGCGGTGGGCGGCAATCTCGAGCTTACGGCATCGGGCCGGCAACAGGCGGACGGGTCCAGCATCGGCGGCGACGTCGGCCTGTCGATCACCGACGGCGACGTCCAGGCGGGCAGCGTCTATCTGACCTCCACCGGTCAGGGCGGCATCGGGGTCGACGGCTCGGGCGGCGACGGGATCGGAGGCTCCGCGTCCCTGCTCGTGTCCGGCGCCGCAACGCTGGTCGCCGGCGACATCGCCGTGCAGTCGGTCGGGCGCGGGGGCGGACTGATCTTTTCCAACGGTTTTGCGACCGGAGCCGCCGACATCGGCGGGGACGGAACCGGCGGCACAGCCACGCTGGCGGTCGAAAACGGCGCGAGCCTCGTGTCGAGCGACGGCATTTCGGTGGGTTCGACCGGATTGGGTCAGACCGGCGCCATACAGTCCGGGACAGGGACCGGCGGCATCGCTGCCCTGACCCTCACCGGCTCGGGCTCCACGATCGCGTCGCCCTCCACCAGCGTGTCGGCCGACGGCTTCGGCGGCCAGACATATTCACAGCCGATTGTACCGGACGTCGCGACGCAGAATGGCGGCGATGGCATCGGCGGCAATGCCTCGATGACCTTCACCGGCGACGAACTCACCGGCGCGGCGCTCGGCGAAACGATCGTCTCGGCAAGCGGAGAGGGCGGCGGCTCGAGCGATTCCGACACGATCACCGGGGGCGACGCCCGCGGCGGGGCGGTCACCGTCTCGCTGGCCGGGCCGCTGACCGTGACCACCGATGCGGCCAGCCTGTTTGCCACCGCGCTCAGCGGCGGCGGCACGTCGCTTGGCGGCACAACCGCGATATCCGGGAATGCTCAGGGTGGTTCGGTCGACCTCGCCGCCGCCGACTTCGGCGTTTTCCAGGCGAATGGCGACCTCATGCTTGCCGCCGACGGCACGGCGGGGATCAGCGAAAGCCTCGGCAGTGGGACCGGGGGCACCATCGACATCGGTGCGACCGACGGTGCGGCAATCCGGACGCTCGGCCAATTATCTGCGCAGGCCAATGGCGGAAATGGCGCGGCGGTCACGGCGATTGCGACCGGCGACGGCACCGGCGGCACTGTCGACATCGTCGCAGATGGCGGCACGGTCGGCGCATTATACTACAGCGTCCATGCCGACGGACAGACGGTCAATGCACAGGGCAGCGGCGGCATCGCGCAGGGGGGCTCCGTCGCCGTCCTTGCCGCTAACGGCGGGTTGATAGAGGCGACCGACTCGGTGGCGTTCAACACGTTCAGCGCACAGGCCCAGAGCGGCGCCAGCCTGGGCGGCGCCGCGGCGACCGGTGGCACGATGCAAATCATCGCCGATGCGGGCACGATCCGCCTGCCTGGCTATACATCGCTATCGACCGGCGGCGTCGCGGGCGGCAATTTCGATTTCGGCGGACCCGCGCCCACCGGCCGCGGCGGCACGCTGGTGATACGGACCGTCGCCGAACCCTCAAACGACAGCAGCCTGGCATTCGACGATCTCCAGGCCGACGCCGACGGCAGCTCGTATACCGACGTCGAAGGCTCGCCCGGATCGGGTACCGGCGCCGGCAACGGCCTGGGCGGCAATGTCACCGTCGATATCCAGGGGGGCAGCCTCTCGATCGCCAATGCCGCCTATGTCAGCGCCGACGGCTATGGCGGCGGGGTCGGGCCGAACAGCGGCACCGGTACGGGCGGCACGGTCGCCTTCACGCAGGGCGGCGGCGATGTGACCGCGGGCGATCTTTATGTCAGCGCCGACGGCTTCGGGGGCTTCGACCCGGTTGCTGCCGGCGATGGCTTTGGCGGTACCGCCACGATGACCCTCGCGGGCGGGACGCTGACCGCCGCCGACGTGATCGTGTCGGCGGACGGTGTGGGCCAATATGGCTTCGATGGCGACGATTCGGATACCGCCGACATTCTTGCCGCGGGCGATGGCGGCAACGGGACCGGCGGCACGGCGGCGATCACCCTCGACGGCAATGCCCTTGTCGAAACGAGCACTTTGGCGGCGCTGGCCACCGGCACCGGCGGCGACGGGGGCAGCTTCTTCAATTACAACGGCACTGTCGGCGCGGGCGGCGACGCAGGCAGCGGCACCGGCGGATCGGCGAGCGTCGACATGCTCTCCGGCACGCTGACCACCAGCTCGCTGGCCATCGACTCGGGCGGCAGCGGCGGCGCGGGCGGCAGTGTGCTTGAATATTTCAGCTCGGGCACGATCGTCAGCATCGGGGTCGGCGGTCGCGGCGCAAGCGGCCAGGGCGGCACCTCTACCCTCACCCTCGCCACCGATGTCGAACCGGGCGCAACCGTGACCGTCGCCTCGCAGGGCACTGGCGGCGGCGGCGGCAGCGGATCGACCGGCGGCAATGGCGGCGATGCCGGGGGGGGCACGGCCCGGATCGTCGTGACCGACCATGACGCGGGCACGCTGCTCGCCACGGTCGATGCGTCGGCGAACGGCGGCGCGGGCGGTTACGGCGACAATGGCGCGGGCGGCGACGGCGGCGATGCGACCGGAGGCACGGGACGCGTCGAGGCGACGGGGCCGAACGCGCGCGTCGCTGTGACCCAGGCAAATTTCATCACCGGGGGCCGCGGCGGCAACGGCGCGTTCGCGAACAGCTATGCGGGCAGCGACGTCGCCATCGGGCCGGCCGGCGGGTCCGGCGGCGACGGGACGGGCGGCACGATCGAAGCCGTGGCGAGCGAGGGCGCGGTGCTCACGCTCGCGCCCGACGCGAACGGGGTCATCGCGTTCGGCAGCACCGGTACCGGCGGCGACGGCGGCAACGGCGCCTTCAACAACTATGGCACCGGGCTGTCGGGCGGCGCAGGGGGCGACAGCGGATCGGGCAGCGGCGGCACCGTGCACCTGCTCGCGAACGGCGGCACGGTCACGTCGGACGGCGAAGCGGTGACGATCGACGTCAACGGCGTCGCGGGGACCGCCGGAAGCGGCGGCTCCGGGACCGATGCGAACGGTGCGGCGGGCCTTGCGGGCACCACCGCGGGCGGCCGCGCGATCGTTGAGGCCAGGGTCACGTCGGGATCGACGGCACAGGTCGATCTTGGCGACACCCGAATCAGCGCCAATGGCGAGTTGGCGGGACGGATCGAGTTGATCTCCGACGGTGCGGTGACCCTGGCCAGCCTCGCCGCCGAAACGCTTGGGGCAGCGCCCCCGACCAACAACGACACCGGCGCTGCCGACACGGGAATCTTCGTCGGCGTTTACGGTGGGACCGTCCGGACGACCGGTGCCACCACGCTGGTCAGCGACGGGTCGGTCGGCGTCTATGGCCAGGCGAACGGGGTTTTCGATGTCAGCGCCAACCTCGACATCCAGGCCGCCGACCAGGTCGATATCCGTCACGACGACCGCGCCGGTACCGCCCCGACGATCCAAACGGGCGGCGACCTGACCGCCATCGCGGGAACGGGGATCAGCGGCAGCGAGGGAAGCCTGCTCGACGCCGGCGGCACGCTGACGCTCACCGCCACGGCGGGCGGGATCGGCGTCGATCGCCTGCACGGTGCCGACATCTTCCTCGACAGCGCCGGTGCGACGCGCGTCGAACATGCCGAAGCGGACACTGATCTGACCGCCCGGGCGGCGAGCTTCGCGACCGGGCTCAATTCGATCGTTACCGGCGGCAATATCGACATCAATGCGCCGGGAACGGTCGACCTCGGCAACTCGACGGCGGGCGGCTACGTCTTCGTCGTCGGTCAATCGATCGCCTTCAACGCGATCGAGGCGGGCTCGACGGTGGCGCTCAATGCCAACGGCTTCGGCGCGGCCGACGGGATCGACGGGGTCGATATCGCGGCCGGCGGCCCGATCGTCCTGTCGGGCCGGCATGTCGCGGTGGCGGGCACGGTTTCGGCGCCCGATACGCTCGCGATCTCCGCCAGCGCCGGCAACGCACTGGTCGGCGTGTCCGACGTCGGCGGCGACATCAGCGTGTCGGCAAGCGACAATATCGACGGAATCTACCGCGCGGGCGGCAATGTCACCCTGACCGCCGGCGGCGACGTGACCGCCGAAACCGACGCGACCGGCGGCTATATAGACGGCAACGGCAATGTCTCGGAAGGCTATGTTCTCGTCAATGCCGACAACACCGCCACCCTGACCAACAGCAGCGCGGCGACGATGCTCGCCGTACGCGCAGGCAATGCGGCGAGCCTGAACGGTGCGACGGCCGGCGAGGACGTGTTTGTGCTGGCCGGGACGACCGCCGACCTTGCGGCGGTCACCGCCGGTGACGACATAGATGTGACGTCGGGAAGCGGCTTGACCATCGCCGACGCGGCGACGACCGGCAGCGGCAGCGATGCCCGCAGCGTGGTTTATTCGGCGATCGCATCGAACCCGATTCCGGTCCTCCATATCGATGCCGCCCCCCCCGATCTGTCGAACATAACGCTGTCGGCGCCGGCGGCGACGATCGTTGCCGCCGATCTGTCGGCGTTCGACAATCTGATCGCGACGGCGGCGGGCGCGGTGACCGGCGCTGGAACGCTTCGGTCCGGCCTTGCCACCAGCATATCCGGCAGCAGCCTGGCTCTCGGCGCCATCGCCGCGGGCACCGACATCGACCTGATATCAACGGGGGGACGCATTGCCTCGACCGGCGCCCTCGCGGCAGGGCACGACGTCACGATCGCGGCTGCGACCGATGTCGACATCGCCGAGCTCGACGCGGGCGACGATATCGATCTTGCCGCGAATGGCTCGGTGGCCGTGGGCGCGGCCTATGCCGACGGCAGCGGCCTCGACGACGAGAGTGACGGCAGCAATATCGATATCGTCGGCGGCGCCGCAAGCGTCGGTCATGCCGAAGCGGCCGGAGACTTCACCGCCACGGTCGCCAGCTTCGCAACGGGTACCGCCTCGATCATAACCGGCGGCAATATCGTCATCGACGCGTCGGGTGCCGCCGACCTCGGCAATGCGACTGCGGGCGGCTCTATCGACGTCGGAGCGCAATCGATCGCCTTCGTCGCGCTCGATGCCGGAACGACCATTGACCTGACCGCAATCGACGCCATCGCGGGTTCCACCATCACGGCCGGCGGCACCATCAGGATGACCGGCGGCAGCATCGCAGTTGCCGATATCGCGGGGAACGCCTCGCTCTATGCGACAGCAACCGGTGGCCAGGTGGTAATCGGCCAGGCGGACGTTGCCGGGTTTATCGAGATCGACGCCGCGGGCGACATCCAGGGCTCTTATGCGTCGGGCGGCGATATCTCGATGGAGTCTGGGGGCGGCGTCACCGCCAGCGCGACAGCGACCGGTGGCTTTCTGGACCCGGCAACCGGACTTCCGTCGGCCGGCAATCTTTTCGTCGATGCGGCCGCCGACGCGACCCTCACCGATAGCTTTGCGACCGGCATGTTCGGCGTCAACGCCGGAGATTCGGTCACGCTGACGGGCGGCGGTGCCGGGGAGGATCTGTTCGTGCGCGCCGGGACGACCGCCGTGCTGACCAATGTCACCGCCGGCGACGATATCGATGCTGCCGCGGCGGGCGGCCTCACGGCCACCGGGCTCTCGACGACCGGTGGCGGCTCGGACGATAGCGTTCTGGGCTATGACCCCGCGACGGGCTTTACCATCGGCAACGCCGCGCCCGACGGCGCCGACATCACCCTGCTGTCGGCCAATGGCGCGATTGCCGCTAGCGACTTGTCGGCCGGCGACGATATTCTCCTGTCGGCGGCATCCACGATCGACCTTGACGGCGCCGATACGCTAGGGCTCGGCATCGGCGGCGGCGACAGCAGCATCCGTTCCCAGGGCACCTCGGCAACACTTGCAAATCTCGACGCGGCGGACGACGTCGTCATTCAGGCCACGGGCGCGATCAGCGTCGACGGCCCAGTCGCGGCGGGACGCGACATTGCAATGACCGGCGCGTCGACAACGCTCGCGACCCTGACGACCCCGGCGGGTGCGCTCGTCGACACGCTGGCGGCCGGCCGGAACGTCGCCGTGACCACGAGCGGCGCGGTCGACGGCGGCGCAATCGCGGCCTTTGGCACGGTTGCGCTGTCGGCGGGCGACAGCATCGACGTCGGCCGGGTGATGACACAAGGCACGGGAGGCATCGGCCTGAACGGGACGAACGGGGTCGCAGTCGATACGATCGTCGATCAGGGCACGACCATCCTTGCCAGCGCGAACGGCGCGATCGTCGTCGGATCGCTTGCGTCGGCCGGAAGCGTCGACGCAAGCGGCGACAGCATCGCGATCGGTGGAAGCGGTGATCTCGATTTCACCGGTCTGATCGCCGATGTCGGCGATGCGGTCGTCGGCACCAACGGCAATCTGTCGATAGCCGGCGCCGATGTCGCCGGTTTTGCCGACTTCGGCGGCGCGCAGGGACTGAGCGTGACGACGTTGGCTGCGGGCGATGCCCGGCTGGTGTCCACCGGCGGCGATATTGCGCTGACCGATGCAAGCGTGACCGGCAGTCTCGACGCGAGCGCGGGCGGCCTCATCGCCATCGACGGCGCGGTGAGCGCGGCCGCCATGACGCTGGCGTCGCACGATATCGCGATCGGCACGGCGGGACAGATCGGCAGCGCGGGCACGACGACCAGCCTGTCGATTTCCAACAATGGCGTCCAGCAGAGTTTCATCGGCGGCGACGGCGGCGGCGACGGCTATAATCTCGATGCCGACGAAATGGCGCGCCTTTACGGCAGCGATATCCGCATCTTCGCTCCCGTCGCGACGAGCGTCGCGGGCAACACCGCGGGCGGACGCCCGGTCCCCGACGCGGTCATCGGCGCCTTCGCGATGACCGGCGGCGACCCGGCTTCGAACCTGGGCGCCGCCGGATCGCTGACGATCGAAACCGCCGGGCGCGCCGAGGTCGCCGGCGCGGTGGCGCTTACCGGACTGTCCGACGACAACGCGCTGGCTGTGATCGCGGGCGAAGAACTGCATGTCGCGCTGGGCGAGGGCTCGATCCGCCTGAGCGGCAGCGACGCCGCGATCCCCGGCGGCCAGCTGACACTCGACGCGGATACGATCCTCATCGCGACGCGCGGTGCGATGGCGGACGTCGACTCGGCGACCTCGACCGATGCGATCGAAGACCGTCTGGCGCAGAACGATGGGTTCACCAGCGACGATGGTGCGCTTTTCGCCCGGGGGATCGATGCAAGCGCGAACACCGGCTTTTATGTCCAGAACAGCGGTGCCGGCACCGATTTCGACCAGCGCCGGGGTCTGACGTTCGGTGCGGGCGGGCTCAATGTGAACACTGCGGGGGCCGGCACGCGACTCGTCCTCAACGGTGTGCAGCTGGGCCCGCAAGGCCAGGTGACCGGGCTCGACACGATCGCCCTGCTCAGCATCGGTAGCGGCACCCCCACCAGCGCGGGCCTCGAAGCGCGATCGACGCTGAACGGGTGCATCATCCTCAATTCGGGGGCCTGCGCACGCATCGCAACCCCCGATTATGCGATGGAATTTCCGGTACAGGACGTCATCGAAGGCGAGGTGGGCACCGATGGTAGTCCGGGCGACGGCATCCTGCTTCCGACCGCGCTGATTACGATACGCGATATCGACCCGATGACCGGGGCGCCCCTTCTCGACGACCCCGTTACCGGCGCGGGCAACGACGATCTGTGGACCGCGCCCGACCGCGACGAGGACAGCGAAGACAGCGAATAAGCCTTTCGGTTGACGAGCGCCGGTGCCTCACGGCATGGGCGGCGGATGACCGACGCTCCGCCACCCGCCGCGCCGCTGATGCTGTTCAACAGCCTGACGCGCAGCCTGGAACCCTTCACGCCCGTCCACGCCGGCGAAGCGCGCGTCTATTCGTGCGGACCAACGGTCTATAATTACCAGCATATCGGCAATATGCGCGCCTATGTCTTTGCGGACACGCTGGGCCGCACCCTTGCGTTCAAGGGCTATGAGTTGCGCCATATCATCAACATCACCGATGTCGGCCACCTGACCTCGGACGCCGACGCCGGCGACGACAAGATGGAAAAGGCCGCCGCGTCACAGGGCAAGACGGCCTGGGACATTGCCGCCTTTTACACCGCGGAATTCAAGCGCGACCTCGCCTGGCTGAATGTCCGCGATCCCGCCAAATGGACCGTCGCGACCGATTACGTCCCGCGGATGATCGAATTTGCGAAGCGCATCGCCGACGCCCATTGCTACGAACTCGACAGCGGGCTCTATTTCGACGTGTCGACGGTGGCGGATTACGGCCGGCTCGCCCGCGCGGTCACCGAAGAAGGCGAAGCCCGGATCGACGAGGTCGAAGGCAAGCGCCACGCGGCCGATTTCGCTATCTGGCGCAAAACCCCGCCGGGCGAGACGCGGCAGATGGAATGGGAGTCGCCGTGGGGCCGCGGCGCACCGGGATGGCACCTCGAATGCTCGGTAATGGGGGAAGCCGAACTCGGACTGCCCTTCGACATCCATACCGGCGGCATCGATCACCGAGAAATCCACCACCCGAACGAAATCGCGCAAAATCAGGCCTATCGCGATTGCGGCGGCCTGGACTGCGCCGAACATTCGGGCGCGCGCGTCTGGATGCACAATAATTTCCTGATCGACCGCGGAGGCAAGATGTCGAAGTCGGCGGGCGAGTTCCTGCGTCTGCAACTTCTGGTCGACAAGGGCTATCACCCGCTCGCCTATCGGCTGCTGTGCCTGCAGGCGCACTATCGGTCCGAACTCGAATTTTCGTGGGATGGGCTGGGCGCTGCGCTGACGCGGCTCAAGCGGTTGGTGATGGCGGCGGCCCCGGTGCGCGAGACGCAAGCGGCCGAGGTGTCGGACAAGCGGCTCCTCGATCTGCTCGCCAGGTTCGATTTGGCCGTCTCGGACGACCTCAACACGCCGATCGCGCTCACCCTGCTCGAAGAAGCGGCCGCGTTGAACAAGATCGATGCCGGCCAGAAAAGGGCGGCGCTCGCGGTAATGGATGCGGTGCTCGGCCTCGACCTGCTCACCATCTCGCGCGAGGCGCTTCGCGTTCGACCCAAAGCGGCAACAATCACTGAAGAGGAAATCGAAGCCACCCTCGCCCGCCGCAAGGAAGCGCGCGCAGCAAAGGATTTCGCGACCTCCGACGCGCTGCGCGACGAACTGAACGCCGCGGGCGTCGAAGTCATGGACGGCGACCCGCTGGGCTGGGACTGGCGGCCGGACAATTGAGGTTTCCCTCCCGCTTGCGGGAGAGCTTGGGGGAAGGCATGTAGGACCGACCCCGTTGCGCGCGCGGACAGGCCCTCCCCCTGCCCCTCCCGCAAGCGGGAGGGGAGATATATGACCAAAACCATTACCGTCCTGTCCGGCCTCATCCGCCCGCTGGTCGAGAATCGTCTGCCCGACTGGGTCGAACCGCGCTTCTTCCAGTCGAAGGACGAGGCAATGGCCCTCGCGCCCGATGCCGACATCGGCTGGTTCGACATGTACGAGAAAAAGGACATGGCGGCGGCGATCACCGCGGCGACGCGCCTCAAATGGCTCAACTCGATCTATGCCGGCGTCGATGGCATGCCGCTCGACCTGTTGCGGGAGCGCGGGGTCACCGTCACCAACGGCGCCGGGATCAACGCGATCACCATCGCCGAATATGTCGTTATGGGCATGCTCACCGTCGCGAAGGGCTACCGCGAGGTCGTGCGCGCGCAGGAGCGGCACGAATGGCTGATGGACTCGCCGGGCAAGGTCGAGCTCTACGGGTCGAAGGCCTTGCTGCTCGGCTATGGCGCGATCGGCAAGCTGGTCGAAGAGCGGCTCAAGGGTTTCGCGGTCGACGTCACTGTCGTGCGCCGCTCGCCGGGCGCCAACACGCTGAGCCCCGACCAGTGGCGCGCACGGCTCGGCGAGTTCGACTGGATCATCCTCGCGGTTCCCGCGACGGCCGAGACCGACGGAATGATCGGTGCCGACGAGCTCGCGGCGATGAAGCCGAGCGCCACCCTGATCAACATCGCCCGCGGCGCGGTCGTCGATCAGGGCGCGCTGGTCGACGCATTGAAGGCAAAGCGCATCGCCGCAGCCTTCCTCGACGTCACCACGCCCGAGCCGCTGCCGGCCGGCGACCCGCTGTGGGGCCTCGATAACGCGCATGTCACGATGCACCTGTCGGGCCGCGCGCAGGACAAGATGTTCGCGCGCTCGGCCACCCGCTTCCTCGAAAATCTCGACCGCTGGCACAAGGGCGAGGCGGTCGAGCCTCGGGTAGACCTGACGTTGGGCTATTAGTTCGGCCGCTCGGCCTTCAACTCGCGCACCAGCGGTTGCAGCCGCTCGTCATATTTGGCGAGCATCGTGTGCGCGCCGGCATGGTCGTAAAAGCTGACCAGCTCGCGGCCGTTCCAATGGTGCAGCGCATAGGCCGGGTCTTCGGCCACGATCATCGGCCGGTCGTCGGGACGGCTTTCGTCGATCGGGCGCAGGTCGAGCGAGACCTGTGGCGCGGTCGACGAACAGATCGCGACGGTGCGCCCTTCCCACGCGACGGTAACACTGCGGTGCAGATGACCGCAGATCAGCCCGCGCACCTGCGGGTGGCGGCGCACCACTTCGGCAAAACGGTGGACCCAGGGTTCGTCGGGGTGCGTGTTCATCCAGTCGATCCCGCTTTCGACCGGCGGATGGTGCATCACGATATAGGTCGGTTTCGCGGGCGCCCTTGCCAGCTCGGCATCGAGCCACAAGGCGCGTGTGTCGCAAAAGGCACCGCCATGGCGCCCTTCCTCGAGCGTATCGATGGTGACGAGCCGCAACTCGGGCAGATCGACCGTATATTGAACGAAGCCGTTGCCATCGTCGAAGCCCGGGAAGTGCGCGTGAAAATTGTCGCGCAGGTCGTGATTGCCGACACTGGGCCAGACGGGAAAGGGACAACGCGAAAAGGCGGTGACCAACCGGCGGTAGCTGTCGGCATCGCCGCGATCGGTGATGTCGCCGGTGGCGAGCAACAGATCGGGCCGGTTCGGCCCGTCGATCAACCTGTCCAGCACCTCGTCGAGGCGCTTGCGATTATATTCGGCCGGATTGTCCGGATCGAAACCGATATGGATATCGGTGATCTGGGCGATCAGCATCTCCGTCCCCTGCTCCGCGCCGCCATCGCGGTCGCACGATGATTATCGACCCCATTCCGCGTGCCGCAACGCCGGTTTGCGCCACGCCACATGATAAAGGCTGCGCCGACTCGGCTCTGTGATCTTGCGCACAGTGTAGGAATGCGCCGAAGGCGGCGCGATGATCACGGTCACAGCCTTCTTGCGCTGCCGCTCCGGTACCCACGGTTTGCCGCCGTCGCTGTGATATTCATGGCACATGGCACAAGGCGAGGCGGTCGCGGTCTCGACCTTGGCCAGCGTCGCCCCGCTTTCGCCGACGTGACAGGTGCGGCACTGCGTCAGCCCCGGCACCAAGATGTCGCTCGCCTGTTTCGACTTTGGCGCGGCGATATGGCAATCGGCGCACGCCGTCTCCTTGTGCGCATCATGGTCGAACCAGCCTTTTTGCAGGAAACGCGGCGTCTGATGCACGGGCATCACGCGCCAGTCGTTGCCCGATTTTAGCGCGCCGATCGTGTGGCAGTCATAGCAGGCGCCACCCTTTGAAAAGACCGCGCGCACCGCGTCGGCGGCGCGGCTCGGCCGCACCGCGCTTTCGCGGAAATAGATATTATAGACCTGCCCCTCGGCATATTGCCCGGGCCGCCGCCGCGCCATGCCACCGAGTTGGAGCGGGCGCGTCGGGCCGGTCGAGCGATAATAAGCATAAAGGTCGGCGACGACCTGATCGGGCTCGCCGTGGCGCAAGGTGCGCGTCACGCCGCCGACGGTCTCGAAGGCGAGGCTGTGGCACATCGCGCAGTCGCGCTCCATCTTCACCGGCGCAATACGCACCCCGCCGGCTTCGGGCCGGTGGCAATTTTCGCATTCGAGCTTCTTGCCGAAGCCATAGCGGCCGCGGAAGCTCGCCGCCATGCGCGCGACCCCGCCGTTCGCCGCGAGATGCAGGTCGTGCGGAAATTTGAGCCCGTCGAAATCGGAAACCGCACCCTTGCCCAGCGTGGCGCGCAACGGCTGCGCGCCCGGCGCGGCGCGGACGAGCGGGCGGAAGTCGGGGTGGCTCGTTCCGAAGTCGCCGGCATCGGCGATCCCCGACTTGAAGCCCGCCGACGTCAGCCGCGCCGCCATCCCTTCGTGACAGTCGGTGCAAAAGGCCTGCGGCGTCGCCGGCATCGGCCCGGCCCCCTCATGCTCGGTATGACAGCCGACGCAGCGGCCCTGCGGCTTGTTGAACGCATGGGCGAAGCCCGCCAGCACCTTACCCCCCGCCCCCGGCGGCGCGCGCGCGGCGAGCAGCATCGCGGTCGATGCGCCGGCATGCGCCTGGCTCATCGCCTTGTGCTCGCCGGTATGGCAACCGACGCACGCCTTGTCGGTGACCGCGACGAAGGGCTCGACGTGGCACGCCTGGCAGTCGTTCTTCAGGCTGGCGTGCGCGCTCGACAGTGGCCCCGACAGCCACGCCTGGTCGGCATGATAGCCTTGCGGACGTTCGTCGACGCTCTGGTAGCTGTGCCACGCCCAGATCGGCCCGATCAGGAAAGCGAGCAGCACCAGCGCCGCGAACGCCCACGCCCCGGCTCGCTTGCCCGGCATCACGCCGGCGAGCGAAAAGGCGCGCGCTTCATCGACGTCTTTCGACGCCTGCGACAGCTCGTCGATCCGCTCGACGCGCAGGATCACATCCTCTCCCTCGCGCGCGATTGTCAGCCGGTGCCCGCCGAAGCGTAGCTCGGCGCCCGCCGCGCTGTCGATGTCGGCGATGTCGAGCGTGCGCCCGTTGAGGTCGAAGCCGAGCCCCTCCTGCGCCGCGATGCGGACGTGGCGTCCGTCGGCGCTGCTGATCGTCGCGTGATGCGGATTGACCGCTAGGTCGGCAACGTGGATCGCATTGCCGCTATCGCGCCCGAGCGTGATGCTATCGCCGGCGAGCGACTGATCGCGAACGATCTGCTTGCCCGTCTTGGTCGTCGCGATCCGGCGCAGGATGAAGCTCATCGTCCCCCTCCCCGCCTTACCAGTAAAAGAAGACGCTGATGATGTGCGCCGACAGCGCCGCGAGCAGCGCAAAGGTCAGCGGCACATGCACATAAAGCCAGATTTCGAGCAGCGCGCGCAGACGCAGGTGCCGGCGCAGTCGCGAAAGAGCCGCTTCCTTCTGGGTCAGCAGGGCGATCACCTTCGCTCGCGCCTCAGGGTTGCTGTCATGCGAGGCGACGAGCGCACGATGCGCCGCGGCCGTCGCGCATTTGGGATAGCGCCCGCTGAGCCGCGTACAGAGACCCCCCGCGAACGGGTTTTCGTCGAGCGCCGCGAGCACCGGCGCGGTATCTGCGAAGCCGAGAGGCTGCGCGGCGGCGTGGAGCTGGCGGTCGAAGGAGCGGATCGCCTCGAGCATCTGCATCTGCGTCATCTGTTCGCGATTGTTCGACAGCGCAGCGGGCAGCGTCGCATAAACGGCCACCCCGAACATCCCCGACAGGATGACGAGCATCATCAGCGCCCACGCGAGGGTATGGACGTTCCAGCCGAGCTGGAAGCCGGTATGCCAGGTGCCGATAACGATCAGGCTGAGCCCCAGATAGACATGCGCCGAGGTCCACGCCTTCAAGGACCAGTAATCGCGCGTCATCCGCCGTTTGCGATAGCCGAGCGCGGTCAGCCACAGGATCAGCAGCGCGCCGATCGTGCCGAGCGTGTAGCCGTACCAGCTGCCACCGTTGGGGCGCGGCTGGACGTCGATGAGCGAATAGCTGACGATGACGAGCAGGCAGAGCGCGCCCGAAATCTTCGCCCAGCGGAAATCGGCGTAGCGCAGAAAGCCCTCGTGCTTGCTCTCGCGCACCCGCTCGGTCTGCGTGGCCTTGCTGCGGCGGCGCTTGAAAAGGGTCGCCATCAGCCGGCATCCTCCTCGAGCCGGGCGATCGACAGGAATTCCTCGGGCGAGACGCGGATCGCGGCGCCGGTCGGACAGGCGCGAACACAGGCGGGACCACCGGCGATTCCCTTGCACATGTCGCATTTCACCGCGACCTTCTTGGGCTTCTCGTCGCCCAATTGCGTCTTCGTCCATTTGGGCGAGGGCTCGCCTGGACCGGGGCCGCGGCCGAGCAGCAGCCAGCTCAGCAATCCCGGCTTGGGCGGCGGTGCCGCCTCCATGCGGATCACGCCATAGGGGCAGTTGCGCATACAGTTGCCGCAGCCGATGCACCCCGGCTCCATGAACACTTCGCCGTCGGGGCCGCGGTGGATCACGTTGGGCGGACAGTCGGCCATGCAGTGCGGATGCTCGCAGTGACGGCAGCTCGTCGGGACGTGCAGATGGGCGAAGGTCTTGCCCGCCTCGCGGTCGAGCCGCGACAGTCCCTCGTGGCTGTCCGCGCACGCCTTTTCGCAATTGTCACAGCCGACGCAGAGATTCTCGTCGATCAGCAGCGCGTCGGTCGCCTCGCCCAGCCCCTCCTTCATAATGAAGCCGGCGGTGTCCGAATAAAGGTCGACCGCGCTCGAATAGCTCGCCTTGCGCGATTCAATGAAGTCGTTCATCGCCGCGCGCTCGGCAACCGCCGCCTCGGTGGCGTCGCGAACCTGCGGCCGCGCCGCGAGCATCGCTTTGAAGCCTGCGCCGGTCAGCTTGATCACCTCGCTGCCGACCGCCGCCTTCACCGTCGCATTGCGTTTCTCGCCGCTCAGCACCGCCATCTCGCCGAAATAGCTGCCCGCGGGCAGATAGCGCAGGAAGATGGATTTGCCGCCGATATCCTTCTCGACGACCATCGAGCCCGACCGGACGACGTAGACGTCGTCGCCTTCGTCGCCCTCCTCGACCACCGCCCTGCCCGCGGGCACGCGGATCACCTCGGCCTCGTCGACGACGGGCGCGAGATCCTGGGCCGTCAGCCCGCCCTTGAATATCTGGAGTAGCTGGCGTTCAAGCGAGATGCGGTTGATCGCGCGCTTGGCCCCCGGAACCGCCGCCATCAACTTGAGCGCCGCGGTGCGCGACATTTCGACGAAGATGCTGTCTCCGCCCGCGCGGATCGTCGCGCCGCGCTTGCGCCCCGAGATCAGGCCGACCTCGCCGAAGATCGACCCTTCCTCGATGGGCACCGTGATGTCCGGCCCGACCTCGACGAGCGCATGCCCTTCGGCAATCGCGAAGAGCGACGACCCGGGCTCGTCCTTTTCGAACACCACCTCGCCCGCGCGATAGAAGGCGACCTTCGAATCGAGCATGAATTCGCGCATCTGGAGCGGCGAAACATCCGCGAAGATGCGGACATGGGCCCGCAGATATTCCAGCCACTCGCTGACCGGCATGTCATGGGGCATCCCGGCAAAGATCGCCGCGAGGTCCTTTTCGTCCGCGGGCGTCAGCGCCTCGTTGCCGCTCAAAAACTCGACGACGTCATAGCCCTGGTTCATGCAATGCTTGATCAGCGGATAGCCCGCGAGCGCGCCGATGACATAGATGCCCGGCACCGTCGTCTCGAAAGTCGGAGACAGCTTGGGAAAGGCTTCGCGGTCGGGGCCGGTGAACTCGATCCCCATCGCCTCGACGAAGCCGCGCGGCGCGACCGAGCCCAGTCGCGCGACGATGGTGTCGCAAGCGATCCGCTCCTCGCCGTTCGGGGTATCGAGTGTCAGCCAGCCATCCTCGACCAGCTTGGGCTGCGTCTCGGTGCGGATGTCGATCGCGCCATTTTCGCCGGCCTCCATCAGGTCGGCGACATTCTTAGCCTTGGCGCGCGCGAAATCCTTCGACCGGTTGAGGATCGTCACCCGATTGCCGAGCGCCTCCTCGGCAACACCAAGCGCATTTTCGATCCCCGCATCGCCCGACCCCACGACCGTAATGTGCCGGTCCCGAAAATCCTCGGGATCGTCGACCTGATAGATGATGTGCGGCAATTCGTTGCCCGGGCACCGCAGCCGGTTGGGATTGCCCTGCGTGCCGATCGCGAGAACAATCGTCTCGGCCGCGATCGTCTCGCCCTTTGCGGTCGTGATCGTAAAAACGCCCTTGGTCCCCGAAACCTCTACGATTTCGGCATTATAACGGACGTTGATCTTGTTGTTGGCCGCATCCTCGTCCCAATTGGCCAGGATCGTCTCCCGCGCGCCCTCTCCGAAGCGGCAGTCGGAGCGCAGGTCGAGCCGGTCGGGGGTCGCGAGCACCCGCTTGCCCTTCTGGTATTTGAAAATGGTATCCGACAGATGATCGGTCTTTTCGAGCAGGACATGGCTTAGTCCCAGGTGCGCAGCCCGCGAGGCGGCACTCAGGCCGGCAGGACCCGACCCGACGATCGCGACCTTGACCGCCTCGCTCACGGGGCGGGCGTCCGGCCAGGTCGCCGTCGCGGCATCGTTGCGTACATGGGCACCCTACCCCCCATCGCCAGCCCCCTTCGGCGATCAATAACGGATGCGACCCGGACTTATGTCCTAGAGGGGCGAACTATGCCCCCGAACCCGGCGCGAGGTCAACCGCTGCCAGCGCGTTTTTGGTGGAGGATATATGCGCCGATCAGGCGAGTTCGAACATCGCTGCGATACGATCCGGCGCGATCGGTTCGAACCGCGACCATCCGTCGGGGCCCAGCTTTTCGAGCGGGCGGAAACGCGCCTTGTAGGCCATGCGCGTCGATCCCTCGATCCAGTAGCCGAGATAGACATAGGGCAGTCCAGCCTTTGCCGCACGCTGCAGGTGATCGAGAATGACGTAGGTGCCCAGCCCTTCGCGTAGCGGATGCTGCGCATCGAAGAAGCTGTAGATCATCGAAAGCCCGTCGCCTTGCCGGTCGGTCAGGCAGCAACCGACGAGCCGTCCGGGGCGGCCGTCGGCCGTCGGCTCGCGATATTCGATCATATGGCTTTCGACGGGGGTTTGCTCGACCATGTCGGCGAAATCCTGCTCATCCATGTCGGCCATGCCGCCGTCGGGGTGGCGCGACAGGAGGTAGGAGCGCAAAAGTTGATACTGCTCGTCGGTCGCCCAGGGCTTGCACGCCGTCGCGACGAGGTCGCGGTTGCGGCGGATATTGCGCTTCTGCGACTGGCTCGGCGAAAATTCGCCCGCACATACCCGCACCGAGACGCAGGCCGAACACTCCGCGCAGCTCGGGCGATAGGCAACCGACTGGCTGCGGCGGAATCCGATCCGCCCCAGCGCGTCGTTGAGTTCGTTCGCGTTCGGGCCGCTGAGTTCGGTAAAGACCTTTCGCTCGGTCTTGCCCGCCAGATAGGGGCACGGAGCGGGGCTGGTCACGAAGAAGCGCGGAAAACGGAACGGGGCGGACACGCGAGCTGGACCTCCGGGTTTGCAAAAGAGCGCCCTCCCACGCGGGCGCCGACGCTTCCTATGCAGCGACTATGCCGCGCAGCGTCAATGGTGCAAAGTCCATTTACCATTTTTGCGCGTCCCGAACTGAATCAGCTCGAAAATTTTCTGAATCGGCTGGTAACTTTTGTCCCGGATTGAATCGATCCGCGCCGGCGGGGACAGGCCGGATCAGCTATATCCCTTCAACTCGTCGCCGGTCAGCGTCGCAACGTGAAGGACGTTGGTCGACCCCGGCGTGCCAAAGGGCACCCCGGCCATCATCACCAGCTTGGCACCCGCATTGCCGATGCCGTGGCGCATCGCCATGCGTTTGCCCTTCGCGATCATCTCTTCGAAGCTGCCGATGTCCTTGGTCGGCACCGCATGCGCGCCCCAGAGCAAACCCATGCGACGCGCGGCATCGCGCTTCGGCGTCAGCACGAGCAACGGCGCGCCCGGCCGCTCGCGCGCGACGCGGCGCGCGGTCGATCCCGACGCGGTGAAACAGATGATCGCATCGGCTCCGATCGTGCCGATGATGCCGCCGGCCGCCTCGGCGAGCGCGTCGGCGGTGGTCGGATCGGGGAAGGTTTCGGTAAAGTGGAGCCGGCGATAATAATCGGGATCGCCTTCGACCGAGCGGGCGATCGAATCCATCATCGTGACCGCCTCGACCGGCCACGATCCGGCAGCGGTCTCGGCCGACAGCATGATCGCATCGGCACCGTCGTAGATCGCGGTTGCGACGTCCGAAACCTCGGCCCGGGTCGGCGTCGGCGACACGATCATCGATTCGAGCATCTGCGTCGCCACGACGACGGGCTTGCCCATGCGCCGCGCCGTGGCGACGATCCGCTTTTGCAGCGGCGGGACGGCTTCGGGGGGCAGTTCGACGCCCAGGTCGCCGCGTGCGACCATCGCGGCGTCGGCGATTTCCAGTATCTCTTCCATCCGCGCGACGCCGGCAGGCTTTTCGAATTTCACGAGCAGCGCCGCCTTGCCGCCGATCAGGCGCCGCGCCTCGGCGACATCCTCGGGCCGCTGGACGAAGGACAGCGCGATCCAGTCGACATGCTGCTCAAGCGCAAAGGACAGGTCCTTGCGGTCCTTTTCGGTCAGCGCCGCGAGCGGTACGACCACGTCGGGGACATTGACGCCCTTGCGGTCCGAAATCCTGCCGCCGACCTCGACCAGCGTTTCGATGCGACCGGGCTCCACGGTTTTCACGCGCAGGACGAGCTTCCCGTCGTCAACCAGCAGCCGGGTGTCGGGTTCGAGCGCCGCGAACAATTCGGGATGCGGCAGGTGGACGCGGGTCGCGTCGCCCGGCGCGGTGTCGGCGTCGAGGACGAATTTCGCGCCAGCCTCCAGCTCTGCGGGGCCGTCCCGGAACGTCCCGACGCGCAGCTTCGGCCCCTGCAGGTCGACCAGGATCGTCGTCGGGCGGCCCGTTTCCTTTTCAAGTGCGCGGATCGCCGCGATGACCTTTGCATGACCGGCATGGTCGCCGTGGCTCATGTTGACCCGGAACGCGTCGGCGCCGGCGCGATGCAGCGCCGCGATCATGTCGGGATTGGCGCTTGCAGGGCCAAGCGTCGCCAAAATGCGCACCTTGCGCTGGCGGGGGGAAAAACTGTGAACCACGATTGCTCCGCTTGCCTGTTTGCCGTTACGGTGAGCTGAGGAATGGCGCGTCGCGCGCGCCAAGGCAACCACCGTATAGCTATTCATCATATAAAGGAGCCCGGCATGTCGTGCAGCGAAGATCGAACCGAGGCGTCCGATGCGCTCGATGATCTGGACGATGCCGTCGCCGCCACCGCCTTTCGCCGGCTCGTTCGCTTGCTCCGGCATCGCCACGACGCCGCGAATATCGACCTGATGGGGCTCGCCGGCTTTTGCCGCAACTGCCTGGGCGACTGGGTCGCCGAAGCCGGCGGCATGGACAAGGAGGCCGGGCGGACGATCGTGCACGGCATGCCGACCGCCGAATGGAAAGCGCGCTATCACGTTGCGGCGAGCGACGAACAGCTCAAACGGATGGAAGAAAGCATGGCCAAGAATCCTCGATCCCGCTAATCGGACGCCGGGGCGATTCTCGCCAGACCATCATCCAATCCAGCGGAGCATAAAATGAGCGAAGCCACGACTGCCGACGAACAACTGCGCCTTTTCATCGAGCGCATCGAGCGGCTGGAAGAAGAGAAAAAGGGCATCGCCGACGACATTCGCGACGTCTACAACGAATCGAAGTCGCAGGGTTACGATCCAAAGATCATGCGCCAGATCGTGCGCCTCAGGAAAATGCCGATCCACGATCGCAAGGAAATGGAAGCGATCCTGGACGTTTACAAATCGGCGCTCGGCATCGACTGAGCCCACGCCCGCAACAGGAGACGGAACGATGTTCAGCACCACCACCAATAATGTCGACGGCCGACCGGTCCGCGAATATCTGGGGATCGTCACCGGCGAGGTGATCGTGGGGGCGAATATCTTCCGCGACCTGTTCGCGAGCATCACCGACATCGTCGGCGGCCGCTCGGGCAAATATGAGGACGTCCTTGCGCGTGCGCGCAAGCAAGCCCTCGGGGAAATGGAGTCCGAGGCGGCCAAGATGGGCGGCAACGCCGTGATCGGCGTCGATATCGACTATGAAGTGCTCGGCCAGAACGGGTCGATGCTGATGGTTTCGGCGAGCGGCACGGCGGTCGTCCTCTGAAGCGCAGTTGTTTCGGGCCGCCGGGCGCGCTAGGGGCAGCGCTCGATTTCCCGCATGCGATGGAGGTAGGCCGTGGCCGGCCATAGTAAATTCAAGAACATCATGCACCGCAAGGGCGCGCAGGACAAAAAGCGCAGCGCCCTGTTTTCCAAACTCAGCCGCGAAATCACCGTCGCGGCGAAGATGGGCCTGCCCGACCCCGATGCCAACGCTCGCCTGCGCGCCGCGGTCAACGCCGCCAAGGCGCAGTCGATGCCCAAGGACAATATCCAGCGCGCGATCGACAAGGCATCGGGCGGCGACGGCGACAATTACGAAGAAATCCGCTACGAAGGCTATGGCCCCGGCGGCGTTTCGCTGATCGTCGAGGCGCTGACCGACAATCGCAATCGCACCGCAACCAATGTTCGCACGGCATTCAGCAAGAATGGCGGCAACCTCGGCACGTCGGGCAGCGTCAGCCACGGCTTCGACCGGCTCGGGCTGATCAGCTACCCCGCCGACGCGGGCGACAACGACACGGTTTTCGAAGCGGCGCTCGATGCCGGCGCCGACGATGTCGAATCGTCGGAAGACGGGCATGACATCTGGACGAGCGTCGACAGCCTGCACGAAGTCGCCAAGGCGATCGAGGCCAAGCTGGGCGAAGCCGACGGAGTGAAACTCGCCTGGCGCCCGACGCTGAAGAGCGAAGTCGCGGACGAAGGCACCGCGCAAACGCTGTTCAGGCTGATCGACACGCTGGACGACGACGACGACGTCCAGACCGTCTGGGGCAATTACGACATCCCCGATGCCGTGATGGACAAGCTGGGCTGATGACGATCCTCCCTGTCACGAAGCGATGGGGAAGACAGCCTTGAGAAAGACAGCTTGGCGAAGGGCCGATGCGTCCTTTGCCGGGCGGGCCGTACAGGAGGGATAGACGCCATGATCATCCTCGGCCTCGACCCCTCGCTCAGTTGCACCGGCTGGGGTGTGGTCCGCGCCGAAGGCAGCCGGATCAGCCACGTCGCCAACGGCCAGGTCAAGACCGACACCAAGGCGCCCCTGCCCGACCGGCTCGCGCATCTCGACATGGTGCTCGCCGCGGTCATCGCCGATCATGGGGCGACCCACGCCGCGGTCGAGGAAATCTTCGTCAACGACAATCCGCAATCGACGCTGAAGCTCGCCCATGCACGCGGAGTCGTGCTGCTCGCCTGCGCCCGCGCCGGCCTTCCCGTCGCCGAATATGCACCGCGCCTCGTCAAGAAAGCGATCGTCGGCACGGGCGGAGCGGCGAAGGAACAGGTACAGGCCATGCTGCGCATCCTGCTGCCCGGCGCAAAGGTCGCGGGCGCCGATGCGGCCGACGCACTTGCCGTCGCGATAGCCCACGCCCACCACCGCGGCCGCTGAGCGTCCGCCGCAATGTCGGCAGCCGGCGAGCGCGGCCGGCCGGCAGGACCTCCACCTCCTCCGGCGATCCGGCCGCGAACGCCGCGCTCAACTCGCCAGTTGCACCGCGCGCGCTATTTGAAAATGTGAAGGCGGGACACCCAAGCAGCGCTTGAACATGGTCGCAAAGGCGCTCGGGTTGCTGTACCCGGTCTCCAGAGCGACGCTGGTGATGGAGGCGCCGACTTTCAACCGGCAGACCGCCGCGTTCAACCGTGCCCGTGAACGCCATGTATTGAAGCTGATTCCCACTTCTCTTTTGAAGGCCCTCGTAAAGGTCCGGCGGCCCATACCCGCCACCTCGGCGGCATCGTCGATCGTCCATCCCCGGTCGAGTTCGCGCAGCATCTCGCGGCAAAGGCGTACGAGCCGCGGATTGGTCGGCACGGGCGTTTGCAGGGTCAAAGTGTCGGGTTGGGCCGTCAACCACGCCACCTCCTCGGCAATCAGGTCCATGATACGTTCCTCGCGGCCGCCGCGATCATAGGCGACCGGCAAATCGACCGCGGCATGCATCAATTCGCGCAGCAGGTTGGACACCAGGACGTTTCCGCACGCCAATCCCGGCTTGTCGCGGGGCACCGCAAGATAGGTGGTCAGCAAATGCGCGTCGCTGAGCATGCGGACCTCGTGCACCGTGTCCGGCGCGATCAGAATGGCGCACTGCGACGGGACGATGAACATGGCGCCGTCGATGGTGACGCACACGGTTCCCGAGCGGACATAGACGAGCTCTGCCCGGTGATGCGAATGCGGCGGATAGGTGAGTAGCGACGGGCAATCCGCAACGCGGATCATGACGGGGCGCGGGGCGCCATCGCAATCGAACGGAGTCGCGACCTGCTCCATGCGTCGAATGTATCAATAGCTAAGCATTCGCACCAGAGTTTCTCGCAGGTGCAGCATTTTTGGCCCGATCGAACGATTCGCCCGGAGGGGGATTTCTCGCTGGGTCATATAGCAACAACTCTATGTTATAAAAATTCTCTGCGCGCGGCCTGCTTGTACGACAGCGCCTTCCCTGGCGGGCAACGACCGCTGAATCTTGCCAGGTCGCAATGATAATGTCCCGTTCGCAAACGTCTATGTCCCGATCGCAAGAGCGCCCCTCGCAGATGTTTTTCATCATATTGTCATGGTTGCGAATGGCGCCCGAGGGCCGGTGCCGATCCGCAGCAATGACAAACGACAGGGATCGATAAACCCAATTTCAGGAGAGTCATCGCGTGTCCGACAGGGCACCGATGTTCGATGCACGAAGGCGCATGTCCAGAATGCCGATCGGCAGTTCGCCGATCGCCGAACGGGGGTAAATACTTTGATCAACAGACTCTATGGCGCCGTAGGCCTTACGGCGCTGATGTGGGGAACGAACGCCTGCGCCCAACAGGTCGAACCGGGCCCGGGAGCCGCATCCGACCAGGACGAGATCGTCATCACCGGGTCGCGCGTGGCCCGCACCGGGTTCGATAATCCGACACCGACGACCGTCATCGGGCAGGAGCAGATCGAACGCACCGGGCTCAACGACATCGGCGACATCCTGCTCCAAAGCCCCCAGATCAGCGTCGGGCTCGGCGCGAGCAACGATACGTTTCAGCGCGACATCGGTGCGACCTTCATCAACCTCCGTGGCCTGGGCACCAACCGGACGCTGGTCCTGGTCGATGGTCGGCGCCGCGTTTCGGGTTCGCGCGAAGGGTCGCAGGTCGACGTATCGGCGATCCCCGCCGCGATGATCAAACGCGTCGAAATCATCACCGGCGGCGCGTCGGCCGTCTATGGCGCCGATGCGGTGTCGGGCGTTGTGAACATCATCCTGAAGGATGATTATCAGGGCTTCAACGTATCGGGCCGCGTCGGCATCGCGGATCGCGGCGATGCGGCAACCTATATGCTTTCAGCCAACGGCGGCGGCGAGTTCGCCGACGGCAAGGGCTCCGCAAGCATCGGGATGACCTACCAGAAAAGCGATATCCTGCGCTACGTCGACCGCAGCTATACATCGGGCAAGGGCGCCCTGACCTGGGCGACAAATCCCGACAATACGGGTCCCGACGACGGCATTCCCGACCGGATCATCATCAACGACCCGCACACGGTCGGCAACGCCTATGTCCCCACCTTCGTGGTCGGCGGACAGCGCTATTTCTATGATGGCGGCGTCGTGCCGCAGCCGCAGACCGACTGCTATGGATCGGTGTGCAGCGGCGGCCCCTATGGCTACAACAGCCGCGAACGCAATCTGCGCAACCCGCGCGAAGCCTTTTCGGCGATCGCGCATGTCGATTACGAACTGGCCCCGTCGGTCACCGCGTTCCTCGACCTGGAATTCGCTTTTTCCGATACCGATACGAACGGCCAGAGCTTCTTCGATTCCAGCCTGACGCTCAGCCGCGAGAACCCGACGCTACCCGCGGGCATCACGGCGTTGATGGACACGAACGGTTTGAGTTCGCTGACGATCGGTTACGAGGGCGAAGATATCTACGGCAACAAGCGCTACACCAATTCGCGCTATACCTACACGGCAGCCGGCGGCCTGAAAGGCCGGCTTTTCGACCGCTTCGATTGGCAGGCCTTTTACCAATATGGCCGCCGCGACCAGGATTATAAGATCGGCAACACGCGTATCGAAAGCCGCTTTCTCGAAGCGGTCGATGCGATCAGCGATCCCGACACGGGCGAAACCGTTTGCCGCAGTGCTTCGGCACGCGCCGCGGGCTGTACCCCGATCAACCTGTTCAACGGCATGCTGTCCGATGCCGACAAAAGCTATTTCGAATATACGTTCCAGCGCGACGTAACCAACGAACAGACCCTGGCCGGCATCCAGCTGACCGGTTCGCTGATCGACCTTCCGGCCGGCCCGCTCGGGATCGCGGTCGGCGCCGAGTATCGCCAGGACAAGCTGCATACGCTCGACGACGGGCTCGGCGCCCGCGGCCTGCTCTACCGTACCGACAACGGCGGCGGCTCGGTCGATGCGAGCACCAAGGTCGGCGAGGCGTTCGCCGAAGTCGTCGTGCCGGTGCTCAAGGATTTCGTCCTCGCCGACTCGCTCGAAATCGAAGGCGCGGTTCGCTATTCGCACTATGACACGATCGGGAGCACGACGGCGTGGAAGCTCGGCGTCGAGTGGGCGCCGATCGACGCGGTCCGGCTGCGCTTCACGCGGTCGCGCAGCGTCCGCGCCCCCAATATCGTCGAACTCTTCAGCCCCGACACGCTCGGCACACTGAACATCACCGCCGATCCGTGCGACGCGGCCGAGATCAACCTTGCGCCCAATCGCGAAGCGAACTGCCGCGCGCTCGGCATTCCGGTCGGCTGGCGCGATCCGGCGTCGGCGCTGGCGCTCAGCACGGCGCTCGGCGGCAATCCCGACCTGTCGGAGGAAACCTCGAACTCGTGGACCGGCGGCGTCGTCGTCAGTCCGCTGCCCGGGCTGCGGCTTTCGGTCGATTACTGGTCGATCAAGATCGACGACGCGATCCAGACGCTCGACGGCAACACGATCGTCGAAAAATGCGTCGATTCGCCCAGCCTCGACAACGCCTTCTGCCCGCTGGTCACCCGCGGCAATTTCGTGGGACTCGACGATCCCTATGCGATCTCCAAGATCGACCTGCGACAGGTGAACATCGGCAAGCTGACCGCGCGCGGAGTCGATGCCGCGGCCAGCTATGCGACCAGTCTCGACCGCATCGGCTGGGATGGACGCCTCAGCGTGTCGGCTAGCGTCACCTATCTCGACAAGCTCGAGGAACTGGTCGATGCCGACGATCCAAGCAGCCTGTTGATCGAGGACGGCGAATTCGACGATCCGACCTGGCGCGGAACGCTCAACGTCAGCTACTCGCTCGACGGGCTGAGCCTCAGCTGGAACCTTCGCTATATCGGCTCGTCGAAGATCGACGTGCAGCAGACCGACGAATATTACGGCGGCGTAGAGGTCGACGAGCGTTTCTACAGCGACGTCTTCGCCAGCTACCGGTTCAAGGACGACCTGACCTTGCAACTCGGGGTGAACAACCTCTTCGACGAGCATCCGCCGCGCACGCCTTCGACCTATACGGGCGCGTTCGACGGGTCGCTTTACGATAATATCGGCCGGTTCTTCTACGTGGGCTTCTCCAAGAATTTCTGACGCCCGCAGCGCGGCGGGTGGCGCCATCTCGCCGTCCGCCGCGTGCTCCCTATCCTTCGCCGCCGACAATCGGCGGTCGCCATTCGAGGACATCCGATGAGCAGATTTTCCCGCATCGCGCTTTCCACCGTTGCCGCCGCAGCGATCATGCTTCCGATGACCGCGCTTGCACAGGACGGCTATCGCACCCCGCCCAAGGAGGTTGTCGACATCCTCGACATTCCACCTCCGCCGGCCGCCAGCGTCAGCCCCGACGGCGACTGGATGGTCCTGACGTCGCTGAAGGGGATGCCGACCATCGAAGATCGCGCCGCCCCGATGCAGCGACTGGGCGGCGTTCGCGTGAACACCGCCACCAACGGTCCCTATGATATGGACGCGTACGACACGCATTCCTCCTATACCGGACAGGGCACCGGCTACCGTCTGCTCAACCTTCAAACGCAGGAAGCGCGCGATCTGAAGGTGCCGACCGCAAAGCTCGGGCCGCCGATCTGGTCGCCGGACAGCAGCCGTTTCGCCTTTCTGCGAACCACCGCCAAGGGCATCGAGCTGTGGATTGCCGACGCTGCAAGCGGCGAAGCCCATGCGCTCTCCGGCCCGTCCATCAACGCCGCGCGCAGCATCGATTATCTGTCCGACGCCCCATGTCACTGGCTCGACGACAACAGCCGTCTGCTCTGCCATTTCGTTCCGGAGGGTCGCGGGCCGGCGCCGCAGTTGGGCGTGCCGACCGGCCCGGCTATCCAGCAGACGGACGGCAAGAAGGCTCCGGTCTGGACCTTCACCAACCTGCTGACCAGCAAGTTCGACGAAAAGCTGTACGACTATTACATGACGTCGCAGCCGATGATCGTCGACGTCGCCAGCGGCGCAGCGACGCCCTTTGGCGCGGCGGGCATTTACCAGGAACTGACCCCTTCGCCGGGCGGGGAGTATTTCCTGTCGGTGCGGATCACCCCACCCTATTCCTATCTTGTGCCCGCCAGCCGCTTTCCCAAGTCGGTCGACATTCTGTCCGCCGAAGGGACCCCGGTTCACCACATCGCCAGCGTTCCCACGAACAACGCCGGTCCGGAGAGCCTGGGATGGGCGGCGCCGGGACCGCGCGGCTTCGCGTGGCGCCCCTCCGCATCGCCGGCCCTCGTCTATGTCGAGCCGCTCGACGGCGGAAATCCAAAGCAAGAGGCCGAGTATCGCGATCGCGCCATGCTGCTGAAGGCGCCCTTCGACGGCAAGCCGACAGAGCTGCTGCGCACGACCAACCGCATTGTCCCGAGCGCCAGCGGTTATCAGTCGCACGACCTGTTCGCCTTTACCGAAGATGCGAACCAGGCCCTGGTCAAGCAGTTCACTTGGGGAACGCGCGAGACGAAGATGTGGCTGGTCGATACGACGGGAACCGGGGCCAGGTCGAAGCTGATGTGGTCCCACAATGACGATGACTGGTACGGCGAACCCGGGGCGCCGGTCACCAAGATGTCGAACGTCGGAACCGTGCTCCGGCAGGATGGGCCGTGGATCTATCTCGCCGGCGAAGGCGGATCGCCCGACGGCGACCACCCGTTCCTGTCGCGCTACAATCTGGACAGCGGCAAGACCGAGCGCCTCTTTTCGACCAAGGGGGAGAATTACGAGGAAGTCGTCGAAGTCCTCGACGACGAAGCCGACCGGATCGTCACGCGCTATGAAACGAGCCTGACGCCCGCCAACTATTATCTCCACCAGTTGCCGGGCAACGCCAAACGAGCCCTGACCGACATTTCCCGGCCCAATAACGCCCTCGCCTATTCCAGCAAGGAACTGGTCAACTACACGCGCGCCGACGGGGTCCCGCTCAGCGGTACGCTGTACCTGCCGCCGAACTATAAGAAGGGTCAGCGGCTGCCGACGATCGTCTGGGCCTATCCGCGCGAATTCGCCGATGTGAAGGGGGCCGGCCAGGTTCGCGGCACCTCCTATGGCTATTCGGGCGTCTCGCCGCGCACCCCCACCGACTATATGCTGTTCCTCACGCAGGGCTATGCGGTTCTCGCCGACGCGTCGATGCCGATCGTCGGCGGGCTGGAAGCAAACGATACCTATGTCGAGCAGCTGGTCGCCAACGCGCAGGCGGCTGTCGACATGCTGGTGGCAAAGGGCGTGTCCGACCCCAAGAGGATCGGCGTCGCCGGCCTGTCCTATGGCGCGTTCATGACGGCGAACCTCCTGACGCACAGCGACCTGTTCGCGGCGGGCTATGCCATGAACGGCGCCTATAACCGGACGCTGACGCCGTTCGGCTTCCAGCGCGAACGCCGGACCTATTGGGAGGCGCCGGAGGTTTATCTCGCCATGTCGCCCTTCATGCACGCGCCCGACATCAACGAGCCGTTCCTGATCTTCCACGGCGAGATCGACAGCAACACGGGCACCTATCCGATCCAGTCGCAGCGCCTCTACCATGCGCTTAAGGGGCTGGGCGGCACCGCAAAGCTGGAGATGCTACCGTTCGAGGATCATATCTATGCCGCGCGCGAAACCCGCCTGCACGTTCTCGCGGAGGCCTTTGACTGGTTCGACAAATATGTGAAGCAGGGGAAGGAAGAGAAATAGGCGGTCACCGCTGCCACGCACGGTCCGGATCGACGCGGAGATGGGCCGCGCGATCCGGACCCATCGGGCCTTGCCGCTCGCCGGTGTCCGGGCCCTGCCCGAACCGGCTGCGGACCGGCTCGCGCCACAGGATCGATCAGGAGACGTATGTATGAAGGTTTGCGGCTATTTCTTCGCCGCGGCGCTCGTCCTCACGCCGGCCGCCGCCGCCGCACAGGAGGCCGAGGCGCCGAACCCGGCGATCACGTCGCCCCAAGACTTCTTCGAGCAGCCGGTCGGCAGCGACTATTATCTCGCCAACTACACCGCCTACGAAGCCTATCTGAAGCGGCTCGCGAGCGAATCCGACCGGATCAAGCTGGTCGACATCGGCAAGACCGCCGAAGGCCGCACCCAATGGATGGCGATCGTTTCCTCGCCGGCCAATCTGGCTCGCCTCGACGAATATCGCGCCACCGCGGAAAAGCTGGCCCGCGGCCGTGTCAGCGAAGAGGACGCGCGCAAGCTGGCGCACGACGGCAAGGCGATCGTGTGGATCGACGCGGGTCTGCACGCAACCGAAACGGTGACGTCCCAAGGACAGATTCAGGTCATTCACCGGATGCTCAGCCAGTCCGATCCCGAAACCCTGCGCATGCTGGACGATTGCATCATCCTGTTCGGACACGACAATCCCGACGGCATGGAGCTTGTCAGCAACTGGTACATGCGGCACGCCGATCCGAAAAAGCGCGAGTTCGAAACCCTGCCGCGGCTCTACCAGAAATATGTCGGCCACGATAATAATCGCGACAGCTTCATGGCGCAGATGCCAGAGACGGAGAACGTCAACCGGGTATTGTTCCGCCAATGGTATCCGCAGATCGTCTATAACCAGCACCAGACGGGGCCCGAGGGCATGGTCGTCTTCGTTCCGCCGTTCCGCGACCCGTTCAATTTCAATTACGACCCGATCGTGATGTCCCAGCTCAGCGAAGTGGGCTTCGCCATGCACTCGCGGCTGATCGCCGAGGGCAAGGGCGGATCGGGGATGCGCAGCGCGGCCCGCTATTCGACGTGGCATAATGGCATGGAACGTTCGGTTGCCTATTTCCACAACAGCATCGGCCTCTTGACCGAAATCATCGGCGGCCCGACGCCGGCCAGGATCCCGCTGGTGCCTTCGACCCAATTGCCGCGCGGCGACGAGATGCTGCCGATCGCACCGCGCGAATGGCACCTGCAGGACACGCTCGATTATCAGTGGAGCCTCAATCGCGCGGTCATCGACTATGCCTCGCGCAATCGCGAACGCTTGATGTTCAACATCTGGCGGATGGCCGCGAACAGCATCGCACGCGGCAGCCGCGACAACTGGACGATCACCCCGCCGATGGTCGAAGCGCTGGAGAATGCCGCGCCGCTCAAGGAAGATGAAACCAGGCCGGGCTATCGTGCCGGGCCCAAGAAGGTCGATCCCGCGCTCTACGACACGGTCATGCACGCACCCGCCCTGCGCGACGCCCGCGCCTATGTGATCCCGCCCGACCAGCACGATCTGCCGACTGCCATCACCTTCCTGAATGCGCTCATCAAGAACGGCGTCGAGGTCGAGCGCGCCGACGCGTCCTTCGTTGCCGGGGGCAAATCCTATCCGGCCGGATCCTATGTCGTACGGACCGCACAGGCCTATCGCCCGCACATCCTCGACATGTTCGAACCCCAGCATCATCCCCATGACACCGAATATCCGGGGGGCCCTCCCAAGGCGCCGTATGACATCACGGGCTATACGCTTGCCTATCAGATGGGGGTCGGGTTCGACCGCATTCTCGACGGGTTCGAGGCCCCGCTTTCCCCCGTCCACGACCTGATGGCTCCACCGCCCGGCCGCGTCGTCGGGACGGGAGACGCCGGCTGGCTGATCGGGCACGAAACCAACAACAGCTTCATCCTGACCAACCGGCTGCTGAAGGCGGGCGTACCGGTGCGCTGGCTTTCGCAAGGCATCGCCGTCGACGGCGACACCCTGCAACCCGGCGCGATCTGGGTTCCCGCATCGCCCCAGGCCCGGGCGATCGTTGCGCAATCGGTACCCGGGCTTGGCATCGTCGCGCACGCCGTCGCAACCCCGCCAGCCAGCCCCGGCCTGGCACTCAAGCCGGTGCGGATCGGCCTTGTCGACCGCTGGGGCGGCCAGATACCGGCGGGATGGACGCGCTGGCTGCTCGAACAGTTTGAATTCCCCTTTGAACAACTGTTTCCCAAGCGGCTCAACGCCGGAAATTTGCAGCGCGACTATGACGTGCTTCTGTTCGCCGACGACGCGATGCCGCCCAAGGGCGCGTGGGGCACCGACCGGCCCGCCCACCAACCCGAAGAACAGGACACGCCCGCCGCAATGCGTCCGATGCTCGGGACGGCAACCGATGAAAAGACGGCGCCCAAGGTCGCGCAGTTCGTCAACGACGGCGGCGCGGTGGTCGCGATCGGCAGTTCGGGCCGCCTCGCCGAATTGCTCGGCGCGCCTCTCGACGCAGCGCTCGTCCGCACGGTTGACGGCAAGCCCAAGCCGCTCGACCATCAAACCTTCTACATCCCGGGTTCGATCTTGCGGGCAAGGGTCGATAACCGGCAACCGCTTGGTTACGGACTTCCCGACGAGCTCGATATCTTCTTCAACTCGTCGCAATCCTTCGTGCCTGCCGCCGGGCACGGCACCGCGAAAACCGTGGCGTGGTTCCAGGGCCGCGACCTGTTGCGGAGCGGCTGGGCGATCGGCGAAGAGCGGCTTGCCGGAACGATAGCGGTCGCCGACGTCGACATCGGCAAGGGCAAGCTGTTCCTGATGGGGCCAGAGGTCGCACAGCGGGCGCAATCCTATGGCACGTTCAAATTCCTCTTCAACGCGCTCCTTTACGGGACCGCAGACCGCAGCCCGTAACCGGACAGGCAAGTATCGACCGGACCGAAAAGGGTCACCGGCATAAAGTCGTGATGAAGGGGATCGCGTAAATGTCGCATTCCAGATTCGATGCCGGGAAAATCCGGCTGCCGCAGACGGCCGGTTGCTGGACCATATTCAAGCCCGGCCGTCGGTTTTGGCATAGACCGGGAAATGATCTGCCTCGCCATAGCCTGCGATCGGATCGATCGTTGCAAGAGCTGCCATGTCAGCATCGCTGATAGCGAAATCGACGTCGGCGTTGCTTCGCATGTGCGCCGGGGTGGCCGTCTTGGGAAGCGGGAGCAATCCAAGTTGCAGCAGATAGCGGACGGCCAGCTGCGGTACGCCGACGCCATAGCGCGCGGCGATTTCGGCGACCTTCGGGTTCTGCAAAATCTCGCCGTGGCCGAAGGGTGAATAGGCCTCGACGAGAATATCCTTGCTCTTGCAATATTCGATGAGGTCGAACGGCGTGTTGCTGATGTGTGCGAGGATCTGGTTCACCGCTGGCGGAACGCTCGCATTGTCCAGAATATTGTCGAGATCGACTTCCTCGAAGTTGGACACGCCGATCCCGCGCAGTTTGCCGGCTGCAAGCGCCTCCTCGAGCGCGCGCCAGGCTTCGAGATTGCCTTCGAAGAAATGGCCGCCCGCACGAAATTCAGCCCAGGGCTGGGGGCTGTGAATGATCATCATGTCGATCGTATCGAGGCCAAGTGCTTTCAGCGATCCGTCGATCGCGTCGCGCGCTTCGTCCAGCGACTTGATCTCGGCAGCGAGCTTGGTTGTGACGAAAATCTCGTCGCGGGCAATGCCGCTCAAGCGCACACCTTCGCCGACGCCGCGCTCATTGGCATAGGCCTGCGCGGTGTCGATATGGCGATAGCCAGCCGCCAGCGCCTCGCGCACGGCTTCAGCCGCGTTGCCATCCTCGATCATCCAGGTGCCGAAGCCGATCCTGGGAATTTCGATGCCGTTGTTGAGCGTATAGGTTTCTTGCAGGATCATGGGAGCTGTCCTTTGAATATTGGGTGGTTTGAATTTGGACTGTTCGCGGCTCAGGCGCCGGGGCCGTAGCCGGGCTTCTTGGTCAGCATGTCCCATCGCCCGGCAATTTCGGGGGCATAGACTTTCGCCAACCAGTCGGCGGGAGAAATCTCGGCAATCGCCACCGACACCGATTCCTCGCCGTAGTCGAGAATCTCGGTGACGCTATCGACGATCGCCTGGCTCAGACGCTCTTTCTGCGCGGAGGATTTGCCCGGCCACAAGCTGACGGTGACATGCGGCACAGGATCAATCCTTGCCCGATCCGGCGAGATAGTCTTCGTCCGTGACCTTTTCCATCCAGGTAACATTCTTGCCGTCGAGCGCTTCCTGAAGGGCGATGTGGGTCATCCCCTCATGCGGGGTCGCGCCGTGCCAATGCTTCTTGTCGGCGGGGCACCAGAGGATGTCGCCGGCGTGGAATTCGAGCTTCTCGCCGCCTTCGGCCTGCGTCCAGCCAATGCCTTCGGTCACGATCAGCGTCTGGCCGAGCGGGTGCGAGTGCCACGCGGTGCGCGCGCCCGGTTCGAAATGGACGATCGCACCGGTCAGGCGCGAGGGCTGCTCGCGCTGGAACATCCCGGTGATCGTCGCCTTCCCCGTGAAATATTCCTCCGGACCTTCGACGGTCTGCATTTCCTCCTTGCGGGCGATATCCATGGTTTCGGCTCCTTGCTGGGCGGGAGCATCGCCAATCGATAGCATTGCCGCGCCGGCAATTACTGCGGGGGTCAATGCGTTCGTCATCGTGGCGGCTCCTGCGGATTTCGGGGCGAGTCCATCTCGTCCTTGCCCAAGCAAGATAATCTCGCGGTGCTGCAACCATAAGATCGCTCCCAGGCAATGAGATGGTGAATAGCGCTCAACAATGGGTTAGATTGGACATCATGCAGATAAGCCGAAGCGACCTTGCCGATTTTGCCTATTTCATGGCGATTGCCCGCCATCGCAGCTTTCGAAAAGCCGCTACCGAACTGGGGGTGACGCCCTCCGCGCTCAGTCACGCGATGACCGCCTTGGAGGAACGACGCGGAGTTCGATTGTTGAACAGGACCACGCGTAGCGTCACCTTGACGGCTGCCGGCGAAGACCTGTTCACGATGGTGGGCGATCCGCTCGAGAAGATCGCCGAGGCCTCGGAAAGCCTCAACCGCTTCCGTGACCAGCCGGCTGGCCGCGTGCGCATCAACATACTCGAAGATGCTGCGACGCTTTTGCTGGGCCCGGTCATGCCCGTCTTTGTCGATCGCTATCCCGACGTGCAGATCGACGTCAGTGTCACAAACCGGTTGGTCGATGTCATCGCGGAGGGCTTCGATGCGGGCATACGTTATGGCGGCACGGTTCCCGAAGACATGGTCGCGCAGCGCCTGTCGCCGGAGATCGAGTGGATCGCAGCGGCGTCGCCGGCCTATCTCGATCGCTATGGCGAGCCTTCGCATCCGAACGATCTTGAGCAACATCGCTGCATCGGGATCCGGCTTGGGAACGACCAGATGTATCGCTGGGAGTTCGAACGGGGCGACGAAGAGATTAGTATTGCGACGCCCGGACCGGTCACGCTCGATGAGAGCCACGCCACGGTCCAGTTCGCACTGGCAGGGGTCGGCATCCTGTACGGCGCCGAGCCCGTCCTTCGCCCCTATCTCGGCGATGGCAGGCTACGCTTGATTTTGAAGGAGTGGGCCTCTCCGGGCGAGGGGTTCCATGTCTATTATACCAGCAGGCGCCAGGTACCGACCGCGCTCCGCCTGTTGATCGACCTGATCCGTGAAATGCGCCCGCTTGGCTTGTGACCGCAATGTCTTGTTCGAAACGCCCCGGATCGCCCGCTGCCCTATCGGCTCATTATCGAACAGCAGCTAAGGTCGGCCCCGTTACCCACGTGCCGCCGGACCCCAACGGCCCTTTTTGCTATCCCCGCGGACACTTCGGACTTGAATCCGTTCTGCTGGGATTAGTTGCAGCGGCGGGAGCAATGCGAGAACGAAGCGCCTTGTCGGAATTTGGGTCAGCTTCCGCGGAATGCAGCAAAGGCCAATGGTGCCGGGGGCGGGATATCATTGAGGCACAAGATTCTGAAAAACAAATTGATCTTTTCGATTGCAATTTTTTACCGCCGATCTGTGCGATTTCGGGGCTTCGATGCCATAATTCGCTGGTACATGCTCCCCTTGCGATGAATGAATTACGGCTGGCGTCTGCAAACCTCTCTTGCCATTATATGTAGGCACCTACATAATAATGATATGTCGATACCTCGCCCCGAGCGCCACTAACCCCTTCCCGGCGACTGAGCCGCAGATCGTTCATCGGCGGTGTTTCCGCAGCGGGCCTTATGCTTCCGGAGCGCGCGAGCGCGCGCACAATGAATTTCGCATGGCTTGATCGCTTTATAGAAGAGCAGATACGAGCCGCTGCCATCCCGGGCCTTGCCGTCGGCTTGGCACGGAACGGGCACGTCTGTTTAGCAAGAGGCTATGGACTGGCCGACGTAGCCCGGCGGACGCGCGTCACCATCGATTCGATATTTCATCTCGCGTCGGTGACCAAGACCGTGACCGCGACGGGCATCATGATGCTGGTCGAGGACGGCCGCCTCGCGCTCGACGAGCCGGTGAACCGCTATCTCGACTTTGCGGTGGCGAACCCCTTCGCGCCCGATGTGCCGATCACCGTGCGGCAGCTGTTGATGCATATCTCGAGCATCTCCGATGCCACCTATTATGAGGTCGATTTTCGGACGCCGGGACGCGACTCGCCACTTGCGCTTGGGGATTTTCTGCGGGACTATCTCGTTCCGGGCGGGGCGCACTATGGCGCGGAGGGCAGTTTTTCAGCTCACGTTCCCGGGAGCAGCTATGACTATTCCAACGTCGGCTATGCGCTGCTCGGCTATCTCGGCGGCCGTGCGGCCGGCACGGATTTCCGCGTATATTTGCAGGAGCGGCTCTTCGAGCGACTACGGATGACGGGGCTGGCGTGGCGCCTCGGCGACGTGCCCCTCGCACGCCGGGTCATCCCCTATGAGCCGGGCGATGGCGGAGCCCGGCCGACGGCACCGATGGGCTTCCCCGACTGGCCGGCGGGGATGCTCCGTGGATCGATCGCCGGATTCATGCCATTCGTCGCCGCCACCGCCAATGGCGGTGCCGTGGGACCCGCGAGGATGCTGGACGCGAGTTCCATGGCCGAGATGCTCGCGATGCAGACGCCGCCGGGGCTTCCCGCCTGGCTCTCGGGACAAGGCCTTGGCTGGATGGCATCCGCCGAGGGTGGAGCACGGCGCATCAACCATTGGGGCGGCGATCCGGGCGTGTTCACGGCCGCCTATCTCGACCCGGCTTCGAAAACCGGGGTCGCCATTTTCACCAATAGCTCGGCCACCGCGGCCAGCAAGGGCGCGATCAAGGCAATCGCTCGCCGGCTCCTCGACCGGGACGCCTCGCCGGGATGACGGCGCGCCCCGACTTCAGCCGTCTTGCCGGCGCCGCCGCACTCGGCGCGCGCTTGCGCCGCCTGTCCGAACGCCTCGATCGCGACAGCGCCCGCGTCTACGCGGTCTGCGGCGTCAAATTCGAACAGCGTTGGTTGGGCATCTTGAACCAGATCGCGCTGAACGGCCCCATGACGGTCGGCGAGATCGCAGCGACGCTCCGGGTGACGCACGTGTCGGTCAGTCAGGCGCGCCGCTCGCTCGAAGCCGAAGCTCTGGTGGAGAGTCTCAGCGATGCACAGGATGCGCGGCGGCGTCCGATCGCACTCACCTCGCGCGGCCGAAGCCTGGTCGCGAAGCTAGCGCCGGTGTGGCAAGCGCTGGATGAATGCGCGCGGGCGTTGAATGCCGAGGCGGGAAACCTTGTCCCGCTGCTCGACCGGCTCGACGACGCGCTCGAGGCGCGCTCGCTTTTCGATCGAACCCAGGATCGTCTCGCGGCCCTACCCAATTCCTCCGACCGAACTGAGCAATCAAAGATCGGATAGCAATGCACAAGGCAGCTCGGCTCCAATGCCAGCGGGAGTGGTACCGAGGATTATGTCACGATTCCGCCGACCAAAATTCGCGGCACTGGCATCCTGGGCCAAACCGAAACCCGCATTGACGCTACATGATATGCTGGGCGATCACGCGGTTGCGCAGAACACCGACGCCTTCCACTTCCAACTCGATCACGTCGCCCGAGGCAAGAACCTGGCCGGTTTCGAAGGCGCACCCGCCGCCCACGGTCCCAGACCCGATAATCTTGCCCGGGTAGAGCGTCCCGGCGCGCGACGGCGACGCGATCTGGTCCTCGGTCAGCCCGGTATGCGCGTCCGCCGGCATGGCCTCCATTTGCCTATTCGGTGTCCGGCAATCCGGCGCAGTCGGAAAGCCATGTCATGGCCCCCGCCCGTTCATTGCGAGGGACGGCAAAGGCGAACGGCCCGAGTGGCCAGCCGGTCGATGTAAACAGCGCTGCGTGCGGGACGTCCCGCCAATCGTATCGCACGCAGCGAGGCTTGAGCCCATGCGGAATCGCCAAGTCTATCCTATTCGGCGCGCCGATCGTGGCAGGGACCGAGACGCAGACCTCGCCGCAAAGTTCGAACCCGCGGACCATGCCGCGCCCGCGCGACGTCAGCGCCGTGCCGAAGGCATAGGTGATCGAAAGTGTCGGGCCCGATCGGCTGACTAGAGGACGCAGGCGTCCGGCATCCGGATATTTTGCCAGCCCTGCAACCGCCATCGCGGTCCGAGCCGCCCGCTCGGCAATCACGGCCTTTTCGGGCGGATGAAGTTCGTCGGCGACGCCCTGATCGCTTTGCACAACGAGCCCAGATCCGCGATCGCCTGCGACGAAGCGCCGCTGCTCTTCACGCACTCGGACCCAATTGCCGGCCGGATCGGCGGGCGTGGGATCGAAAGCGGGAAGCTGGATCACTACGAACGGCAACGGCTGCGAAAAGGCTTTCCGCCAACTGGCCGCGAGCGCTCGAAGCTTTTCGCCATATTGGGCAGGACGGTGGGTATCGCTCTCGCCTTGATACCAGAGCACCCCGCGCAGCGCGAACGGCGCGATCGGGGCGATCATCGCATTGAAGACACGGCCCGGGTTCTGGCGCGAAGCGGGATCGGCTTCGGGGTTCGCAAGATGATGGTCGGCATAGTTTGCGCATCGACGAAAGCCGAAATGCGCGTGCCGCCCCACGCCGCCGCGACCAGTCCGACAGGCACGCCGAGCCTTGCCCGCAAGCTTTCGCCGAAATGGTGGCAAACCGCGGAAAAGTTCGCCGCTGACTGCGACGAAGAGCGTTTCCAGCCGCCGAGCGTCACGAGATGCGGCGAGGGCGTCACATCCTGCCGCCGCGCCACGTCGAGCATGCGCAGCCCCGGATCGGGCGCGAAGCCGCCCGCAAGGTCGATCGCCTTCGATCGGCGGAACTCCATGTTCGACTGCCCGGCACATAGCCAGACGTCGCCGACCATCACGTCGGCATAGCGATCCCGGAACGATGCCGCCGATGCCGTCAGCGCATAGGGACCGCCCGCGGGCTGCGCAGCGAGCGTCGCGCGCCATCGGCCACTCTTATTGGCGACGACTGTCACGTTCGACCGGCGGAGCGAAACCGTCACCCGCTCCCCCGGCTTTGCGCGACCCCAGAGGCGTATCGGGCGATCACGTTGCAGCACCATGCCCGATCCGAAAAGCGAGTCGAGGCCAAGGCTCTCGTCGGCGGGCGGCGGGCCGGCATCGCGCGTTTGCGCGGCGGCCGGAAGAGCCGAGCACGGCAGCATTGCCACCATCAGGCAGAATTTGTTGCGCTTTCGCGGCATCGTCGCTCTCCGATCCTTTCCCGCATCATGCATATTGTGAAGCCCTAGCCGATCTTGCGGTTGACTTATATCTAAAATAGCAACATTAGATGCACCAGATCGAGCTGGCCATGGGAAGCGGTCAGCCGAGGGGATGGAGGATATCGTGAAGGGAATCGCCAAAATATCGCGGATCGCGCTGGTCGCAGCCACGCTGGCAGCGGCGCCGAACTGTTTCGCTCAGGAGAACGAAACACCGCCATCGAGCCAGGAACAGGCCGACAAGGGTCCGAATACCGCGATCATCGTCACCGGTATCCGTGCTGCCGAAGCCGAGTCGATCGACATCAAGCGCAATTCGACCCAGATCGTCGATTCGATCGTCGCCGAAGATATCGGCAAGCTGCCCGACCAAAATGTCGCCGAATCGCTCGAGCGTGTCGCCGGGGTGCAAGTTCGCCGCGAAATCGACGAGGCCGCCGACATCGCGATTCGCGGTCTCAGCCAGAACCGCCTCGAGTTCAACGGCCATACGCTGATCAGCCCCTATGGCCGCGGCGCCGATGGCCCCGACGACGGCGCCTATAATGTGCTGACGCTGATCCCTTCGGAACTCGTCGCGCGGCTCGACGTCACCAAATTGCCCTCGCCCTCGATGATCGAAGGCTCGCTGGGCGGCACCGTCAACATCCTGACCCGCCGTGCGGCCGCCAACCGCAAATTCTTCGTCGGCGGCTCGGCGCAGGTCGTCGACAAGCAAAAGGCGGACGATCCGTCCTATCGCCTCACAGGGCTCGTCGCGGCATCGATGCTCGACGGCAAGCTCGGCATCGCGATCGGCGCCAACTACCAGCGACTGAACATCGGGCAGGATTCGTTCGACAGCTATTCGTCGTGGCGCGAGGAGCCCGACAATTTCGACAGCGATCCGGCGGTGGTCGATCCGAATGGCGACGGGAACAACATCTATTATTTCAACGATATCCGCTACCAGCGCCTGCAGGAAAAGCGGACCAAATTGGGCGTCACCGCGAACATCTACTATGAGCCGACCGATACGCTCGAATTCACCGCCGACTTCCTCTACGCGCATGCCAATACCGACCGGAAACGCAACTGGGTCTCGATCCCGCTGAGCCGCAAGTCATCGGACTATGACGACCTCGTCGTATCGGACAAAGAGAATATCGTCGCCGGCACCGTCGACGCGGTAATCCAGGGCAACAGCGAGCGGCTGACCCTGCCGACCGACATCTTCAGCGGCCAGTTCGGGACGAGCTGGCAGGCGAGCGACCGCCTCAAGCTCGGCGCGGACGTCTCGTTCACGCGCGCGACGCAGGATTATGGCCAGACTTATCTGCGCGCCGACACCATCGCCAAGCAGGCGGTGTCGTTCGACTTTCGAGACACCGACGTGCCCGCCGTTGGCCTGCCCGCCGACGTCGATATCACCGACCCCGATCTTTACATTTATAGGACCAGTTTCGATAACGAATATGTCTATGAGGCGGAGGAGATAACGGGCCGGCTCGACGCGACCTATGAAATCGACGGCCCTTTCCTCACCTCGCTGGCGGTCGGTTATCGTTTCGCGCAGATCGATCTCAACCGCGAGACCTATCGCAACCAGACGGTGTATCCGACATCGGCCACCTCACGCATCCCGGTGACCGATTTTCCGGACAATTTCGAGATCGTCGAGTTCGACGATTTCCTGACCGGCGCGAACGGCGACTTTCCGACGTCCTACCTCGTCCCAATCACCGACAAGCAGGGCAATGAAGGCATCTGCCAGGTCTTTTCGCCGACCTGCACCCCCAATCTCTATGATCCGACGTCGAGCTTTCGCCTGAGCGAGCCGGTGCATTCGGCCTATGTGCAAGCCGATTTCGATACCTCGCTCTTCGGCCTGCCCGTCACCGGCAATTTCGGCGTCCGCTACGTCAATACCCGCCTGATCGCTGACGGATCCTACGGCATTCGCGGCAGCACCGAAGACGGTGCGTTCGAACCGGTCCACCAGGTCGTCAAATATGACGACTGGCTGCCGAGCCTCGCGACGCGCTTCGAACTCAGCGAAAACCTCTTGCTGCGGCTCGGCGCGGCGCGCGTGATGGCCCGCCCCGACACGCGCGACCTGTCGCCCTCCTTCTCGATTACCTCGGCGGGTACCGGCGCGGGCGGCAATCCTGCGCTCCAACCGTTCCGGGTCAACCAGGTCGACGCGTCGCTCGAATGGTATCCGCAGCGCGGATCGCTGATCTCGCTCGCGCTCTTCTACAAGGACGTCGAAAGCTTCATCTATTCGCAAACGGTCGAAGAAGTGATACCGGGCCTCGACGCCGATCCCGACGACGACAATCCCGAAACCCCCTATCGCATCGGCCGCACCTTCAACGGCGAAGGCGCAACGATCAAGGGGTTCGAAGTCCAGCTTCGCCAGAATCTCGACTTCCTGCCCGGGCCGCTGTCGCATCTCGGGGTCAAGGGCACCTACACCTATATCAAGAGCAACTCCGGCATCATCGACGGCCGCACCCAGAATGAGCTGCCGCTCCAGTCGCTGTCGAAGCACAGCGGCACCGCGCTGCTCTTTTACGAAGACGGGCCGCTCGGCCTGCGCGTCGGCTATTCCTATCGCAGCGGCTATCTCAACCGCATCGGACTCGAGGGCAACGGGATCTATTATCGCGCCGCGGGCTATCTGTCGGCCGGGATCAGCTACGACATCACCAAACAAGTCAAGCTGAGCATTTCGGGGTCGAACCTGACCAACACGCCGACGCGCAAATATGCCAATTACCCCGAAGCGATCGCGAGCTATCTCGAAAACGGCCGCAATCTGACGGCAACGCTCAACTTCCGCTTCTGACGCGACGGAGACGACAGGAATGCGATATTCGGTGGCTCTGGTGCTGGCTGCGGGAACCGCGCTTTCCGCCTGCGCAGCGCAGATGGGAAGCCCGGCGCCGCAAGGTGCCGCCGCGCCCGCCACCGACGCGCTCGCTCAGCGTATCGCGGGCTTCGATCTCGACTTCACGGTTCTCTATCGCCCCGACGATCCGAAGATGGCGCTGCGCCCGGCGGGCATAAAGGACGTCGCCTATAATGTCGCGACCTGGCGTGCGTTCGATCCGGCACGCGCCGATCTCGCCGCGACCCAGCGTGATGCCGCGACGCAGGGCGACGGCTTCGACGACCGCATTCTCGACGCGAGCGCCGAAAGCCGCGCCGCCGATTATTTCAATGCCGGCGAACCTGTCGCGATGAAACCCGCGCGCGTGCGGCGGGAAGGCGACCGGCTGATCGCAACCTACCCCGCCGACCCGCGCTTCACGCTGACCGCCGAAGTCGAGCTCGCCGCCAAGCCCTATCCGCTGCTGCGCTGGCACCTTGAAGCGAAGCAGGCGGGCTATTTCTCGGTCGGCTACACCGGCGCACCGCACGTTGCGGCGGGCGAGGCGTCCGAAATCTGGCAGCCGCTGATCTGGCAGGAGAAGAGGCTCCCCGACCGTCCCTATCTGACGCTCGCCTATCGCGCGACGCTGCCGACAGCGATGGTACGCGAGGGCGATACCGCCTTTGCCGCGATCGCCCATCCGGGCGAATTTCCATTTCAACCGCTGCCGCTTGCCGAAAACAGCCGCTTCGGCGTCGCGGTGCGCGATCGGGCCGGCCGGGCGAGCCCGATGATCTTCGCGCCGGTGATCGGCGGTGCAGGTTCGAAACTGGAGGTCGGTGCATCGACAGGTTTTCGTACCTATCTGGTCCGCGAACCGGCGAAGGATCTGACGCGGCTCTATGAGCGGCTGGCGCGCGGTGTCTATGGCTTCGGCGATTTCCGCCACAATGCCGTCGGATCGCTCAATGCGACCTTCGACCGCATCGTCGATTATTCGATGTCGGCTTACGCCCGCTGGATCGCCGACCTCAAGGGCTCGTCCTATTCGACCGACGTTCCCGGCGCGGTGAAGAATGTCAGCAGCCTCAATCCGTTCGAACTGGCGCTCGTCACCGACCGTCCCGCGATGTTCGAGAGCCGCGTAATCCCCTATGTCGAATATATGCTGTCGCGGGAAAAATTCCTCTTCAGCCTCGACCCCGAGCAGAAGATCCAGAACCCCTCGCGCGCGCTGCTGGGGCCGACCGCCCCGATTTCCGAGCTTGCGACGCTTTATGCGGTGCTGGGCCGGCGCAATCCGGCACTCCTCGACCTTGCAAGGCGCGAATATGCGGGGTCGCGCACGCGCAATCTCGACGTCGCCGAAAATGGCCGCACATGGCAGAATGCGCTGTCGCTGTTCGAAGCGACGGGCGACCGCGCGATGCTGGCGACCGCGATCGAGGGCGCCGACCGCTATCTCGCGGTGCGTGTCGACACGCCGCAGCAGACGTTCGAGCATGCCGCCTTCTTCTTCTGGCCCGCTTTCGTGCCGGACTTCGTCGACCTCTACCGGCTCTACCGCGCAAGCGGCCAGCGGCGTTTCCTCGATGCGGCGCAGCTGGGCGCGCGGCGCTACACTATGTTCACCTGGATGGCGCCCGCGGTTCCCGACGCCGACATCACCGTCAATCCGGGCGGCAAGGCGCCGGTATACTGGTATCTGGCGTCGAAAGGCCACAAGCCGATGTCGGCGCCGCAGCAGGACGTCCCGGCGTGGCGCCTGTCGGAAATGGGACTGACCCCCGAAAGTTCGGGAACCAGCACCGGCCACCGGGCGATCTTCATGGCGAATTACGCGCCGTGGCTGCTGCGTATTGCCGAGGACGCGAACGACGCGTTCCTGCACGACGTCGCGCGCTCGGCGGTGATCGGGCGGTATCGCAATTTTCCGGGCTATCACATCAATACTGCGCGCACGACGATCTACGAAGGCGCCGACTATCCGCTGCACGAGCATGAAGCGCTGAGCGTGAACAGCTTTCACTATAATCATATCTGGCCGATGGCGACGATGCTGCTCGACTATCTGGTGAGCGACGCACGCGGACGGTCGGACGGAGCGATCGATTTCCCGAGCCAGTTCATCGAGGCCTATGCCTATCTGCAGAACGGTTTCTATGGCTATGCGCCGGGGCATTTCTATGGCGACGAAGGCGTCAATCTGTGGATGCCGAAGGGACTGCTCACCGGCTACGACCCCGAGCTCAACTATATCGCGGGCTATCGCGGCGACACGCTTTACGTGGCGCTCGCCAACCAGTCCGACACGGCGATCACGAGCCGCTTCACCATCGCGCCCGAGCTGGCGCAGCGTGTCGGTGCAGCTACGGTCGCGCGCCTGTCGCCAGGCGGCGTGGCACGGGCCGATGGCGATGACTTTGCGGTCGAGGTTCCCGCGCGCGGACAGGTGGCACTGCGGATCGACGGTCTGCGCGCCCGCCCGCAGATCCACCGCGCCGATCTCGAACGCCAAGCGGTGCCGGTGCCGAACGACCAAGCGGCGCTCACCGTGGGCGATACCCGCGCCTATCTGCTGGATTTCGGCCACTTCGGACGCCGGGCCTATGTCTATCTGCGCGACGACGACAGCAAGGTCGTCCGCGCCCGGCTGCGCTATCGTTCCGCGAAGGGCTGGCAGACGCTGACCGACGACGCCTTTCCGTTCGAGTTCAGCGTGCCGAGAAAGACGGGCGAGGATTTCGCGTTCAGCCTGTCGGTGGACAAGGTCGGCGGCGGCAGCGCGCGCAGCGCGGAGACCGTCCTCGGGAAATAGGGCGGGGATTCCCGGCCTCGAAGCGGGACGACTTTGTTTCGCGTTCTAACCCCGGCGAAGCCGTGGGAAGCAATCGCATGCGATCAAAGCCACCGTGGATTGCTCCCGTCGCTCGCGGTTCCTGATAAAGGTCGCATTGGACCGCGACCTTCCGCTGAAGGGCCCGGTTTGCTCCGACCTTTATCCTTGTATCTTTTCCGCATGCGCCCACAGCGCCGCGCCGGGCGCAACGCCAAGGCCCGGGCCGGACGGCAGCTTGTAGACGCCCGCCTCGCACGTCAGCTCGCCATCGAGCAACGCCGCGTTCCGATCGAGGATCGAGTGCTGATATTCGTGCATCGGCAACTCGTCGACCGCCGCCGATGCTTGAAGGCTCGCAGCCTGGAAGATGCCGACGCCGATCGTTGCATGCGGGATGGTAACGACATGATGCGCAGCCGCGAGCCGGGAGATCCGCATGAACTGCGTGATCCCCGTATGGCCCATTTCGGGCTGCACGATCGAAAGCGCCCCGACCGCGAGGCGTGGTAGCGCGTCATGGACGCTGCGCCATTCCTCGCCCGCCGCGACCGGGATGGATGTCATGCGCGCCACATGCGCAAGCCCCTCGACATCCTCGGGCTTCACCGGCGCTTCGGCGAAATAGAGCCCATAGGGTTCAAGCCGGCGGATCAGCGCCGCGGCTTCGCCGCGACCGAACATCCAGTGGAAGTCGATCATCAGCTTGATCCTGGGACCAAGCGCGGTGCGCAAGGCGGCGAGTTCTGCCTCGATGCCGTCGGGATCGACGGCGGCGGCGAATTTGATCGCGTCATAGCCCTTCGCAACGAAGTCGGCGGCGAGGTCCACCCGCTCCTCGAGCGACGCGCGCGGCAGGCCGGAAACATAGGCGGGAATCGACGCACGGCGCTCGCCGCCGAGCAACTTGCGCACCGGCACGTCGGCAAGCTTGCCGCATATGTCCCACAGCGCGATGTCGAGAGCGGCGAGCGCATCGAGCCAGAAGCCGCCGGTGTAGCCGCGCACCCGCAGCAGGTCATAGAGATCGTGCCAGATCGCCGACACATCGAACGGGTCGCGGCCGCGAACGAGCGGCAGGACCAGGTCCTCGATCAGTTCACCGATCACCCGCGGGGCGGTAAGGCCATAGGTTTCGCCCCATCCGACCGCGCCGCCCCTTGTCGTCACCTTGACGAGCACCGAACGGTCCTGGGTCGGATAGATGGTACGGTTCGACGTGCGGACCAGATAGCCGCGTTCGTTCACCGCCTCGCCGGCGCGCAGCGGCCCGAGATAGGGGGTATCGCGCGGGATCGTGACGACGAAGGTCTCGATATGGTCGATGGGGTCGAGCATGGCGAACGGCTATACCATCTGCGCCGCGGCGGGCGAGTGGCCCATTTCGCGCAGCAGCGGATCGAGCGCGGCGAGCAAGGCGTCGAGTTCGGCATGATCGTGGCGATCGAGCGCCGGACCGGGGGCGCGGACGAACGCCGATCCGATAAGGCCGCGGCGACGCAGGACTTCCTTGGTCAGCCGCCAGCGATACACCGCCTGCATGTTGAGCAGCGGCAAGGTTCGTTCGAAGAGTGTCCGCACGGTATCGGCGTCGCCCGCACGGTGCGCGGCTATCAGGCGTACGTGGAGGTCCGCGATCTCGGCCGCGGGCATCGTCCCGACGGCGCCGCGCGCCAGTTCGTCGGTGATATAGCGCCCGCCGGCGCCGCCGAAGATGCCGCGAAGCTGCGACGAGCCGGCGGCGAGCAGCGCCGAGATGCGCTGACCGCAGGGGGCGTTTTCCTCTTTCACGTAGCGAATGTTCGGGGCGCGGCCGACGATATGCAGCACCTCCTGTGCATCGAGGCCGAGACCCATCGGCTTCGGCGCGTTCTGGAGCATGACGGGAACGTCGGCATGGCTTGCAAGGCCGGCGTAAAAGTCGCCGATCGCGTCGAGATCGTCGCCCTTGCGTGCCGGCGTCACGATCATCGCCGCCGCGGCCCCTGCCTGCCCCGCGGCCGCGATCAACGTGGCACTTTCCTCGTCGTTCGCGCCGCTACATCCCGCAACGAATGCGGCCCGGCCCGCGGCGCGTTCTCCGATGAGCGCGATCAGGCGAAGCCGCTCGCCGAGGGTCAGGTGGTCATATTCGCTGGCGAGGCCGGGGAAGACCACTCCGTCGACCCCGCATTCGATCACCCATTCGATCGTCCGGACCATACCGGTCTCGTCGATCGCCCCGGCAGAATCAAAGATGGTCGGCAATACCGGAAAGGCGCCGGTGATATCGGTCATTCGTGTCACTCCCTTGGCACGGCCCCATCGCGGCCGTGCCAAAGGCGGTAGAGTAGTATTGCTAATTTAGCAATACTACTGCGACTATTCGCCGATCTGCCGCGCGGCGTTGACAAGCGCTTCGACGATCGGTCCATTATTCTGCTCGGGTATCCAGCCCGAAACGCCGATCGCCGCGAAGGACAGGTCCGACACCGGCACCGCGACCGTATGCCGGTCCTCGACCGGATCGACGCAGACGCGCGCATAGCCGAGGCGGCGCACGGTTTCGATCGACGCCATAAGATCGGCCAGACCGCCCGGAAAACCGTCGATTTCGCGGTCCGCAAAAAGCTCCTCGATATGAGCATCGTCGCGTTGGGCGAGCAGCGCCATGCCGATACCGCTCGACGTCGCCGGCAGGAGCCCGATCCGCCCGATCCCCTGGGTTGTCGTCATTCCCGGCGGCGCGTGAAAGAGATAGCTGACGCTGTCGCGCCACAGCACACCGAGCGCAATGGTAAGGCCGAAACGCCGCAACTCCTCGAGGACCGGCAGGGCGTCCTGCATGATACGCGAAGCATGCAAGCTCTGCGCTGCAAGCACGTGCATTCCGGGGCCGGCCGTATATTTGCGGTTCGCGGTCTGGCGCGCGATGCCGAGATAAGCGAGCGTCTTCAAGAGCCGGTTGACGCGGGTCGGGTTGAAGCCGAGTTGCCGCGCCAGTTCACGATTGCCAACGGGTTCGGGCGACACGGCCAGCGCCTGGAGTGTCGCGATTCCGTCGATCAGGCTCTGGTTCGGCTGCGCATTGGGTTTGGGGTTCATTCGCTTCGGTCCGTCCAACACAGAGGGTAAGAAAGCGATGATCGCTGCCCCTCGATCGTGCATGATAATCGCTCTGCGGGCAATTTCACCACCGCCCATACTTCCCGCCATATTGTCGCTAAGATTGCAACGTCAATGTTTCATCTGGCGTAACAAAATGGGCAGGCGGCATGGAAAGCCGCCTGCCCAGTTGGTGGTGGAGACGAGCGCCGGGGCCTTTGAGCAAGGCCCGGATCCGGTCAGCCGGGGTTGGACGAGGAGGGCGGGTCTGCCGGATAGTTGGTCACCGTGATCTTGCGCCGCGTGATACGCGTATGCCCGCTCGCGATCGACTTGCGATAAAAGAGATAGCTTTTGCCGTTGGAATAGAGGCGGTCGAAGTCGGAATCGCCATAATCGCCGCCGTCGAAATCGATCGCGACGGGATAATTGGCCTGGGCCGAGGTCGAAACGAGCAAATTCTGCCCGTCGCTCCAGTTCACCAGATCGGTCGAGGTCGCATAGCGGACCGCACTGCTGTTTCGGAAGATCGCGATGTAATGGCGCGACGGCTTGTGCCACACGACCGACCGCACATAGGAGTTGAACATCGTCGGCTTGACTACCGCGCAGGCACTGTTGGTATAGACCGTGGGGTTGCGCATTTGCTGGGTGAAGCCGGGTGTGCTGCTGTTCCCGTCCCACGCGCGCCAGCTCGTCCGATCGGTCGGATCGGCGGTGCGGAACAGGCACACCCCCTTCGACTGCCCGGCATAGGTCGAGCTGCTGTAGGCGAACATATAATAATAGCCGTCGAGCGAACCGTCGGGATTGCGCCCCCGGATGATGTTCGACGGCGTCCCGTATCCGATCCACCCCGCCGAAGTGGTGCTGGCGTCGCCGGGGTAGGCGACCTTCGGATAGATGGCGACATGATCGGGCGTCGCGGCCGAGCGCGCGAAGTCGAGATGGCGATCGGGCGGCGAAACCGAAGAGGTCCAAAGCGGGATGGACGCGTACCAGCAATAGGGTTTTCCGTCGCTCGTCCCCGCATCATGGCAATCGGGATCGTTCGTGCGCGTACCGAAATAATCCTCATGCCCATAGGCGTAGACGGTCGAGCCTTCGAAGTGCAGCGCCTGTATCCATGTCTTCTGGTCATAAGCGTCGGGGTCGGTGTTGCCGCTGTTGCCGATCATCACCGGATCGCAGTCGAGCACCGCGGTCTTCGGATTGTTGGTGAAGCCCGTCACCGAACCCGTCCACTGCCAGCCGGTCGCATTGGGATCGGAGACGGTCAGGTGAATGACATTATTCTGATCCTCGAACGCCCGCACCGGGCCGTCGATATGAACCTTTTGAGTCCCGCACAGATTGGCATCGCTGTCGTGGAAGGTTTCGATCACCGAATCGGCGAGGCCGAGCGTCGGCGCATCGGGGACCACCAAAGCCGCGGACGGCGTCGCATCCGTCCCGCCCGCCCTGGGGGCGGCCGGCGCCGATGGCGGCAGCAGGACCTGCACCGCGCCCGGTTCGGCGGCCGAGTCGCTGCCGAGCGCGAAGGCTGCACCGCCAGCCAATGCCGCAACGCCGGCAACGCACGCCCATTTCAACGCTTTATGCTGCATGTTTCCTCTCCTGTTGCACGGCGTTCACACCGCTGCCCTTCGGGGTATAGTCATAAAATGCTAATAAAGCAATTTTTTGAGAAGATCGCCGCCGCGAGACGGGCCGAAGAGAGGGTCACGGGAGTTGAAGATACGGTAGATTTTCTGGCAATGTCTGACTGAATTCTCCCGAAGCGATCGACAGCCTTGCCTTTATTTTTCGTTGCTTTAATAGCCTCCTTTGATCGTATGGAGAGAGGAAGTTTATGAGCAAAGCCGATGCGGTCGTGCTGATCGCGTATCTCGCGGGCATGCTGGCGCTCGGCGTCTATTACATGCGCCGCAACACGAACCTGAAGCAGATGTTCGCCGCGGGCCATCAATCCCCTTGGTGGGTCGCCGGGCTCTCCGGTTTCATGACGATGTTTTCGGCCGGCACTTTCGTCGTCTGGGGCGGGCTCGCCTATCGGTCGGGCCTCGTCGCCGTGGCCGTCAACATGGCCTATGGCGTCGCTGCATTGCTAGCGGGCGCAGTGCTTGCGGGACGCTGGCGCGAACTGGGCGTCGATTCCCCCGCGCAATATGTGCGGCTGCGTTTCGGCGCGTCGGCAGTGCAGCTCTATCTGTGGGCGATGATGCTCTTTCGATTGATCGGCGCAGGTATCGCGCTCTACGCGCTCGCGGTGCTGCTATGCGTTCTCGTCCCGCTCGACCCCGGAAGCCTGTTTCGCGATCCCGCAACGGGCAATCTGTCCGTCACCGCCGCGGTCGTGGCCTTCGGCGCCGTGATCATCGTCTACACGATGCTTGGCGGCCTCTGGGCGGTGCTGATGACCGACGTGATGCAGTTCATCATATTGAACATGGCGGTGCTGATCACCGTGATCCTGATCCTCGCGCGGCTCGGCGGGTTCGAGGGGTTCGCCGCGCGCGTGCCGGCCGATTTCTTCGCGCTGACCGACGCCGACTATGGCTGGTGGTTCATCGCCGCCTGGGCCGCGATCCATTTCTTCATGATCGGTGCCGAATGGGCGTTCGTGCAGCGCTTCCTGAGCGTGCCGACGCCGCGCGACGCCCGCCGCAGCGCCTGGCTGTTCGGCGGCCTCTATCTCGTGTCGCCGCTTTTCTGGCTGCTTCCACCGATGCTCTATCACGCGATCGATCCCAACGCCGATCCCGAGCAGGCTTACATGCTTGCGGCACAGGCGGTATTGCCATCGGGGATGCTTGGTCTCGTGCTTGCGGCGATGTTTTCGGCCACGGCAAGCCTGATCAGCGGCCAGCTCAACGTCTTTGCCGGCGCGCTGACGCCGATGCTGACCGCCGACGCGGAAGGAGCGAAGGCCGTGCGCGTCGGACGCCTCGTAACCGTTGGCCTGGGGGCGTTCCTGACGATCGTCGCCGCATCGATCCCGCTCCTCGGCGGCGCCGAAAAAGTGATCGTCGCCGCGACGAGCCTGCTTGTCGTTCCGTTGGTCGCGCCGAGCGTATGGGGATTTTTCAGCCGCCGCGTCGACCAGCGCGCCGCGTGGCTGACCGCGCTTTGTGCAGCCGCGCTCGCGCTGTTCCTGCGCTATCTGATCACGCCCGCCGGGCCGCTGGGCTCTGTAGCGGCGCTCCGCCCGCTGCGGCAATGGGCGGAGACCTCGGGTATATTGGTCGATGTGGTCGTAGGCGTTGGAGTCCCGATGCTCGTGCTCGGCGTCTATCACATGCTGTCGCGCCGGGACGCGCCGGGGGTCGCCCGCATTGCCGCATTGCCGCCCGCGCCGCCCGCCGGCGCCTCGAACAGCGTTGCCTCGGACGCGCCGCGCATCGTTGCATTGACCGTGGGAGCGAGCGGCGCGCTGCTATGGCTCACCGCGATCGCTGCCGACCGCAACGACCGCCTCGTGCTGCTCGCGACCGGCGCAGGGCTCGCAGCGCTGGCCGCGCTCGCCGAATGGATCGCACGGCGCACCACGCGGAATAATGCAAAGGAGGCTGCTTATGACCCGGCGCTTTGAAGGCAAGCGGATATTGGTCACCGGCGCCGCCGGCGGCATCGGGCGCGCGATCGTCGACGCGTTTCGCAGCGAGGGCGCCTGGGTCTGCGCCTGCGGGTACAGCCTGCCCGATAATGGCGATTGCAATGTCGCCGCCGACCTCGCCTCGGACACCGAGGTCGAACAGGCGGTCGCGGCGATGGTCGCCGCAGGCGGATCTGCCGACGTCGTGGTCCACGCCGCGGCGGCGAGCGTCAACGCCGGCATTGCCGATACGCCAAGCACCGACTGGCTGCGCCTCTACGACGTCAATGTCGTCGGCGCGGTGCGCTTGATGCGGGCATGCGCGCCGGCGATGCGCGATGCGGGGGGCGGCGTTTTCACTCTGCTGTCCTCGATCAACGCCCGCTTCGCAACGCCGACACTCGCTGCCTATGCGGCATCGAAGGCCGCCCTCGACGGGCTGATCCGCACCGCCGCACTCGAGTTGGCAAGGGACGGTATTCGCGTCAACGGCGTCGCCCCGGCGTCGGTCGATACCGCGCTGCTCGCGCGCAATTTCGAAGGTGCGCCGGACCCTGCTGCGGCGCGCGCAGCCAACGTCGCGCGCCATCCGCTTGGGAGACTGGGCACGCCCGAAGACATCGCGCGGAGCGTGCTTTTCGTGTCGTCGGCCGAGGCCGGCTGGATGACGGGAACGATCATGGAAATCGATGGAGGTGCCGGTGTCACACGCCGCTGACAGGACCCGGCCGATGGTCGGGATCAACTGGGGAAGCAGCAATTTCCGGGCGTGGCGGATCGCGCCCGACGGCGCGATACTCGACCGGGTCCAGATGCCCAAGGGAGTCGCGGCGCTCGACCGGGAGGGGATGGAGGCCTGCCTTGGCGAGCTTGTCGCGCGCTGGGGCGACCTCGGCGACTGCTGGGCGTCGGGCATGATCGGCTCGAACGTCGGCTGGATCGACGCCGGCTATTTCGAAACACCCTCGTCGGTTGCGGACCTCGCTGGCGGGGCCGTCGCGGCGCAGATCGGCGGCCAGGCGGTGAAGATCGTGCCGGGGCTGACCTGCACCGGACCGCATGGCGGCCCCGACGTGATGCGCGGCGAAGAGATCGAACTGTTCGGCTATCTTGCCGAACGCCCGGATGCGGAAACCGGCGAGCATTTCATCGTTCTGCCGGGCACGCACAGCAAGTGGGTGCATTGCCGCAGCGGCCGCATCGTCGATTTCTTCACCAGCATGGGCGGAGAGATATTCGACCGGATGACCGCACAGGGCCTCCTGGCGTCGGTGACCGAAGGCAACGGCACGGCCGGCAAGATGTTCGACGCCGCATGCGACCGCGGGCGAGCGAGCGGGGTGGGACTCGGCAGCCTGGCTTTCGAAACGCGCGCCCGCGCCGTTCGCGAGGGGCTCGGCAAGGCCGACGCGGCATCGTGGCTGCGCGGCCTGCTCGTCGGCCGCGAAATCGCCGACGCGCTGCATTATTATCCGCGGCTCGCCTCGGGACGCGTTACGCTGATCGGCAGCGGGGCGATGTGCAGCCTGTTCGCGCATGCACTGGGGCGCCTTGCCATCGAGGCCGAGACGGTGGCGTCCGAACGTTGCTGTATCGCGGGCTACCGCGCGCTGCGCTCGGCGCATGCCGCGCGGCAGGCCGAAGCGGCATGAGCGGCGATATCGCGGCGGCCCTCGAAGCCGCGCTCGCATCGGCGCCCGTCGTTGCGATCCTGCGCGGACTGACACCCGATCGGGCGATCGCGGTCGGTGAGGCTTTGTTCGATGCCGGCGTCCGGGTCGCCGAGGTACCGCTCAATTCGCCGTCGCCGTTCGAGAGTATCGCCCTGCTCCGCGCCCATTTCGGCGAGCGGATGATCGTCGGCGCCGGCACGGTGCGCGATCCCGCCGATGCCCTGAGGCTGGCGGACGCCGACGGGCAGATTTGCGTCGCGCCGGACTGCAACCCCGCCGTTATCGCAAAGGCGCTGGAGTGCGGCATCGTCCCGATGCCGGGGGTCGCATCGCCGAGCGAGGCGTTTCGCGCCTATGACGCGGGCGCGCGGTGGCTTAAATATTTTCCCGCCGGCGACGCAGGTCTCTCGGCGATCAGCGCTTTGCGCCCGGTCATGCCGTCCGGGGTCCGCTTCGTCGCGGTCGGCGGTGTCGGCGCGGCCAATGCAGCGACGTTCCTCGCCGGTGGCTGCAGCGCGATCGGCGTCGGCTCCGAGCTGTTTCGCCCCGGCAGGACCGCCGCGGACGTGGGGGCCGCGGCGCGCGCAATCATGGCGGCGGCGGCGGCTCCAGTAAGCCCCGCGCTCATCGCAAATCCGCGCGCCACGATAAGCGAATCGCCGCTGCTCTCGCGCGACGGCACGAGCCTCTTCTTCGTCGATCCCGTGCAATCAAAACTGCATCGGGTCGCACTCGACGATGGCGCGATCGCGTCGGTCGCGACCGCAGTACCGGTGAACGCGATCGGCTGGCGCAGCGAAGCGATGATCGGCCTTGGCGACGACGCCCTGGTGGAACTTGACCCCGCCACGGGCGATGTCATACCCCTGGTGCAAGTCGAGGTTGGGAGCGGCTGCCGTTTCAATGATATGACGATTGCCTCGGACGGTACCGTCTGGGCGGGTACCATGCACCGGGGTCTGCTGGCAGGACGCGGTGCATTGTTCCGGATCGACGCCGCACACGCCGTCACGCGCGCGTGCGATGGTCTTGGCGCCTGTAACGGCATGGCGCTCGCCGCCGACGAGCGATCGCTCTATCTCGTCGACACGCTGCTGCGCACGCTGATCCGCTTTCCCGTGGCGGAGGATCGCACGTTGGGCGAGCCGGTGATCGTCAGCGATTTCATGGGCCTCGACGGCAAGCCCGACGGCATGACGCTCGCGCCGAACGGCCATTCGCTTGTCGCCATGTGGGGCGGGAGCGAGGTGGTGGAACTGGGCCCCGACGGAGCGCTGCAGAACCGGTATCGCCTGCCCGCGCCGCATGTCAGCAGCCTGTGCATCGGCACAGGGGGCGATCTCCTGGTCACCACGTCGCGCATGCGGCTTAGCACCCCGGTTGCCGACGCCACCACATCGGGCGGCGTCTTCAGGATCACCCGGTGCTGACTCTGGCCCCGCCGCGGTTGCCAAACCGCGAAAAGCGCCGCGTCTTCGACATGGCCGAGCTGCCGCTCGATCGCGTCGGGATGCCACTCGCGGCATTCGTTGAGGAGCGTCTTCGTCCGCCGCAACGAGTCGCCGCGCCTCCTCGCACTTGTCGCGCGCCATCGCGAGGCCGGTGTCGGGATAGACGCCCAGCGAGATCGTCTTTCGCTTGCCGGCGAAGCTGTAGCTGACGCGCCAGCAGCGGGCGCCGTTCGGCATCACGAGAAGATAGAGCCCGCGCTCGTCCCAGAGCTTGTACTGAAAGCCCTGCGGCCGGGCGTGCGCGACGGCCGCGGCGCTGAGCATGTCGGTAACTCCTTTCGCTCACCTGCGATAGTTACCGCAAATCTGTGCAAAAAGAGGCTGGGATGCAAAGCGACGCCTCGCGACGAAGCGAACAAATAAATCATTTATTCAAAATGACTTACCTGACGTTCTAGGATTTTTTGGAATGCCCTGAAAAAGGGTAATGGTGCCCGGGGGCGGGATCGAACCACCGACACTGCGATTTTCAGTCGCATGCTCTACCAACTGAGCTACCCGGGCACGGGATCTGCGAGGCCGGACGGCCTGTTCGCGAGCGGCGGCTATAGGCAGGGGGGGACGCCGTGTCCAGCGTCTTTTCGGACCAATTTTCACGACCTAATCCTCGTCGTAACGATCGGTCTCCATCGTGCCGTCGGGCGCCTGTTCGGCGGGAACGCGATAATTTTCGTCGAACCAGCGATTGAGGTCACGATCGCGACATCCGCGGCTGCAAAAGGGCTTGTACGCCTCGTCCCGCGGTTTGCCGCACAGGGGGCATTTGCGCGTCCTGGCGGTCGTCTTACTGGGCATGGCCGGCTCCTTTGATTAGCGGATCGGCGAGGATTTCGACCCGGCGTCCGGTGCGCGCCTGCAAGGCGTCGACCCACGCGCGACGCGAAGCGATATAATCGGCAACCGCCGGACGCGCGACGAGTTGCAGCCCCCCTGCCCCGACCGCGCGGACGGCGAGGCGCAGCAACTCGGCGGCGTCGGTCGCCACCGCGTCGAACCGCACCTGTTCGATCAGCGAAGGGCGCAGCCGGCGGCGCACGATCTGCAAAAAGCCAAAGCCGTTGGTAGCGGTGCGTTCGAACGGCTGCGGCAGCAATCCGTCGATCAGCCCGTCGATCGCCTGCCGTTCCGCGCGGCCCGGCAGCGAAGGAAAGTCGATCCCGATCGCGCCGCCGACATCGCAGCAGCGAAGGACATGCACTGCCGCCTCGCCGCCCGCCCTTGCCAGCGCAAGCGCATCGCCTTCGCCGTCGATGTCGATCATCAGCATCGCCGGCGTCGGATCGACCCACAGCGCGCCGCCGACAAAGGGCCAATGGCCGGTACGGACATGGTCGATCAGGTCCGACCATCCCGCCGCCTCGAACCGGTCGGGTCCGGTCGATGCGCTGTCGATGATCGGTACGCCCATGACGGCGATGCGCGCGCGCAGGTCTGGCCCATCGGTCGGCGCCGCGGCCGGATCGGCGATCCGGGCACGCGCCGGCTTGTCGCGCCCACGTTCGCGCAGCGCCATGCGGGTTATCTCGACCGCGACGCGACTCCCGAGCGACAGGCCCGGAGCCGCCGACAGGGTTGCCACGGGCTCGCCCGGCAGGTCGAGAACCGCCCGCCCCGGCTCGACCAGCCGGGCACCGAGAACCGCGCCGATGCGCGGCCCATCGCTCGTGCGTTCGATCCGTGCCTCGATGATTCGGTCGCCCTCGACCAGGGCGGCACGCGTCTCGCCGATCCCGGCATCGTAAAGCCACTCAGCCAAGTGGCACACCCACGCTGGTCAGCAGCGCGCGCGTTTCGAACAGCGGCAATCCGACCACGTTCGAATGGCTGCCCGACAGGAAGCGCACGAACACTTCCGCGCGTCCCTGGATCGCATAGCCGCCGGCCTTGCCCATCCCTTCGCCGCTTTGGACGTACCAGTCGATCTCGGCCTCGGTCAGCCGCTTGAACGCCACGACGGTATCCGACACGCGCACGCGCGGCTTGCCGTCGGCGCCGACGACGCAAACGCCCGACCAGACATGGTGGCGCCGCCCCGACAGCAAGCCGAGCATCCGGCGCAGATCGGCTTCGTCGACGGGCTTTCCGAGGATGCGGCGACCGACGGCGACGGTCGTATCGCCCGCGAGCACCACTTCGTCCGCCGCGCGCTCGACCGCGAGCGCCTTGCTCTCGGCAAGACGTGCCACATACACGCGGGGGAGTTCGCCGGCCTGCGGCGTTTCGTCGATGTCGGGGGCCGCGATGCGGACAGGTTCGATTCCGATCCGCGCCAGCAGTTCACGCCGACGCGGCGACGTCGAGGCCAGAACAAGCGCGGGCATGGTCGCCGCGCCGCTCACTTGAAGCGATAGGTGATCCGACCCTTGGTCAGGTCATAGGGGGTGAGCTCGACAAGCACTTCGTCACCCACCAGCACACGGATGCGGTTCTTGCGCATCTTGCCGGCCGTATGGCCCAGAATCTCGTGGTCGTTTTCCAGTCGGACGCGAAACATCGCGTTGGGCAGCAGCTCGACCACCTGGCCGCGCATTTCGAGAAGTTCTTCTTTCGCCATCAATCCTCTATGGGCTCGAACAATCGGGATGGGCGCCCATAGCCCCAAATGCGACCAATTGAAAGCTATCTGTGGGCCGCGCGGTTCAGGACACGAGGCGCAGTTTGCGCGCGATGCGCCAGCCGACGGTCTTGGCGCGCGCATGGTCGGGCCAGCGCGGCGGCATCGAAGGGTTCATGCCGGCGTGGCGGAGCAGCGCATTGGCGGCATGGGCCTCGGATTCGCGATAGCTCCATTCGCTGCGCCAGGTGATCGACAGAGAGATCGACGGTGTATCGCCATTGGCGACGAAATGCGGCGCCATCACCGGCATCAGTACCGCCTCGCCGGGCGACAAGGGAACGCGCTGCTGCCCCCCTTCGAACCCGTCCTGCCACGGCAGATTGCGGTGACCGCCGGTGTGATAGCGTTCATGTTCGACCCGGTGCGCAAACCGCTCGTCGCCCGCGGGCCACACGTTCATCACCTTGCTGCCCCGCAGTTGCAGCAGGATGTTGTGCTCGGGATCGAAATGATAGGGCGTGATCGAGCCCGGTGACGAAATGAAGACAAACCCCTGCGGGGTCAGCATCGCGCCGGTGCGCGGCTCTACAACGGGTTTCAGCTCGGCGAGAAGCGACAAGAGAAGTTCGCGGTACGCCGGTACGCTCTCGATATTCTTGAGCACCGCCCAGCTTCGGTTGCTGTCGATCGTGCGGATGGTTTCGCCGATCGACAGACCGTTCGAGGGCACGTCTTCGGGCCGAATGCCGACCGGCAGGTCGCCTGGATTATATTCGACCTGCTCCGCCGGCAGGCTCTCGCCCAGTGCGGCGAGGGCATCGAGCGACAGCAAGGGGTGGTCGGGCAGGCGATGGTGCAGCAGGCCCGCCTGCAACGGATAGAGTTCTTCCATCCGTTCGAGCGTTTCGGCGGGAAAAACGGGGGTGGAAATCATCTGGTGCATCGTCATGCCGGATCCTGTTCGTGGTCGCTTATATCTCGCGGACGCTTCCAGCGCCGCCACAATTTTTCGATCCGGCTGAGCGCCTGAAAGCGCCAGCGGTCGCTTGCCGCCGACAAAGGGGCATTGACCCAGACCAGCCGGCGCCGTTCGCGCCAGATGCTGTCGATCATCGGATGGTCGGGCGCCGCGCAGCTGTCGACCCAGGCGATGCGCGTGTCGTCGAGCAGGTCGAGATTGGCCTGCTGGAGCAGCACGCCGGGCGAGAAACGGGCATAATCCTCGTCGAACGCGGTCTTGAACGAAAAGCCTCCGGGCGCGCTGATGAAATTGACCAGCATCGCGAGCGGACGATCGCCCAGATCGAGCGCGCGCATGTCGAGCTTCCCGGCTTCGGCGGCGCCGGTCAGGATCGCACGGAACCACGCCTCGGTGTCGCTGTGGCTTGCAAGCGCCGAGCCCGCGCGTCCCTTCCAGCCGCGCACCTCCAGGTCGAGGAAGGCGTCGAGCCACGGCCCCAGCGCCTCGCCCGCTTGCCAGCGGCGGAACCGGACATCGCCTTCCTCGGCCAGCCGGTTCGCCTGGCGCCGCAGTTCCTTGCGTTTCTTGGCACGCATCGCCGCGTCCCAATAGGCGGTCGGCGACAAGTCGCTATCGAGCAGCGCGCGCTCCTCGCGGTGCACCGTCTCGGCCTCGCAGCCGCGCACCCGAGCAACGTCGACGAGCGCGCGGTGGAGCGGGCCGTCCTCGGTCAGGCGCGGGACGTGGACGAGCGTTCGCGCCCATGCGGCGGCATCGCACCAGCCGAGCAGGATCGACCAGAACAGCCGTTCAAAGCCCGCGCGAACCAGCGGCGCGCCGTGGAAATGGTTGGGATGCGTCCAGCCGGTGACATGGCGCAGCGGCAAGCGGCCATAGTGAAGCGCGGGTGCGAGCGGCATGACCCCGATCACCGGTCCGCCCTCGCCGTCGCGCACCAGCACGAGCCGTGCCTGCCGCTCCGGATCGAGCAGGTGGAGCGCCGATTGCAGGCACCAGCGTTCGACGAACGGATTGGGTTCGCTCGCATCGGCCGCCAGGGCGTCCCACGCCGCGGCGAGATCGTCCGACAGCGACAGGGGATCGACCACCCTTACCACCAGCGGCGTGGCGGTTCCGGCCGCGGCGTGCGGATTTGCAGAGAAGGCGGGATGGACCGTCATCGGCGGCGAGCGTAGCCGACAAGCGTTAAGATGTGGTGGCAATTCGGCGCAAACATGAAAGCGCCGGGTCGGCCTGACCCTAGATACCGAACAGTTTCCCGAGCGACTTTTCGAGCATGAAGAATTGCCAGATCAGCCGCCCGTGGTCGCGCCGTCCCGACTGGTGCGCCGCGACGATGCGTTCGATCTCGGCCATGTCGAACCACCCCGATCGCGCGAGCGTCGACGAGGTCGCGAGGCCGCGGGCCTGTTCGGTCAGCGGCCCACGGAACCATTGCGATACCGGCGTCACGAATCCCATCTTGGGCCGATACAGGATATCGCGCGGCAGATAGGGCTCCATCGCCTTTTTGAGGATGGCCTTGCCGGTGCCGCCCTTTACACGCATCGACGCGGGTAGCGAGGCGGCGAATTCGACCAGGCGATAGTCGAGCAGCGGCTCGCGCGCCTCCAGGCTGACGCCCATGCTCATCCGGTCGGTCTTGGTCAATATGTCGCCCGGAAGCCAGATTTTCAGGTCGGCATATTGCGCGCGGTCGAGCCGCTCGCGCGCCGGTGCGTCGGCCATCGCTCGCCAGTAACGCCCCTCGGCGACATGGTCGCCAAGCGCGGTCCTGGCCGCTCCGTTGAACAGCCGCGCGCGCTGCGCCGGGCCGGTAACCCCGACCGCTTCGGCATAGCCCTCGGCGCCGCTCTTCGAGAGGCTGGCCAATGTCGCACGAGCGCGGAGCGGGCGCGGCGCCCAGTCCATCTGGGGCCAGGCGCGCGCCAGCGGGCCCAGCAAATTGCGGCGCAATACGGCCGGGATCATCGCCCGCAGCCGCTCTTCCTGATGCTGGAAGACCAGCCGGCGATACCCGGCAAACGCCTCGTCGGCTCCGTCACCCGAGAGGGCGACCGTCACCTGCTCGCGCGCGAGTTCGCACACGCGATAGGTCGGCAGGGCGCTGGCGTCGGCAAAGGGTTCGTCGAACAGGTCGGCGATCCGGTCGATCAGCGCGAAGTCGGCGGCCGCGACGGTGCGCGTCCGGTGGTCGGTCGCAAACCGCTCGGCAATCACCTGGGCATAAGCGGTCTCGTCGAGCGCCGCCTGGTCAAACCCGATGGTACATGTCTTCACCGCCTTGCGGCTCGCCTCGGCCATCAGTGCGACGACCGCGCTCGAATCGACCCCGCCCGACAGGAAGGCGCCGAGCGGTACGTCGGAAACCATCCGGTCGGTGACCGCCGCGCGCATCAGGTGGACGAGATGCTCGGCCGCCTCGCCCTCGCTGGCGCGGATGCGGGTCGAAAAATCGGGTGTCCACCAGCAAGTCGGCGCGGGAAGACCCTTGCCGCGCTCCAGCATCAGAAAATGGCCGGCGGCCAATTTCTGTACCCCGGCAACCATGCAATTGTCGTCGGGAACATAGCCAAAAGCCAGGAAGTCCTCGACCGCCGACAGGTTCGCCTCCTGCCGCAGCAGCGGGTGACGGAGCAGACCCTTGAGTTCCGACGCAAAGGCCAGCGACCCGTCGGACAGGCGCGCATAATGGAGTGGCTTCACCCCCAGCCGGTCGCGCGCCAGAAACACGCAGCCGCGCGCGTGGTCGTGGATCGCAAAGGCGAACATGCCGTTCAACCGCGGCAGGCATTCCGGCCCCCATTGGCGCCACGCGGCGATGATCACCTCGGTATCGCCGCTGGTGCGAAAGCGGTGGCCGCGATCCTGCAATTCCGCGCGCAATTCCCGATAATTATAGATTTCGCCGTTGAAAGTGATGGTGACGGCCTCGTCATCGCTCGCCATCGGCTGCGGGCTGCCCGCGATATCGATGATGGACAGCCGCAAATGGCCGAAGCCGACGCCGGGCGCGGTCCAGGTGCCCGATCCGTCGGGGCCGCGATGCGCCATGGGATGCAGCATCGCGCGCAGGCGCGCCGGATCGACCGGCTTCGCCGTTTCCAGATGATAGAGGCCCGCGATCCCGCACATGCTTCGCGCTTAGCCGGTTTTCAACGCGCGGTCAGCCATCGCCTTCGCACCGCCCGACGCGGAAACGAAATCGGCCACCGCCGCGCGTCCCCCCTGGCCCACCTCGCTCGATACGATCAGCGAGAGGGCGCGCGGATCGCCACCGATCAGACGCGCCTTCAATTCGGCGAGCTTGGCCGCACGGGGATCGCCCGTAACCCGCCGGTCCACGACGTACCACGTCGCCGCTTCGCGCAGCAGCGGGCCGGGATGGAGCAGCCGCTCGGTCTTGCCGCCATCGACGCTCGGCAGCGCCGCGCTCCACATCCATTTGCCGTCGGGGTCGGCCGCTCCCTGCCCGAAGCCCACGATCTCGCGCCCTTCGGCCTGCCTTTCATAGCCGCCGATCGCGACGGTCACGCGGCGCCCGTCCGCGTCGACGAAATGGCGGATCAGTCGCTGGTCGGCGCCGTCGAAGCGCGGTTGCCATGCGGTTCCTCCCGCCGTCGCGTCGCTCCAGCCTGCGGGCACCGCGACCGGCATCGTCGCCGGCAGCGGTGCCGAGCGTCCGCCGACAAGCATCGCCCAGCAAAAGAAGGCCAGCGGGATCGCGAGCGCCGCAAGGCCGACGACGCCCCCCGGGTCCGCGCGGCGCGGCACCGCTTGCAGCGTGGCGACATCGATCGCGGGATCGTTCGCGGGCCGGTCGAACCAACGCCGCGCAACCAGCATGACGAACAGGATGACGAGTCCGAAAAAAATCCAGCCATAAAAGATATGGTCGATCCCGCCCGCCCGCTCGATCCCCCAGATTTCCGCGGCGACCATCGTGCCCCAAGCGCGCAGCGCATTGGCAAGGATCGTCGTCGCGAGCGCGGCCGAGACAAAGACGATCCGGCGCGGCCAGCGCGTGAAGCACAGATGCGCGGCGAACACCGAATAGGCGAGCATCGCGATCAGGAAGTTGACCCCCGAACATTCCTCCGCAACCTCGAAAAAGCCCGCGCGCGTCGTGATGAAAACGCCCTCGATCGACGCTTCGAGACCCGACAGATGGAGCAGGACGACGCTGATCCGTGCGGTGAAGGTCTGGAGAAGCGGCACCAGTTCCTCGCCAAAGGGCACGAGCAAGAGCGCATAGGCGAGCGGGAAGTGCAAGGCGCGAACGAGCTGCCTGCCGAGCGCGACGCCCACCGCGCCCTGGAGCATCAGCACCAGCCCCAGTTGCCGGAACAGCGCGACCCCGGCCGCCTCGCCGACAAGCCAAGCCAGTCCGCCGCCCGCCAGCCAGATCAACGCGGGCCCCCACCACACCGGGGTCAGCCCGCGCAGCAACGGCACGCGCAGCGAGATCAGCCAGCCGATCATCGGCACCATCAGCAGGCAATGGGTGAAGGTCGAACTGTGCCACCAGATGCCTGCCATATCGCCGGCATCGCGGTGGAACAGCAGCAGGATCGCGGCCGACAGCACGGCCAGCGCGGCGAGGTGCCGCTGCCAGATCGTCCAGCGCCGCGGACGGGCGGGGTCAAAGGTCGCCGCCATCAGTCGGCCAGGCCCAGCAGCTGCCCAAGCGGCGCAAGCCTCGCGTCCCAGCCATAGCGCGCGATCATTCGCGCTCGCGCCGCCGCACCCATCCTTGCCGCCGCGACGGGATCGTCGAACAGACGGCACACCGCGTCCGCCATCGCGTCGGCGCCGTCCGCGACGAACAGATGCTCCCCGTCGCGGGCGTCGATGCCGGTCGCCGCCGCCGAACTCGCGGCCACCGGACGCGCCATCGCCATTGCTTCGAGCAGCTTGTTCTGCACCCCGCGCGCCAGCAACAGCGGCGCGACCACCGCGTCGGCGGCCGCCAGCCAGGGGCGGACGTCGGGCACTTCGCCGGTCACCTCCACCCCCGGCAATTCGCCAAGGACGCGCACCTCCTCGGTCGGCGCGCGCCCGACGATCGCAAAGCGCGCCTTTGGATGCCGCTTGCGGACCAGCGGCAGGATGTCGGCCGCGAACCAGTGTACCGCGTCGATGTTCGGGCGATAGTCCATCTGGCCGGTGAAGACCGCGAGCGGCCCCTCCCCTAAGCCGACGGGTTCGAACGTCGGCGCGGGGTCGAAGCGATCGGTGTCGATGCCGTTCTCGACCGCAAGGACGATGTCGCCGCCCAGCCCGCTCTGCTTGCGGAACAGCGCCGCTTCGGCCTCGCTGACGAACAGGCTCGCATCGACCTCGCTCGCCACCTTTGCCTCATAGGCGCCAAGTTTCGTAGCCTCGCGCGCGTGAACCCAGTGCATCGGCTGGCTTTTGTCCTGCTCGGCATAGGTGGCGAATTTCGCCGAATCGACGTCGACGAAATCCATAACAACCGGTCCGTCGAACCGGCGCGGCAGATATTGCGCCATCTGGCTGGAAAACGCGACGATATGCGTGATCGTGCCGAGCGCGAGCAACGCGCCGATATGCTCGGCCAGCGCCGCATTGCGGAACAGCCGGTTGGACACAGGCTCCCCGCGCAGCACCGCTCCCGCCAGCGCGAGCGGACGCGGGACGTTGCGCACTTCGATACACAGGCTCTTGCAGAGCGGTGCCATTTTTTCCCGGGCGGCTTTTGCATCGGCGGCATTGTCGGCGAGCGCCGCCACGTGCACCGGCGCCAGCTTCGCCAGCGCTTCGAACATATGCCAACTGCGAATGCGATCGCCGCGATCGGGCGGCCATGGCGCGCGATGCACCAGAAACAGGATTTCAGCCATCACCCCAAACCGCGTGCGATCAGTGGTCCGATACGGTTCGCGGCCCACAGCGGCAGCTTTTTCCACAAATTGACCTGCAGCCGGTATTTGGCGCTGTTCGGGTTGGTGTCGCGCGGCGTTTCGCCCGGCGCAAGCCAGCGGGCATAGACGAGCGGCTGTGGCTCGAACCCCCAATTCTTCTTGTACGACCAGGGGCCGGTACCGACCTTCGATCGCCCGAAATCGAAACGCGAACACCCCTTGGCGCGGGCATGGTTCATCAGCGCGTAGTACATCCGTTCGTTGGCCCGCAGCCCGCGCGCCGCAAAGGTCCCACCGCCCCAATAGGGCATTACCGTCCCGCGCCAATACAGGCTGAGCACGCTTGCGACGGGCGTGTCGCCGGCGCGGACCGTCAATATGTCGGCGGCGTCGCCGAAGGCGTCGAGAATCGCATCGAACAGGGCTTTTGGAAAGACCGGCGTTCCCAGATTGCGTACGCTTTCAGCGTAGACGCGATAATGGTCGCGCCGCTCGGCAGCATCGCGGCCGGTCGTCACCGACAGCGGGCCGGCAAGCGCCTTGCGCACTTCGGCACGCTGCTTGCGCGGGATCGCCAGCAATTCCGCATCGTCGTCGGCGGCAAGATCGCGCGCGAAGCCGGCATAGACCCCGTCTTCGCGTCGCCAGCCCTTGCCATCGGGCAAGCCCCCGCCGCGCAATTCGACCGAGGGAACGCCAAGCGACCGGGCGAGATCCGCCGCCGCGCCGGCAAGCCCGTCCGCCGCCGCGGCATCGCCCGCCAATATCCCGCCATCGACGGCAAACCCGCTCGCGACCAGCGCCTGTCCGAACAGCGGCGAGCGGACATGATGCAGGGGTAGCAGCCCTGTGACCGCCCCGTCGGCACCGCGCGCCGCCAGCGGATGACAGCGATGTCCCGTTGCCGCGCTCACCGCTTCGCACCACGCGCGGCTGTGGAACGGCGTTGCCGCGTCATGCCCGGCGACATAGGCGTCCCACTCGGCCGGCTCGCCGAGCGGCGCTATGGCCGCTTGCGTCGACGGGTTCGCGGCACGCATCGGGGCCGTCACGCCGCCGCCTGCCACGGCTGCGCGCGATCGCGCTGTGCGGGCACCAGCGCATCGGCGCGGGTCCAGTCGAAGTCGTCGAGCAATTTCTTCAGCTTGCCGGCCATCGCCGACAGGCCGCTGTAATGGCGGATTTTCGACTTGAGCGGTGCCTCGTCGACGCGCGGCTGCGCTGGGTCGATTTCCCACGGGTGGAAATAGAGGATCGCGGGATGCCCCTCGGCATTCATTCGCGCGACCGCCCAGCGGGTGAAGCCATAAGGCAGCAGGCGCATGAAGCCGCCGCCGCCCGCGGCCAGCGTCCGTCCCGCAAGCCGCGCGGTCGTGACCGGCCACTCGACAAGATCGCTGTCGGGCAAGGGGCGCCAGGCATGGCGCGGACTTTGCGGCCAGCCATAATGGTCGTGAACCACCGGCGCGACGCTGGACGAATAGGCATAGCCCTGCTCGGCAAGCACCGCATGCGCCCAGGGCGTCCGCGTATCGACAGAGAAGCTCGGCGCCCGATATCCGCGCACCGCGACCCCGCCCAGATCCTCCAATATGCCTTGGGTTTTCAACAGGTCCGCGGCGAATTCGTCGGCGGTCAGCGTGAAGACGCGCTTGTGGTCGTAGCCGTGGCTCGCGAGCTCGTGCCCCGCCGCCACGATGCGCTTGATCAGCCCGGGATAGCGTTCGGCAACCCAGCCGAGCGTGAAGAAGGTTCCTGCAACTCCCGCGTCCGCGAAGATCTGCAGCACCGCGTCGCAATTCGCCTCGACCCGGCATTCGAGCGCCGGCCAGTCGGCGCGGTCGATCGTGCGCTCAAAGGCGCCGACCTGGAACCAGTCCTCGACGTCGACCGACAGGCCGTTCTGCATCTTCGCTCACCTCCATCGCCTTCCCGGGGGCTCCTGACCCTAGCCGAAAGCGGCGCCGACGTCAGGCCGCCCAGACCTGCGACCGCGCGGGGTTGGGCGCATTTTCCGGGTCGCGCTCGACCCATTCGATAAGCAGATCGAGCACGCGCCGCAGCGCGGCGTCCTGCTCGACAAGTCGCGCCTCGAGGCTGGCGATCTGGTCCCTCAACGCTTCGACTTCGGCGGCGTCGATCGATGCGAGCGACGCTGCGCCCGACGATACACCGCCGCTCGCTTCGTCCGATCCCTGCAACGCAATCTCGCTCGGATCGAGCGGCGCATCGGCCGCATCGGGTGCCGCGAATGGCGCGCGGTCGCTGTTCGATGCGACCGGCCACTCGAGCGGCGCATCGGCCGGTGCGGCGGCCGGCGTACCGAGCGCGCGGGCGATGTCCTCGACCGGCGGCGCGAGCGTCGCCTCGTCGATGCCGCGATCGGCCTCGATCTCGCCGATCACGTCGCGGACATGCTGTCCGGTGATGCGGTTCAGCTGCTCGACCGCGCCGAAGAGCAACAATCGGCTGACGAGGACGTTCAGCTTGCGCGGCACGCCCTCGCTATAATCGAAGATTTCCTCGAAGGCATCGGGACTGAAGCTGGGGTTTCCGGTCCAGCCGACCTTGCCCAGTCGATGCAGGATATAGGGTTCGACCTCCTCGGGCTCCATCGGATCGAGGTGATGCGTGGCGATCACCCGCTGGCGAAGCTGCTCGAGCGTCGGCGAATGGAACAGCGTCTGACGAAACTCGGGCTGGCCGAGCAGGAAAATCTGCAGCAGCGAATGGCCACCCAGCTGGAAATTCGACAGCATGCGCAATTCTTCGAGCGCCGAAATCGCCAGATTCTGGCCTTCGTCGACGATCAGCAGGGTGCGACGTCCGGCGCGCGCCTGCTCGCGCAGATATTGCTCCATCGCACGCAGCAATTCGGCCTTGCTCTGGCCTTCCCACTCGATCCCGAACTGTTCGGCAACCAGGCGCAGAAGGTCGTCGCCCTCGACCTGCGTCGACACCAGCTTGACCGCGGTCAAACGATTGGGATCGATCGTGTTCATCAAATGGCCGACCAGCGTCGTCTTGCCGGTTCCGATGTCGCCGGTGATGACGATGAAGCCCTCGCCCTGCGCCAGACCGTAGCCCAGATAGGACATCGCCTTGCGGTGCGTGCCGCTCTCGAAATAGAAGCTCGGGTCGGGGGTCAGCTGGAAAGGGCGCCCCGTGAAGCCGTAGAACTGATCGTACATCGGATGTCCTTCGCAGGTCTGGATCAGAAGTTATACCGCAGGCCGACCAGCGCCGAACCGATAAGTTCGCTGTTGAAGCCGTCCTGGTCGAAAGCGTTGAGTGCGGCCGCGGCCGTGCCGGTCAGCCCGCGCCACAAGCGCCGCGAATAGGTCGCCGTGATGCCCGCCGACTGCACGTCGGCGGCGCCCGGCGCACCATTGTCGTAATAGTTCAAATAGCCCGACAGGCCGAGCGTCGAGTCGGCGTCGAGTTGCCGCCCCGCGGTCAGGAACAGATAATAGCTGCTGTCCTTGATGCCGTCGAGTTCGGCGATGACCGAGGTGGCGGGAACGAGCAGGCGGCGCTGGTCATATCCGATGCCGACGCCATAGCTCCAGCGGCCATAGCGCGACGACAACACTGCCTGGATACCGCGGTTGCGATATTGGGCCGCGGTCGCGCTCCCCAGTTGCGGGGTCAGACAGCCGCCGCCCTCTTCGCCAAAGACACACGGATCGATACTGCCGTCGACCGGGTTGCGCGTCGGATCGAACTGGGTCGGCAGCGCCGCCAGCCCACCCGAAAGGCCGCGCCCGAAACTCGAAAGTCCGTCATAGACGCCGACCTGGATCGTCGTCGCGTGGTCGGCGCGATAATAGAAGGCGCCGGTGTAGATGGTGTCGCCATAGCGCCGCCCGACCCGCGCGGTCAGCGACGTGCGCGGGCTCGGCCGCCACATCACGCCGGCATCCCAGATCAGCCCGTCGGTTTCGAAGGCGAGCTGGCGCGGCTGCGACGTGTCGGTGACATAGCGTCCGTTGGCATCGATCACCGGGATTCCGTTGGCGTCAAGCACGGGATCGCGCTGGCTGATCTCGATATCCTCATAGCCGACGCCGCCAAGCAGCGCGACCGCCGGCCCCACCGGGACGGTAATGTCGGCGCGCGCATATTTGCCTTCGTATCGCTGGTCGAGCTGGGTCGTGTCCTCGCGCTCGTAGCCGCCCGACACCTGCCAGCCAAAGGGCAGGTCGCCCGGTCGCTGCCCGACGCTCGCCCAGGCGACGTGGTTGGTCGAGCTGTCGAATGTGCCCTGCGAAAGTCCCGGGGTCGCGGCGCCCGGCGTATCGACATCGACCTTGGTATAGCCGAACCGATAGCCGGCGCCGACGTCGAGCCCGCCGATGCGGCGCGCGAAGGTCGGCCCCGCATAGAGCGAATAGACGTTGCCGCTGTTGGTGCCGCCGCCCAGAAAGACATTGGCGCTGCCCTGGCCGTCGGCGCGCGTCCGCGTCGCGAGCGCCCCGCCTTCGAGGTTGAATCCGCGCGCCGCTTCGAGCCGCGCGCGCACCAGGCCGCTCAGGATATCGGAATCGCCCAGCCCGCCCGATTCGCCGATGCGGTGTTCATAGCGGACCGACGCGGCGACTTCGGCGCGGCGCGTCACCACGGCGGCGTCGACTCCGGCCGCCAGCGTCGTATAGGTCAGGACGTCGCCGCCGTTCTTCAAATCGGCATTCAGCACCTGGCCGATCTCGAGATAGGGCGAAATATCGACCTGCCGCTGACGACGACGCTCGCCGCGTCCCTCGCCCGATTTGCCCTCGCCCGCTCCGTCCGGGGCCGGCGAACCGGACGCCGCCGGCGTATCGTCGCCGCTGCTGCCATAGCCGCCGTCCGACCATTGTGCATGCGCCGCGCTCGCGGTTCCGGCGAGCAATAGCGCAGCTAGCGCCGCGGCGCGACGCGCGAAAAGTGCTTCGGTGCGCATCAGGACGCGCCTCCCTGTCCATAATAGGTTCCAAAGCGGCGGCCGCCGGGGGAGAATTTGACCCCGTTGAGCAGCAGCTGCATGTGCGGGCACGCGCCCATCAGCCCGATCGCATCGCGCAGCGAGGATTCGAGCGTTTCGTCGGCACGCACGACCATGATCAATTGGCCGACATGGCCGGCCAGCACCGCGGCGGGCGACGCCGCGAGCACGGGCGGCGAATCGAGAATCACGATGCGGCCCGGCGCGCCCTGTTCGAGCTGCGCGAGCAGCGTCTCGGTCCGCGCCGACGCCAGCAATTCGGTGTCGTTCATATGCTGGGTACCGGCCGGCATGACCTTCAGACCCGGAATATCGGTCTGGATCAGGCAATCGCCGAGCGGCAGGTGCGGGTCCGACAGCGCATCCATCAATCCCGGCCCTTCGGCCAGTCCCAGCGTGTCGAGCACGCTCGGCTTGGCGATGTCGGCATCGATCAGGAGCACGTCGTGATCGGCCTCTGCGGCAAGGCTGAGCGCAAGGTTGATCGCCGTGAAGGTCTTGCCCTCGCCCGGATTCGCCGACGCGATCAGCACGCGGTGGCCACGCGGCACGACCGGGCGGTTGGCGGTCCCGGAAAAGTTGCGGATAAGCTCGCGCTTCACGATCCGATATTCTTCCGAAATGCCCGTTACCGGTGCGCCGGGCACGACCATCCCGCGCGCGGCAAGCGCATCGCGGTTGATCTTGCCCTGCCGGGCGGGAACGATCGCAGGTGCGGCGCGGGCGACATCCTTGCGCGGCGACGGCGTCGGCGCTGCGGCCGCCGCGACTTCGACGACGGGCTCGGCGACGTCGGCGGGCGCGGGTTCGGCGTCCACCTCGGGCTTGCGCTTCGCCCTTTTTTTGTCGGGCTCGGGCGGCAGGTCGGTCAGGTCGATCGTCGGCGCGTTCGACGCCGCGTCGATCCCGAACATGTCGGCCGCGCGTTCGAGCAGCGACGGCTTGCGTTTGAAGGGGCGATGTTCGTTCATGTCCTTTTCCCCCGTCACGCCACCAGGCCGCGTTGCACGAATTCGGCGACAAGCAGCAACGCATAGAGCGCGACCAGCGCCCCCGCGCCGCTCGCCAGCCAGACGAGGCGCTTGCGGCGCTCGACATGGCGGTCGGGCGTCACGACCTCGGTAATCGACCCGATCACCGGCAGGCCGCTCGCGCGCTCGAGGCGGGCGGCGGTCGGATAACTGGTGCGGACCTGCGCCAGACCAAAGGCCACGCCGATCCCGCCGGCGATGCCCGCCAGCAGCACCGCGGTCAGGAACAGCGGACGGTTGGGCGCCGACGGGCTCGTCGGCTTCGACGGCGGATCGAGCAATTCGACCTTGATCGCGTCGGTTTCGGTTTGCACCTGCCCGCGCAGGCGAACCTGTTCCCGCTGCGCCAGCAACTTGTCATATTGCGCCTTCAGCGCAGTATATTCGCCATTGATCCGGTCATATTCGGCCGCGACGCCGGGGTTCTGGATCTGCTGCGACGTGATCTTCGCGATATCTCCGGTCAACTGCGCCTTGCGCGCGGTCAGCGCGCTGACCGTCGCCTGCCGCTCGGCACGCATCGCCGCAAGCGAGGCATAGGCCGGGTTCTGGGCGTTGCCGCCGCCCCCGCCCGTCCCTTCTCGGTCGGCCTGCGCCTTCAGCGCGGCGATCTGGCTCTTGATGGCGATGACGTCGGGATGCGCGTCGGTCAGGCCCCGTGCGCGCATCTGCGACAGTTCGTTCTGCGCCCCCGCGAGCTGCTGGCGTGCGACGCCGGCGCCGGTCGCCGGGGCACCGGGAACGTTGATTGTCGCCGGGGTCTGGGCAAGCTGGCCGTTCGCCGCCGCGAGCGACGCCTGCGCGGCGACGAGCTGGCTGTCGATCTGGTTGATTTCGGAGCGCATCGCATCGACGCGCTGCGCCGGCGATCCCGCGCCGCCTCCGACGAGCCCGATGTTCGACGCCTCGAAGGCGGCGCGCCGCGCCTCGACCTCGCGCAGCGCCTTTTCGCGGTCGGCGATCTGCGACTCGAGGAATTTCAGACCCTCGCGCGCGTCCATCCGCCCGCCGCGCAACTGGTCGTCCCGAAACACGGTGATCAGGCTGTCCAGCACGCCCGACGCCAGCTTGGCGTTGTCGGCGTCCGACAAGCTGCCGACGCCGATGCTCGACGTGATTTCAAAGATATTGTCCTGCTGCGGTACGACCTTGATGTTCTTTTGCAGCATCGCGACCGCACCCGCCTTTTCGCGCTCGCTGGCGGCGGCCGGCAACAGGCCGGTCGTTACCGCAACCTTCTCCATGTTGCGCGCGCTGGTCAGCGTTTCGCGGATCTGGTCGATCTGCTGGCGACTGCCAAGTCCGCCCGGCGTGTCGTCAGGCAGGATCTGGTTGACGTCGACGAGCAGCCGGGCGCGCGAATCATAGCGATTGGGGATAGAGGCGATCGCCAGCCAGCCCAGGATGCAAATGCCCCATGCAACCGCGAGCACCAGCCATCGGCGTGTCCAGACGCTGTGCAGCGCCACCCGGATTTCGTCGTAAAGGCTGTTCATCGGTCGGGGTCGTTCCTTGAATTATTGGCGCGGACGGCGAACCGTTCGTCAGAACATGCTTTCGGGGATGATGATCACGTCGCCGGGCTGCAGGCGGACATTGGCCTTCACGTCGCCGCGCTTGATCAGATCGTTTAGGCGCAGCGCATATTCATGCTGCTTGCCCGTCCCCTTGTCGAAGCGGACCAGCCGCGCCTTGTTGCCCGCGGCATAGTCGCCAAGCCCGCCGACCGCGATCATCGCGTCGAGCACGGTCATGTTCGCGCGATACGGGATCGACGCCGGCTTCTCGGTCGCGCCGACGATGCGGACCTGCTGCGAAAAGGTGCTGTTGAAACTGGTGACGATGACGCTGACGATCGGGTCCTTGATATACTGCCCCAGCGCCAGCTTGATGTCCTGTTGCAGCATCGTGGGCGTCTTGCCGACCGCGGGCAGGTCGGTGATCAGCGGCGTGGTGATCCGGCCGTCGGGACGGACCTGGACCTTGCCGCCGAGTTCAGGATTGCGCCACACGAAGATCTGCAGTTCGTCGAGCGGCCCGATGATATATTCCTCGCCCGGCCCTTCCTGGTTCGCGACGAAGTTCGCGCTCGGCAGTTGCGGTGCGTTCGCGCCGCCCATGCAGCCGGTCAGCGCGGTCGCGGCGATACCGGACACCAGCGCGGCGCGGGCGGCACGGAGCGAGGGGGAGGACGTCTTCATCAAATCACCTTTCGACCGGCCGGGGGTGTCCGCCCCGGGACAAGGCCCGCGGCGACAGCCATTGCGTCAGGGTCAGCCATGCTCGAAAAGGGTGAACATACCGTTAGTATTGGGATAAGTTCGAACCCCGCTTGTCGCGATCTGTCCCGATGTGGAACGGAAAGCGGCCCGCGTCAGACGAGCATTTCGCGCGCCGGCCCCTGTCCCAGAAATGCCGACGGACTTGCCGACGCTCCATAAGCGCCTGCCTGGAAAATCGCAACGAGGTCGCCGACTTCCGCCCGTGGCAACGCCACCTGGTCGCCAAGCCGGTCGAGCGGCGTGCAAAGGCAGCCGACCACCGACACCGTCTCGACGGGTTCGGCGCCAAAGGCGCGGGCGATGGCAATGGGATAGTTGCGGCGGATCACCGTCCCGAAATTGCCGCTCGCCGCCAGTTGGTGATGAAGCCCGCCATCGGTGACCAGAAAGGTTTCGCCGTGGCTCGTCTTGCGATCGACGATCCGCGTCAGATAGACCCCCGCCTCGGCGACGAGCCAGCGTCCGAGTTCCATGGCAAAGCGGCTGTGCGCCAGCATCGGATCGCGCGCGGCGAGCGTTTCCGCAAGCTTCGTCCCGACCGCGGCGACATCGACCGGTCGGTCGCCGGGGAAATAAGGAACGCCCATCCCGCCGCCCAGGTTGACGAGCGGCGGCGGCGCGCCGGCTTCGTTCGCGAGCCGCGCCGCCAGCGCCACCGTCTGCGCCTGCGTATCGGCGATGGCTTCGGCATCGAGCGCCTGCGATCCGGCGAAAATATGGAAGCCCCGCCAGTCGGCGCCCGCCTCGATCAGGCGCTGGACGAGCGCGGGAACGGCGTCGGCGTCAACTCCAAAAGGCTTGGCTCCGCCGCCCATCTTCATGCCCGACCCTTTCAGGTCGAAGTCGGGATTGACCCGCACCGCGAGCCGCGGCGTCACGCCGAGCCGCGCTGCGATAGCCAGCGCGCGCTCGGCCTCGCCGGCCGATTCGAGGTTCAGCGTCGCGCCCGCCGCGATCGCCGCCTCCAGTTCGCGGTCGCGCTTGCCCGGTCCGGCAAAACTGATGTGTTCGGCCGCCATCCCGCTGCCGAGCGCGGCCTTCAACTCGCCTCCGGAGGCGACGTCGAAGCCGTCGACCTGCTCCGCCATGAACGCCAGCAGGGGCGCATAAGGGTTCGCCTTCATCGCGAAATGAAGCTGCACGCCCTCGGGCATCGCGGCGCGCCATTCGGCGACCCGCGCGGCCAGCTTCACACTGTCATAGACGAACAGCGGCGTATCGCCAGCCACGTCAGCAAGCCGCTCGGCACGGTCGCCGCCGATCAGCAGCATGCTGTCGCTGTCGGCGACAAAGCCGGGCGGGATCGGGCCGTGCGGCTTCATGCCGTCACCTGTCCGTCCCACGCCGCCGCGATGGCGACGCGATCGAGCTTTCCATTCGGATTGCGGGGCAGCGTTTCGCGCCACTCCACGACCCTGGGCTGCATGAAATTGGGGAGCGACCGGCGCAGATGGGCGGCCAGCCCCGCGTCGTCTTGCACGCCGTCGCGGCCGCGCACGATCAGGACGATCGCCGCGCCCAGCCGCGCGTCTGGGATGCCGAAGGCGACCGCTTCATAGATCAGGCCCGACGCGACCGCCGCTTCTTCGACCTCGGTCGGGCTGACGCGATTGCCCGCCGTCTTTATCATCGCGTCGTCGCGTCCGACGAACGTCAGCAGTCCCTCGCCATCGCGCTTCACCGTGTCGCCCGACCAGACGGCGGTGCCGCCATAGGCCGATGACGGAGGCGCGGGCCGGAAGCGCCGCGCCGTGCGCTCGGCGTCCTGCCAATAGCCTCGCGCGACGAGCGGCCCGCAATGGACCAGCTCCCCCGGCTCACCGTCTGCGGCGATGCTGCCGTCGGGGCGGCACACGAGAATCTCGGCGTGCGGAATTGCGCGGCCCATCGACGTCGGATGCCCGGCGACGAGCGCCGGGTCGAGATAGGTCGACCGAAACGCCTCGGTCAGTCCGTACATCGGATAGATATCGGCGGCGGGAAACCGGCTTCGCATGGCCTCGATCAGCGATGGCGTCAACGCCCCGCCGCTGTTGGTCAGCCGCTTCAGGTGGGCGGCGGTTTCCGCCGGCCATTCGGTTTCGACAAGCTGCACCCAGAGCGGCGGTACGCCGGCCAGCGTCGTCGCTTCGTATCGCGCCACCGCCTTCACCACATCGCGCGGGGTCAGGTAATCGAGCGGCGCGACCGCCCCTCCGGCGTGCCAGGTCGAAAGAAGCTGGTTCTGACCATAGTCGAAGCTCAGCGGCAGCACGGCAAGCACCCGGTCGGCGGACGTCAATTTCAGATAGGAGGCGACGCTTTCGGCGCCGAGCCACAGATTCGCATGGCTCAGCATCACGCCTTTGGGGCGTCCGGTGGACCCGCTGGTGTAGAGGATCGCGGCGAGATCGTCGGGGTGGGCCTGCGAGGGGGCAAGCGATTCGCCAAAGGAATCGATCGCCCCTTCGGCGGACTTCAGATCCTCCAGCGCGCATCCGGCCGGCCTGTCATCGCCTAGCGCATCGGCACGCGCAGCGTTTGTGACGAGCAGCCTTGCGCCGCTGTCGGCCAGGATATGCGCGACCTGCGGCGCCTTGAGCAGCGGATTGACCGGGACGTGGATCAGCCCCGCCCGCGCGGCCGCCAGCGGCATCAGGCACGCGGCGCGCGTTTTCGCACTCCAGCTTGCCACGCGTTCGCCCGAATCGCCGGCCCGTTGGCGCAACCACGCGGCAAGGCGGCCCACGCCCGCGTCGAGATCGGCAAAACGCATCGCCGTGTCGCCGATCAGAAGCGCAGGCGCATCGGCGGCACCCCGGCGGGCGAGATGGTCGATCGGATACGAGGGAGGGCTTAGGTCTTTGGTCATCGGCTGTTAGGAGAGTGGTGATAGAGGGCCGCATCATGCAAGGGAACGGTGAAGATCGCACTAATGATGAGGCGCTGCCGGCCACAGCGCGCGGCGCGGGCTTCGCCTCGCCCTTCGACCGTCCCGCCTGGTTCGGCCTGCTGGAAGCGCATGGCTTCGCGGGTCGGGGCCGTCACGATGCTCGGGGCGCGGCGGGTACGACGCACGCCTGGCTGCCGCTCCGCGTCGATGGCCCCGGCCGATATTCGGGTCTCGCCAACTGGTACAGCTTCGCGATCCGTCCGCTCTTCACGGGGGAGGACGATCGTTCCGCCGCGCTCGGCGACCTGTTCCGGCGCCTGCGCGGCCACGCGGCCCGATTGACCCTTTATCCGGTCCCCGAGGCCGAACATCATGCCATTGCCGCCGCCTTGCGCGCCGGAGGCTGGTGGGTGAAGGCGGCACCCAAGGGCGACCGCCACTGGCTCGACCTCGGCGACATGGACCATGACGCCTGGTGGGACAGCCGCCCCGGCGCGCTGCGCAACACGGTCCGGCGCAAGGCGAAAAAGGGCGTCGTCGACATCGAGCTGCTCACCGCGTTCGACGCCGACGCGTGGACCGCCTATGAAACGATCTACGCGGCGAGCTGGAAACCCGAAGAAGGCCACCCCGCCCTGCTGCGCGCCTTTGCGGAGGCCGAAAGCGCGCGCGGCACATTTCGCATGGGCCTGGCACGAATCGAGGGGACGCCCGTTGCGGCGCAATTCTGGACGGTCGAGGACGGCACCGCCTTCATCCACAAGCTCGCGCATGTCGAGGACAGCCTGAAAGCCTCGCCCGGTACGCTGCTCTCGGCGGAGCTTTTCCGCCATGTCATCGCGGTCGACGGGGTGCGGCGGGTCGATTTCGGCACCGGCAACGACGGGTACAAGCGCGACTGGATGAACCGGCACGAACCGCTCTGGCATATCGAGGCTTTCAATCCGTCGCGCATCACGGCATGGGGACCGGCGTTAAAGGCTTTTGCGCGCTCGGCATTCGGGCGCGAGTGAGGACAAGAGTGTGACCGATACCGTCGATGCCAATCTCCGCGCGCTGCTCGCCGATGTCCTGGGACTGGGCGAAGATCGCGCCGCCGCGCTGACCGCCGACAGCGGGCTGTTCGGCGAACTTCCCGAATTCGATTCGATGGCGGTCGCGACGGTCCTGACCGAGATGGAGGACCGGCTGGGCATCCTGATCGACGATGATGACGTCGATGGCGAAATCTTTGAAACCTATGGCAATCTGCTCGAATTTGCCGAACGGAAGGTTCGCGGCTGATCGCCGCGCGGGGGCGCATGGACGAACAGATACTTCGCCTCTCCCCCGCCGGGCCGCCGCGTGCGAAAATCCTTTTCGTCCCGCCGCTGTTCGAGGAAGCGAACCGTACCCGCCGCACGCTCGTGCTCGCGATGCGCGCGCTCGCGGGCGCAGGCTTCGCCACGCTGCTGCCCGACCTGCCGGGTCAGAACGAGAGCCTCGTCCCGCTCGTCGAGGTCGATCTTGAACGCTGGAGCGACGCGCTCGCCGACAGCGTGCACGGTATCGACGGACCGCTGATCGTCGCGTCGCTGCGTGGCGGCGCGCTCATCGACCACCGCGCCAGGGCCGCCGCCTGGTGGCGCCTCGCGCCCGCCAGCGGCGCCTCACTGCTTCGCACATTGCTTCGCGCCCGCGTATCGGCCGATCGCGAAGCGGGCATCACCTCGTCGATCGAAGGCTTGCAGGCGGCCGCGCAGACCGAAGCCCTGCTGCTCGCGGGCAATCGCCTGTCGCCTGCGATGATCGCCGGCCTGGGCCAGGCCGAAACGCGGGACGTCGCTCCGCTGCGCACGGTCGCGCTGGGCAGCGGAGAGGGAAAGATCGCCGGAACGCCGCTGTGGCTGCGCGCCGAGCCGGGCGAGGATCCCGCAATGGCGCGCGCGATCGCCGACGATATCATCGGATGGAGCCGGACATGCGGCGTCATCTGAGCTTTGCCTGCGAAGGCGCCGCGCTCGCGGCGACGCTCGATGACGCGCCGGGCACGACGGGCCTCCTCATCGTGTCGGGCGGCAACGAGATTCGCAGCGGCGCGCATCGCGGCATGGCAATGCTCGCACAGCGGATCGCGGCGGCGGGCCATCCAGTATTCCGCTTCGACCGCCGCGGCATCGGCGACAGCGAAGGCGAAAATCGCGGCTTCGAGGCGAGCGGCCCCGACATCGCCGCTGCGATTGCCGCCTTTCGCGCCGCGGCGCCCCACCTGACGCGCATCGTCGCGTTCGGCAATTGCGATGCCGCGAGCGCGCTGCTGCTCCACCAGCCGCTCCCACTCGACGCGCTGATCCTTGCCAACCCGTGGACCTATGACAGCGGAGAGGACGAAAGCGACGCGCCCGCCCTGCCCCCGGCGGCGGCGATCCGCGCCCGCTATTGGGCGCGGCTCAAGGACCCGGCAAGCCTGCTGCGTCTGCTAAGGGGCGACATTGATATCCGAAAATTATTCCGCGGACTATCGGCGCTACTGCGTCCGCCCCAGCCTGCCGCGGCTGGTAGCTTGGTCGACCAGCTAATTGCGGGACTGGTCTCGACCGATCGACCGGTAACGTTTCTGCTCGCGACGGGCGACCGTACGGCTCAGGCTTTCGCTGAGGCTTTCGACACCGCCCTCTTCGCTCTTTCCCGCGATGGACATGCGATCGGCATCGCGCGGCGCGCCAGCGCATCGCACAGCTTCGCCGGCGACGATGCCGATTGGTTGGCAGCGCGGATCGTTGAAAAGCTGAGGTAGATATCGGACGCGCCATCGGCGGTTTTGGGGTGGGAAGCGGCCGTTCGCCTACTCTCTTTCGTCATCCCGGACTTGATCCGGGATCCATAGCAGCGCTGAAGTCATGGACCCCGGATCAAGTCCGGGGTGACGATGATAGATAGGGCGGCTTCCGGTCGATTCCCGCCACCCCCATCCCCGTTAGGGCGGTTCGTCCGCAACCGCGCGATCCTTGCCATCTTGTCCTACGCGTCCACCATCGCGTGATATTCGGCCTCGGCCAGGAAGCGTTCGGCGTCGAGCGCGGCCATGCAGCCCATGCCCGCTGCCGTTACCGCCTGGCGATACACCTTGTCGGTGACGTCGCCCGCCGCGAATACGCCGGGGATCGCGGTCAGCGACGTGCCGGGTGTGACCTCCAGATAGCCGTCGGCGTCGAGCGGCAGCTTGCCCTTGAACAATTCGGTTGCGGGGCTGTGACCGATCGCGACGAAGCCGCCGTCGGTCGCCTCATGGCTCGCTTCACCGGTTTCGGTGTCGATCAAATCGACCCCGACGAGTCCCGCATTGCCTTCGCCCGCGACGAAGCGCGCGACCGTCTTGTTCCACAGGACCTTGATCTTCGGATTGGCGAACAGCCGGTCCTGCAGGATCTTTTCGGCGCGCAAGGTATCGCGGCGGTGGATCAGCGTCACATCGTCGCTGTGGTTGGTCAGGTACAAGGCTTCCTCGACCGCGGTGTTGCCGCCGCCGATCACCACGACCTTCTTGCCGCGATAGAAAAAGCCGTCGCACGTCGCGCACGCCGACACGCCCTTGCCGCCGAGTTCCTGCTCGCCGGGGGCCCCCAGCCATTTCGCCTGCGCGCCCGTCGCGATCACCAGCGTCTCGGCCAGATAGACGTCGCCGCCGTCGCCAGTCAGCTTGAACGGGCGCTGCGACACGTCGACATCGACGATCGTGTCCCAGATCATGCTCGTCCCGACGTGCACCGCCTGGGCGGTCATCTGTTCCATCAGCCACGGCCCCTGGATCACCTCGGCGAAACCGGGATAATTCTCGACGTCGGTCGTGATGGTCAGCTGCCCGCCCGGCTGGAGCCCCTGCACGACGATCGGCTTCATCCCCGCGCGCGCGGCGTAAATCGCCGCCGACAGGCCGGCCGGCCCGGAGCCGAGGATGAGCATCTTGGTGTGGTGAGTGGTGGGCATGATTGTCCTTCGCTGACGCCGCTCCGGCGCGGGAGCGAGAGATGGGTGTTGCCAAGCGCGCTAGCAAGGGACAGGCTGCACGCCAAGGGGAGACAGGCCGATGGCAAGCTGGTGGGAACGACACGGGGTACCGCGCCTGATCAAATGCGCCTGCTCGCAGGGACAGATCATGAAGGCACGCAGCAGGGTCGTGCCGCACGCAACGGGCGACGTGCTCGAACTCGGCTGCGGCGGCGGGATCAACATGGAATTCTATGACTGGAACCGCGTGTCGAGCTTCACCGGGCTCGACCCCTCGCCCGAACTGCTCGCGATGAGCCGCGCGGCGGCGCAGGATCGCGGGATCGAGGCGCGAATCGAAGGCGGGGTCGGCGAAGCGATGCCGTTCGACGATGATCGCTTCGACACGGTGGTCACGACCTTCACCCTCTGTTCGGTGGCCGATCAGGCGGCGGTGCTGGCCGAAATTCGCCGCGTCCTGAAACCCGGCGGCACTGCCCTGTTCCTGGAACATGGCGGCGCCCCCGATGCGCCGGTCGCAAAATGGCAGCGCCGGATCGAGCCGCTATGGAAACGAATCGGCGGCAATTGTCACCTGACCCGGCCGATTTCGGATGCCTATGCCGGGGCGGGCTTCGCCGTCGACCGGCAAGGCGCGCACTATATCCCGAAAACCCCGCGCCCCTTCGGCTGGATCGAGTTCGGCGCGGCGCGCGCGCATGGCGGCTGACGGGCGTCACGGCGGCTGTTGCCGCGGCGTACCCGTTAGAACGGGCTTTTCGGCGCGGTACCCGGCCGCGTGAACAGCCGGCCCCGCTCGGCCCACAGCACCAGCAACAGCCCCGCGGCGGCACAGCCCATGAAGGCATAGGCCAGCGGCAGCGTCGTACCGTCATACTGCTGACCGATCGCGGCGCCGACGACCGCGGCGAGCAGGGCACGGGCAAAGCTCTGATACGAGGATGCGACGCCCGCCATATGGCCGAAATCCTCCATCGCGATCGACCCGAAATTGCTGCCGATAAAGCCGATCAGGCCGACATTCGCCATCATCAGCACGGTGAACATCGGCAGTGTTTCGATACCGCTCAGCGCCGCGATTATCTGGGCGAGCGCGGTCGCCATGAAGGCGAAGACCGCGGTCTGCGACACGCGCCGCGCGCCGAACCGCTCGACGATGCGCGAATTGGAAAAATTGGCGATCGCGATTCCGATCGCGACACAGGCAAAGATCAGCGGGAACAGCGCACGGGCATCGAACACCTCGGCGATAATCTGTTCGCTGCTGTTCAGATAGCCGAACAGCGCACCCTGCATCACCCCCGCCGCGATCATATAGCCCGCGGCGCGGCGGTGCCGTGTCACCGTGATCCAGCCCGCAACCATCGTCCGCCAGTCGAGCCGGCGCACATCCTCGGCGGCAAGCGTCTCCGGCAGGCGGCGCAGCCAGACGAGCATCAGCAGCGCCATCGCGGCGAAGAGAAAGAAGATCGCGCGCCATCCGGCGATCGCCGCAACCCCGGCGCCGATCGACGGCGCGATAATCGGCACGATCATGAACACCAGGAAGATCAGGGACATGCGCTTCGCCATCGCGTCCCCGACGAACAGATCGCGGATCACCGCGACGACGATCACGCCGAGCGCCGCGCTGATGAAGCCATGTCCGAAACGCAGCGCCAGCAGCATCGGAAAGCTCGTCGCAAGCCCGCTGCCGATCGCGAACAGCGCGTAAACCACGAGCGCGGGCACCAGCACCCCCTTGCGCCCGAAGCGATCGGCAAGCGGGCCATAGACGAGCGATCCGAACCCGACACCGAGCAGATAGACCGATATCACGAACTGGCGATCGTTCGCCACCGTGACCCCCAGCGCCTCGCCGATCGCCGGCAAGGTCGGCAGCATCGAGTCGATGGCGAGGGCGTTGAGCGCCATCACCATCGCCATCATCAGCACCATCTCGCGGTCGCCGGGCAGGCGAACCGACGGGGTCGGCGAGGCATGAGTCGGGTTGGACATGATGGCAACCCTATGAAGAGGATCGGCTCCTTTGGCCAGAGCCGACCCGTGGCTTCATAGCTATTCGCCGACCGTCATCACCTCGACCGGCAGGCCCAGCTTGTCGAGCTGCGGCCGCACCGTCTTGGCATCGCCGACGACGACAATGACCAAGTGCCCCGGTTGCAGGTCCTTCGCCGCGGCAGCGTTCAGGGTCTGCGCGGTCAGCGCACCATAGATCGCCGGAAGCGTCTCATAATAGTCGTCGGCACGGCCGAAGCGGACGATCTCGTCGATCCCGCCCGCAATCTGTCCGCGCGTCTCGAAGCGGTTGGGCAGGCCGCGTATATTGCCTTCCTTGATCCGGTTGACCTCGACCGCGGTCGCGCCACGCGTCGCCGGATATTCCTTCATCTCGCGCAGGATCTCCGCGATCGCATCGCCGGTGCGGTCGCTCTGCACCGGCGCCTGGATCATGTGCGGCATCCGGCCTTCGGTCTCCTGGATGCGGCTGCGCACGCCATAGGACCAGCCCTTGGCTTCGCGCAGATTGCTGTTGAGGCGCGACAGGAACCCGTTGCCGAGAATCTCGTTCGATGCCTGCAACACCTCGTTCGCGTCCTTGCCCGTTTCGGGCAGCACCTGCCCCGCCGCGATCACCGACTGCGGTGCGCCGGGACGGTCGATCAGCACGATATGCTGGGCCTGCGTCGGAACGGCCGCATCGATGTTCTTGCGCACAGCGGGGGTTGCCGGCGCCTTCCAGTCGCCCAAAGCCCGGTTGAGCGCGGCCACGGCTTCCGCCTCGTCGACGTCGCCGACGACGACGATCCGGGCCGTGTCGGGCCGGATCGACGCCGCATGCGCGGCCGCGAGGTCCGCAGGGCTCAGCTTGGCGACAACATCGCGACTGCCCGTACCGGTCAGCGGCGCGCCATAGGGATGTGTCTTGCCATAGAGGAGCGGCGGCAACGCGCGCATCGCGAGCAGGAACGGGCTATTCTCTTCCTGCGCGATCCCCGCAAGCCGCTGATCGCGTACCCGGTCGACCTCGGCGGGTGCGAAGGCGGGGTTGCGCAGGATGTCGGCCATCAATGCGAGCGACGGGGCCAGGTTGCTCGACAGCGCATCGAGCGACGCATAGGTTGAATCGAGTCCCGCGCCGACGTCGATGCGCGCACCGAGCCGCTCCTGCTCGGACGCGATCGTGATCGCATCGCGGGTCTTGCTCCCCTCTTCGAGCATCGCCGCCATGAAGCTTTGCGTCCCGCGCGCGTCGGGGGCATCGGCGGCATAGCCCGCGTCGAAGCTGATCGTCACCGTGACCTTGGGCACTGCGGTCCGCTTCGCGAAATAGACCGGGATGCCGTTCTGCAGCGTCGCATGCTCGATCGTCGGGAAATCGAACGCAGCGACCGGTTCGACGGGCGGAAAGTCTCGCTTTTCCGGCGCGGCCTCCCCAGGCGCGGGATCGCCCGCACCGCGATAGAAGCCGATGCGCGGGCTACCCGCTTTCTCCCATCCGCCGCGGTTCTCGCCACCCTCGGTTCGTTCGCCGGGATCGACGCGGATCGCCGCGACGGGGCGCGTCAGCCATTTGCCCATCGCGGCGCGCACATCGGCCGGGGTCAGCGCCGCGAGTGCCGCGAGATCCTTTTTATATTTGTCCGGATCGTTCGAAAAGACGAGCCCCTCGGCCAGCGTCGCCCCCTTGCCGCCGAACCCGCCGACCTGCTCGAGCTGGCCGACCTGCGAGGATACGAGGCTCGCGACTGCGCGGTCGAGTTCTTCCTGCGTCGGCCCGTTCGCGATGAAATCGGACAGGATCGCGTCATAGCGCGCTTCGGCCTTGGCGACATCGACGCCGGGCTTCACGTCGATATAGCTTTGCACCATCGACGCCTGCTGGAACGGCAACAGATAGGCGGTCACCGCAACCGCAAGCTGTTCCTTGCGGACGAGCAGGTTGTCGAGCCGCGAACTCGCGAGCCCGCCCAGAATATACATGCCCGCCGTCAGCGGCGCATAGCTTTCGTCGTTCAGGCCCGGCACCGCCCAGTTGCGATAGAGGCGCGTCGTCGCGACCTGGTCGGTGATCGTCTTCGAAAACGGCTTGTCGAGCGTCGGCACCGGCGCCTTCACCGGCGCGATCGGCGGACCCGCCGGTATGTCGCCGAACCAGCGTTCGACCTTCGCCTTGGCGGTGGCGGCATCGATATCGCCCGCGAGCACGAGCACCGCGTTGTTCGGTCCGTAATTGTCGCGGAACCACGTCTTGACGTCGGCCAGGCTCGCGGCGTCGAGGTCGGCCATCGAACCGATCGTCGAGTGACGATAGGGGTGGCCGACCGGGAACAGCGCATCCTGCACTTCATATTCGACGATGCCATAGGGCTGGTTGTCGCCCTGCCGCTTTTCGTTCTGGACGACGCCGCGCTGCTGGTCGAGCTTCTCCTGCGTCACCGCGCCCAGCAAATGCCCCATGCGGTCGCTTTCCATGAACAGCGCAAGGTCGAGAGCCCCCGTCGGCACCGTCTCGACATAGTTGGTGCGGTCGAGCCAGGTCGACCCGTTGGTCGGGGTCGATCCCGCCGCCTCCAGCGGCTCGTCGAAATTGGGGACATTCTCGCTGCCGCCGAACATCAGATGCTCGAACAGATGCGCAAAGCCGGTCTTGCCCTTGGGCTCGTTCTTCGATCCGACTCGGTAATAGGTCGTTACTCCGACGATCGGCGCCTTGCGGTCGGTATGGACCAATATGGTGAGCCCGTTGTCGAGCTGGAATTGCTCATAGGATATGTCGACCGCCGCAACGGTCGCGTCCAGCGCCTTGGCCGCGGCGGGTGCCTCGGCCGCGGCAACGACGATGGGCGCGCCCGACAAGGCCAGCGCAAGAGCGGCCAGAGAGGCCGAAAGCATTTGGTTCCGCATGATTTTCCCCGTGTTGCGAACGCGATGGTTCATGCTGGACTATCGGCGGGGACGCGACCAGCACCAAATGCTTTTCGACGAGTGACAGCGATGAAAGCGCAAAAAAGGCCGCCCGTCGCCAGCGCAACGAGCGGCCGATCTGTTCGATTGCAGGCGATCAGGCCTGGCGCGTGCCGGTCATCGCCATCGATCCGAACGGTCCGGCCTTGATCGTGCCGGTCAGCGCGTCGCCGTCGATCGTCGCTTCGCATTCGAGCGTCATCGGCATCGGCACCTTCATGTTCATGGTCCAGGTCAGCTTGTTGCCGTCGACCTTGCCGTTCTCGACATCGAGCGAGCCCATCGCGCCCGCATTCTGCCCGGTGAAGCTGTCGCCGTCGCTCTTGACGGTAAAGACCGACTTCTGGTCGCCCATCGGCGACTTGGTCACGCAATCATAGCTACCATCGACTTGAGACATTGGGGCTCTCCTACTGAAACTGATGTCAATTAGACGGTGTCGCTGTTTCCACGGTCAGGCCCAGTCCGTCAAGCTGCGGTTTCACCGTTGCCGCGTCGCCGACCACGACATAGACGAGGTCGTCGACGCTGAGCGCTTTTCGCGCCGCCGCATCGATTTCGGCCGCGGTCATCGCTTCATAGGTCGCGGGCAGCTTTTCGTAATAATCGTCGGGACGATCGAATTTGACGATCGAGCGCAGCCCCCCGAGTACGTCGCCCGACGTCTCGAAACTGCCGGGAAGCGCGCGGACGCTACCGTTGATCGTGCGCTCAAGCTCTTCGGCGGTCGTCCCCTTGTCGCCCAGATAGGCGGTCAGGTCCTCGCGGAACGCCTTGATCGAATCGCCGGTCCGGTCGGCCTGAACCGGTGCGATCGCAACCCAGGTCAGCCGTCCGGCATCGTCGGATACGCCCGACCGGACACCATAGGACCAGCCCTTCGTTTCGCGCAGGTCCATGTTGAATCGCGACAGGAAGCTGCCACCGAAAATATCGTTCGCGGCGCGCAGGATTTCCAGGTCGTCACCGCCCTTGGCATCCAGCACCTTGCCCGCGAGGATCACCGACTGCGGCGACTTGGGCCGGTCGACGAGCAGGATGCGCGGCTTCGGCTGCGGGATCGCAACGTCGAAATCCTTTTCCGGCTTCGGCGTCTTGGGGGGCGTCCAGGTTCCAAGCGTCGCATCGAGCTGCTTTTTCACCTCGGCAAGGGTCGTGTCGCCGACGACGAAGATACGCGCGTTGTCGGGCCGAACCCAGCTATCGTGAAACGCGACCAGATCGGCGCGGGTCGCGCTCTTCACCGCTTCGGCCGTGCCCAACCCCGACGGCGGGATGCCATAGGGATGATCGGCTCCATACAGCACCGGCCGCAGCACGCGCGATGCGATCGCGCGCGGGTCGTTGAGTTCGGCCTTCAGCCGCGTGAGCTGCTGCGCGCGCACGCGCTCGAGTTCGTTGGCGTCGAAGGCGGGGTTGCGGATATAGTCGGCCAGCAGGTTCAGCGACGGCCGCAGGTTCGGCTTCAGCGCGAACAGGCTGAAAATCGTTTCGTCGGCATTGGCCGATCCATCGATCGCGGCGCCAAGCCGTTCCTTCGCTTCGGCAAAGGCGATCGAATCGAGGTTCGTCGTACCTTCGTCCATCAGGCTGAGCATCAGCGACTGGGTGCCGAGCGCGCTGTGCGGGTCGGCGGCATAGCCCGCGTCGAAGCTGACCGCGACCTGCACCGTCGGCACGGCGTCGCGATGCGCAAAGAAGACCGGAATGCCATTCTTCAGCGTCGCGCGCTCGATCGCGGGAAACTCCAGCGCCTTCAGTTCGGCGACCGGCGGCAATTGCGACCGGTCGGCGACGAAGGATGCGGTGCCGATCCCCGCGTCGGGGCCGACATCGCCCAGCTCGGGATTCCAGTAGCGATCGGGCGCGACCGCCTCGCTGGCCTTGCCGTCGCGCACCGCGCCGCCGCGATTTTCTCCCCCCTCGGTCCGCTCGCCCGGCACATAGGTCAGCGAGAACGCCGGACGCGACAGCCATTTGTTCGCGACCGCCTTCACCTCGGCGGGGGTTGCCTTCGCCATCCGCGCAAGTTCGGTTTTGTAATAGGCCGGATCGTTGGAATAGAGCGCGCCCTCGGCGAGCGTCACCGCCTTGCCGCCGAATCCCCCGACCGATTCCAGGCTCGCGATCATGCCGCCCAGCGTGCTCGCGGCGGTGCGCTGCAATTCATCGGCGGTCGGCCCGGTCGTCAGGAAGTTGGCGATTTCCTCGTCCAGCTTCTTGCCGACGACATCGGGCGAGACGCCGTCCTTGACGTCGGCCTGGACGATCAGGATGCCCGCATCCTCGAACGGCTGGGCATAGGCCGACACGCTGACCGCGACCGGGTCCTTGCGGACCATCGCATTGTCGAGGCGCGAACTCGACAGCCCGCCAAGGACGCCCATCGCCATCTGCAGCGGCACCGCTTCGGGATCGTTAAGCCCGGGGATCGCCCACATGCGATAGATGCGCGTCGTCGGGACCATGTCGTGAACCGTCTTGGCCAGCGGCGCGGGCAGCGTCGGAACCGTGACCTTCGGCATCTCGACCCCGGGGCCGCGCGGAATGTCGCCGAACCATGTCTCGACCTTCGCCTTCGCGGTCGCGGCATCGATATCGCCCGCGAGCACGAGCACCGCGTTGTTCGGCCCGTAATGACCGGTGAACCACCCCTTCACATCGTCGAGCGTCGCCGTGTTGAGATCGTCCATCGAGCCGATGGTGCTGTGATGATAGGGATGCCCCGACGGAAAGAGATTTTCGAATATCTCGTAACGCAGCAGACCGAACGGCCGATTGTCGCCCTGTCGTTTCTCGTTCTGCACGACGCTGCGCTGGTTATCGAGCTTTTCCTGCGTCACCGCGCCGAGCAGATGCCCCATGCGGTCGCTTTCCAGGAACAGCGCCCGGTCGATCGCACCGGTCGGAACGGTCTCGAAATAATTGGTGCGGTCCATGTTGGTCGTACCGTTGCTGTCGGTCGCGCCGACCTGTTCGAGCGGTTCGAAGAAATCGCCGGGCGAATTTTCCGATCCGTTGAACATCAGATGTTCGAACAGATGGGCAAAGCCCGTCTTGCCGGCGGGCTCGTTCTTCGATCCGACGCGGTACCACACCGACACCGCGACCACGGGTGCCTTGTGGTCTTCGTGGACGATGACGCGCAGCCCGTTGTCGAGCGTGAACGCCTGGTACGGAATGTCGACCGCTTTCACCAGGTCGGCGATCGGCGCGGCCTGTTCGGCTTTCGCCCTGGCGAGCGCGGGACCGGCGGCGACGAGCGAGGTCGAAAGCGCCAGGGCTATGGCGAAACGATGAAAACGGGGCATGGATGCTCCTCAGGGCAGATGGGGGCGCGAACGATGGTCGCGGCGGCGCCGGACGGCGGTGTGTGAGAGGTTTAGGACACGGCTTTCGCGCTTTCAAGGGCGATAGAAGCGCGCACCGCTGGCCTTGAGCACCGCCGGGTCGAACAGCACCGGCTTGAGCTCGTGCCGTACAAACAGCGGCGCCTGGTCGTTGTAATGCGGACTGTCGGGCCGCGTCGTCGCGGCGCCAAAGGGTTGGATCGATTGCGAATGCACGCGCCCCGCCTTGTCCCACGTCACGAACATGATGAAGCTGTCGCCATGGCGCACCTTCAGCCGCCCGTCGGGTTCGACGTCCCACAGGGTCGAGGCGCGTACCGTGTCGTTGCCGCCGTCGAGCGGCAGGTCGACGCGGTTCGGGCCCTCGCCGTGGCGCAGGCGCAGCACGGTTCCCAGCTTCGGGTCGAGCCCGGCAAAATGCTCCTGCAGGTGCGCGACGACCTCCTTCAGCACCTCGCGCGGATCGGGATCGGCCCGCCGCTGGTAATGGGCTCCGCCGGCGGGGCGCAGCACCATCAGCGCGAGCGCGTCGCCATGCCCCTTGCCGTCCAGATTCCAGTCCCATTCGCCGAGCAGCCTCTGCGCCCTGGCCAGCGCGGGATCGCCGCTCGTGTCGAGCGCGAGCAGCTTGTCCATCCACGCCTTCGCATAGCCCGTCTTCGCATAAGCGGTGTCATATTTGATCTGCTTCAGCCGCGCCTCGTCGATCTGGCCCGACGCCTCGAACAGCTCGATCAGCCGCGTCGCGCGATTGGTCATATCGTCCTCGATCCCGAGCAAGGGCGAAAACGCCGCGGCGTCGAGCTCGTCGCCGGGTCCCGCCGCGACCCACGGCGTATTGTTCGCGTTGACCACATAGCCGGACGCGGGATTGACAAGCGCCGGGACGCGATCGAACGGCAGCGTCTTCGTCCACACATCGGCTGACGTATCGCCGGGCAGGATGCCGCGCCAGTCGAACCCGCGCGGCCGGTCGGGGAACATCGCATTATAGAAAAGGCCGATATTGCCCTTCGCATCGGCATAGATGAAATTGGTCGCCGGCACGCCCTGCGCCGCCATTGCCGCGCGCCATTCTGCAAAATTCTTCGCCTTGTTCAGCCGGTAATATTGCGTGACCATATTCGCCTGGTCGATCCCGGCGTAGCGGATCGCAAAAGCGCCCTTGTCATTCTCGATCACCGGTCCCTGCACCGATCGATAGACGGTTCGCGGCACCGGCAACACGAACGGACCGAATCTGACCTTCAGCCAGACGCGCTTTTTCTCGAGCGGCAGCCATTTGCCATCGAACCGATAGTTTTTGCCGCTTTCGTCGAGCGTTAGCTTGTAAACGTCGATCAGGTCGGGCCGGTTTACCGTGTTCGTCCAGCCGAGATATTTATTGTGGCCGAGAAAGGGATAGGGCGAACCCGGGAAGTTCGCGCCCGCGAAATCCCATCCCTGCTCGCTGTGAACCACCAGTTCGTACCAGGCGACTCCGCCCGTCCACGGCTGGTGCGAGTTCGAGACGAGCCGCGTCGTGCCGTCGGCCATGCGCGACGGCGCCACCGCGATTCCGTTCGACCCGTTCTCGCCGGGATCGCGCCCCAGCGGCGTGTCGGATCGCGGCACGACCTTTCCGGTGACGCCGAGCGGGGGGCCACCCTCGCGCCCGAGCGGCTTGCCTTCGCTGAGCTTTCCGAGCACCGAATCGAGTCCGAAGAAGAACGGCGAACGCAGCACGAAACCCGCGACGACGTCTTCGCCCGTCACCGGGAACAGGCCGCGCAGCCGCACTTCGCCCGGATGCTTGTCGGCATAATGGTTGAGCCCGGCGGCATAGGCGGTGAAAAGCTGCTTCACATCCTCGGGCAGCCGCGGCCAGTCGCGCGCGGTCGTGTCGCGCACGCCCAGCAATGCCGCGGCATAGTCGATCTTTGCCCCATCCTCGCCAAGCATCGCTCCGGCACGTCCCCGCGTCATTGCGAGCACCTCCTGCAGGGTCGAAAAATCGTCCTCGGCATGGGCATAGGCGACGCCATAGGCAACATCGGCATCGGTCTTGCCAAAGATATGCGGCACGCCGAATGCGTCGCGGGCAATCTGGACGCTCGCGGGCTTGTATGTGGGCGCGACCGGGCTCTCGGCGGACAGCGGTTCCCATACCGCGAGTCCGATCGCGACCACGATCAGCACCGCCAACACCCCAATCAGAAATTTGCGCATCCGCTTTCCCATTCGCTGCATTATCTCTTGCGAGGCGCCCTAATGACCGAAAAAATGCACGACGGAAAGCCACGCTCTTGTGTTGCATAATGGCAACACTATCTCTGGTGACGAGAAAGGGGGTTAGTCCATGAACCTCGAAAAATTTACCGACCGCGCCAAGGGCTTCCTGCAGGCGGCGCAGACGATCGCGATCCGCATGAACCATCAGCAGATCGCCCCCGAACATATCGCCAAGGCGCTTCTCGAAGACAATCAGGGCATGGCGGCCGGGCTGATCCAGCGTAGCGGCGGCGATGCCGCACGCGCGGTGCAGGGCCTCGACGCGCTGCTGGGCAAGCTGCCCGCCGTCTCGGGCTCGGGCGCGCAGGCGACGCCGGGCCTCAACAACGACGCGGTGCGCCTGCTCGACCAGGCCGAACAGGTCGCGACCAAAGCCGGCGACGGCTATGTCACCGTGGAACGACTGCTGCTCGCGATGGTGCTCGCAAGCACCACGCCGGTCGGCAAGGCGTTCGCCGACGCCGGCCTAAAGGCCGACGCGCTCAACACCGCGATCAACGACCTGCGCGGCGGACGCACCGCCGACACCGCTTCGGCCGAAGACCGCTACGAAGCGCTCAAGAAATTCGCCCGCGACCTCACCGACGTCGCGCGCGAAGGCAAGCTCGACCCCGTCATCGGCCGCGACGAGGAGATCCGCCGCACCGTGCAGATCCTCGCGCGCCGCACCAAGAACAACCCGGTGCTGATCGGCGAACCCGGCGTCGGCAAGACCGCGATCGCCGAAGGGCTCGCGCTGCGTATTGCCAATGGCGACGTGCCCGACAGTTTGAAGGACCGCCGCTTGCTCGCGCTCGACATGGGCGCGCTGATCGCGGGCGCCAAATATCGCGGAGAATTCGAGGAGCGGCTGAAGGGCGTGCTCGACGACGTCAAGGCCGCCGAGGGCGAGATCATCCTGTTCATCGACGAGATGCACACGCTTGTCGGCGCGGGTAAGGGCGAGGGCGCGATGGACGCCTCGAACCTGCTCAAGCCCGCCCTGGCGCGCGGCGAACTCCATTGCATCGGCGCAACGACGCTCGACGAATATCGCAAATATGTCGAAAAGGACCCGGCGCTCCAGCGGCGCTTCCAGCCCGTCTTCGTCGGCGAGCCGACGGTCGAGGATTCGATCTCGATCCTGCGCGGTCTCAAGGAAAAATACGAGCTGCACCACGGCGTGCGGATCACCGACGGCGCGATCGTCGCCGCGGCGACGCTGTCGAACCGCTACATCACCGACCGCTTCCTGCCCGACAAGGCGATCGACCTGATGGACGAGGCCGCAAGCCGCATCCGCATGGAGGTCGAATCGAAGCCCGAGGAGATCGAGACCCTCGATCGCCGCATCATCCAGATGAAGATCGAGGAATCGGCGCTCGGCAAGGAAAGCGACGATGCGTCAAAGGACCGGCTCGCCAATTTGCAGTCCGACCTCGCGAACCTCGAACAGCAATCGGCCGAACTGACGCAAAGGTGGCAGGCCGAAAAGGACAAGATCCACGCCGAGGCGAAGATCAAGGAACAGCTCGACGCGGCGCGCGGCCAGCTCGAACAGGCGCAGCGCGCCGGCGACCTCGCAAAGGCGGGCGAGCTCAGCTACGGCACCATCCCGACCCTCGAAAAGCAGCTCGAGGAACCACAGGCGGTCGCCGGAAACGCGATGCTGCGCGAAGAGGTCACTGCCGACGACATCGCCGCAGTGGTCAGCCGCTGGACCGGCATACCGGTCGACCGGATGCTCGAGGGCGAGCGCGAAAAGCTGCTCGGCATGGAGGCGCAGCTCGGCAAGCGCGTAATCGGGCAGGACGAGGCCGTCCGCGCGGTGTCGACCGCGGTGCGCCGCGCGCGCGCCGGGCTACAAGACCCCAACCGGCCGCTCGGCAGCTTCCTCTTCCTCGGCCCCACGGGCGTCGGCAAGACCGAGCTGACCAAGGCGCTCGCGCGCTTCCTGTTCGACGACGACAATGCGATGGTCCGCATCGACATGTCGGAATATATGGAAAAGCACAGCGTCGCGCGGCTCGTCGGCGCGCCTCCGGGCTATGTCGGCTACGAGGAAGGCGGCACGCTGACCGAAGCGGTGCGGCGCAGGCCCTATCAGGTCGTGCTGTTCGACGAGGTCGAAAAGGCGCATGGCGACGTGTTCAACATCCTGCTCCAGGTGCTCGACGACGGGCGCCTGACCGACGGACAGGGACGTACGGTCGACTTCACCAACACGCTGATCATCCTGACCTCGAACCTCGGCAGCCAGGCGATCGCCGCGCTGCCCGACGACGCGCCGGTCGAACAGGCCGAGCCCGCGGTGATGGAGGTGGTGCGCAGCCACTTCCGGCCCGAGTTCCTGAACCGGCTCGACGAGATCGTGCTGTTCCACCGCCTGGGGCAACAGCATATGGGCGGGATTGTCGATATCCAGGTTGCGCGGGTGCAGAAACTGCTCGCCGACCGCAAGGTCACGCTCGACCTGACCGACGCGGCGCGCGCCTGGCTCGGCCGCGTTGGCTACGACCCCGTCTACGGCGCGCGCCCGCTTAAGCGCGCGGTGCAGAAATATCTGCAAGACCCGCTCGCCGACCTTATTCTCAAAGGCGAGGTCAAGGACGGATCGACGGTGAAAGTCGACGAAGGCGACGGTGCGTTGGTGCTGACGCCGGAGTGATGAACGCGACCACGTAGCGCACCGGCTCCGCGAGCGGCAGGGCCGCGTATCTCGACTTATTAGTCGCGGCTCGCCCCGACCATCGAACGCGAACGCTCCATAGCGCGCGTGCGATCGATATCGGCCTGACCCTGGGCGGCGAGGGCATCCCATTCGGCCTTCGTGTGGCAGACACGGCGTGCCATGATCGATCCGGTCGATTGCTGCTTGCGGCAGATTTTCTTTTCTGCGGCGGGCTTGTCGCCGTCGGGTTTTTCACCGGCGGTCGCCGCCGCCGGAGCCGCCGCCAGCATGGCAGCGATGGAGAGAAGACGAATCATCTACGGAAGCTCCTTGGTTCGGATCGCCATGTTCGGCGGTCCGGCCAAAAAAATGGGCGACCCCGAACGGGGCCGCCCATCTTTCTATAGAGCTTGGACGGAAAGTCCAAGGCCTTGATTTAGAAGTCAACCTTCGCGCCAATCCGGAAGTAGCGACCCATGATATTCGGGCCCGCCCATGCCGGGTTGTACTGGAAGATTCCATATGCCGCGCTCGGATCATAGGGAGGCTTCTTGTCGAGTAGGTTCAGGACGTTCGCATAGATGGTGAATTTGTCCTGAATCTTGTAGCTCATGGTCATATCAAGATTCCAGGTTGCCTTCGTCCGGCAGCTGACCGGCGTCCCGTCGGGGTACGTCACCACCGAAGCACCAACGCTGGCGGCACAATCGCCCTTGACGCCAGCATAGTCGATCGACGCAAGGTCATAACCGCTGGTGTAATAGGCCGTGAGCGACGTCGCGAAGTCTCCGATCTCGAAGGTGTTCTGCCAGCTACCGCGCCATTTGGGCGACCCGGAGCAGGACGTCACGTCGCACGGGCTGAGCGTGCCATCGTAACGCTGAACACTACCCTCGATCGTTTTCGAGAATTTGATCAAGTACGACGCATCGAACGAGCTCGTCCAGGTCAGGTCGTCGGTCAGCGGCATCTGAAGATTGGCCGCGAAGTCGAGGCCCGACACCGTCTGCGAATCGTTGTTCTGGAACGAATACTGGATGAATCCCAACAGCGGCAGTGCACCCGGGTTGGCATTGTCGGGCGCACCCGGCAGCACCGTGACACCCGGAATGTCCACAACCCCGTTATTGGCGTAGTACAGGTCCGGAATGCCCGAATAGTCCACACCGCCGATGATGTCTTTGACCTTGATGTGGAAATAATCGACCGAGAAGCTGATGCCGCGACGCGGCTCGACCAGGATACCAGCGGTCCAACTCGTCGATTTTTCAGGATCGAGGTTCGGGTTGCCCACCGAAGTCAGACCCACCGAATAGGGCTGCGTCGCATAAGCGTTGCCGCCATGCGCCGCGATGAACGCGGCCTGATCCGGGTCGTCCGGGTCCAGCGTGAACGTCACATAGCCGGTGGTCGGCAGGCCATAGGCTTCGTTGAAGCTCGGGATACGGAAACCCTTCGACCAGGTACCGCGAAGCAGAACTTCCGGAATCGGGGTGAAAGTCACGCCAAATTTCGGCGAGAAATTCTTCTGGCCCGACGAATAATCGTCGTAGCGGCCGCTCGCGCTCAGCTCGACCTGATCGACGACGGGAGCCGACAGTTCGTAATAAGCAGACTTCACGTTACGGCTGCCTTCCGCGCCAACCGCGTTGACGATGAAATAGCGGTCGTAGGGCGAGGTCAGATTTTCCGGGTTCGCCGACGGATTGTTAAGCGATTCATGACGATAGGCCACGCCCGCCGCGACGCTGAGCGGACCGCCCGGAAGCTCGACCAGATCCTTGGTCAGGACAGCCGACACCTGCCACAGGTCGGACGTCGAACGGGTCCTGTTTTCCGGCGAGATATAGTCGCGGATTTCCTGCGAGTTCGATGCCGGATCGAGGAAGTTATAGGAACCGTCGGCGACGACGTCCCAAAGACGTCCCGGGATAATGTAATTGCGTTGAACGATGTCCAACTGAACCTGCGATGCCGTTGCATCGAGTTGATAGCCCCAGCCATCACCGAATGTGCCGCTGATCCCGATCGCGCCACGCAGGCTGCGCGCCTTGCTGTAGATTTCGCGCTCGCGGTCGTAGTTCGATAGAACCTGCGCACGCAGGCCATCAGCAGCGTAGGGGTTGTTCGGATTGAGCACACCATTGGTAGCATCGCATCCGGTGTCCAGCATGGTCAGCGAGCCCACGCCATCGGCGCAGACGTAAACCGGCAGATACAGGCTCGATGGCTGCGCAAAACCCTCCGGGTTAGGCGGCGGCAGCGTACGAGCGAACGAACTCGGCTCGCCAGTCGTCGTCGTTTTCACCTGATAATAATTGGCCGTCGCGTAAAATTCCGCACTATCGCCAACCTTTGCGGTGAAGCGGCCCGAAAAACCGAGGCGCTCTTGCTCAGGCTGCAACTGCGAATAGAGCGCACGCTGATCATAGGAGCACTGAACCGTGCCGCCAGCACTGGCACTCGCACCTACGGGAACATTGACTGCTGTCAGGTCGCGACAACCGTCAGCCGGATTCAGGATCTGGAACAATCCTGCGGAACTGCCGTCGTCATTGACCGGGCGGGCAACAGGAACGGTGGTCGCGAATAGACCGTTAAAGAAATCCCCCGTTACCGCGTTGCGTGCTGCGCTGCGACGACAAACGACTTCGCCACCACTATTTTCACCGCAAATGCGGCTGTAGTCGGACGTGTTATAAGGATAGCCGCGATCGCGCGCCCAGAGCGCTCCCTGGCGTTGATATTCGGCGTTGACATAGAAGTTGTAGCCGTCGCCTTCGAGATCACCATAACCCCAAGTCGCGTCGATCCGCTGCTCCGGCGCATCGCCGCGCTGCGAGATGCCAACCGAACCATTGAGGTGCAGCCCTTGAATTTCCTTCTTGGTGATCACGTTGACCACACCGGCGACCGCGTCGGCGCCATAGGTCGACGACGCGCCGTCACGCAGCACGTCGATACGCTCGATGATCGAGCTCGGGATCACGTTGAGGTCGACGAAGTTGCGGTGACCGTCATCCGCGAGCGGATAGGGAGCCATACGAACGCCGTCGAAAATCGTCAGCGTGGCCTGAACGCTCAGGCCGCGCAGCGAGACTGCGTTCGCACCGGTGGCGAAGTTCGACCCCGTGTTCCAGCCCTGCGTAATCGTGCCAGCACCATTGGCCGATAGACGCTGCACCGATTCGGCAACCGTATTCAGGCCGCGCTTTTCCAGCGTATCGGCGCTGAGCACAGTGACCGGCGATGCCGTTTCCGTGTTGGTACGACGCAGAATCGAACCGGTGACGACGATGACGTCATCGCCCGAGCTCGCGCCGTCGTCATCCGGCGCATTTTGCGCAAAGGCGGGAGCCGAAACCAGCGCGACACCCAAAACGACGGGCGCGACGCTCAATTTCAGCTTCGAAAAATGGGTTTTCTTCACAGTGCAGTCCCTTGCTACTGGTGGCTGAATTACCTGGATGAATTGCGCGCGCAGACTGAATCGCCCGCGACACCAGACACCCCGATGGCGCTCGGGATGACCCTTCATTCATGTTGAGTAAAGGGATTTCCCCTTTGTTTCTGCGGTTTCCGAACCGATTGTGACGTATTTGCAACATCGCCGAAAGCGAGCGCAACACTCGGTCTCGCGCCTCGTCATTTCGCGAAATTTTGTTTCAATGGTTACGATTGTGCAGCGCAGCCAAGGCGAGAATCAGCGGGGCATCGGTCCCGCGAGCGTGCCGGGGTCGAGCCGCGCGTCGCGCCACTTCAGCCCCCAGTGAAGATGCGGCCCGGTCGCGCGTCCCGACTGCCCGACGGTGCCCAGCCTTTGTCCCTGCACCACCCGGTCGCCGACCTTCACGTCGAGGCTCTGGCAGTGGAGGAACGCACTGTTCAGGCCCATGCCGTGATCGACGATCAGCAAATTGCCCTCGAGCGTGAAGGGCGTCGTCGCGGCGAGCGTCACCACGCCGTCGGCGGGCGCATAGAAGGGCGTGCCGGCGGGCACGGCGACGTCGGTGCCGCCGTGATAGCTGCCCGGCTTGCCCTGATAGACGCGCTGCGATCCGAAAAAGCCCGACAGCCGCCCCGTCGCGGGCCAGCGGAATGGCTGGCGCCAGCCGTCGACATCGTGATCGACGCGCCGCGCTTCGGCGATCTGCGCGAGTTCGGCGGGCCGGCGGCGCTGGAACTCGGCATCGCTCGATGCGCCGCCACGATAGGGGGCGTTGATGTGCTCGATACGCCAGTCGCCGGCGGCGATGCTCAAATCGCGCTCGACCCGGCGCCCGTCGGCCAGCGTCGCGACCAGGCGCTCGCCCGTCGGCGCATCGCGATCGAAGGCGATCAGGAACCCGCCGTCGGCGGCGAAGGGAATGGCCTTGCCATCAAATGTCAGCGTGCGCGTCGTTTCGGGGACCCGGCCGATCAGCATCCCGCCCTGCACCGGCGTCCCGCGCAAGATGGTGAAATCGGCGTCTGCGGGCGCGGCCGGTGGCGGGGTGGGCGGCGCGACGGGCGGCGGCGCGGGGGCGGGGCGCACGACCGGTGCCGGGGCCGGCTCGACGGGCGCCTCTGCCGCGGGGACGCAGCTCGCCAGCACGGCCAGCAGCGGCAGCGCGGATGCGTGGCGAAGCCCGGCGCGCCGCGACCTCATGCCTTCGCGGCACCGCCCAGCGCCGCCTGCACCGAAATCGCGGCGGTGGCATAGGGCTCCTGCCGCGACACCGACCAGTAACGCAGCTCGTCGAGACCGATCGGTACCCCGGTCACCGCGCACAGCACATGGTCGCCCGGCGACAGGATGCGATAGCCGTTGGGGCCATATTCCAGGCGGGCGAGGCGATTGCGGCTGGCGATCAGCATGATTTGAAATCCATTGGACGAAGCGGGAACGGGATTGCGACTATAACAGCATCGGCGCGCGCGGCCACCCCGTCCGCCGTCAGAACAATTCCCCCTGCCCTTTTCCCGGCGCTGCGGGAACGGCCTTGCGCCCCGTCGCCTTCGGCTGGGCCGGCGGCGGCGCGGCGCCCTCGACCGCCACGGGAACGTCGCCGTCGGCGAACTGCAGGCGCATATGTCCCGCCGCCCGCGCCGCGGCCGAGGTCGCGACGATCGCACCGTCGGCGTCGCGCACCATAGCATAGCCGCGCGAGAGCAGCGCGCGCGGGTCGAGCGACACCAGCAGCCGGGCCAGTCCCTCGATCTTCGCCCGGTCGCGATCCCAGCGCCGTCCCAGCAGCGACGGTCGCAGCGCCGCCGCCCGCGTCGCGACCCGCTCGCCGAGCACGTCGAGCCGGTGGCGCTGGCAGCGGTCGAGCCGGTCGCCGGCGTCGTCGAGCCGCTGGCGCTGCGGCGCATAGAGCGCATCGCGGCGCGGCAGGTGACGGGCGAGCGCGGTCAGCCGCTCGCGGCCGAGCGCCTGGTGCCGGCTCGCCGCGCCCGCCATCCGCCCGCGCCAGGTCGCGAGCTGCGCCGCGAGTTCGGCGCGCACCGGCACCGCCATCTCGGCCGCCGCGGTCGGAGTCGGCGCGCGCACGTCGGCGGCATAATCGGCCAGCGTAACGTCGGTTTCATGTCCGACCGCGCTGATCGTCGGGATGCGGCACTCGGCAATCGCGCGCACCACGGCTTCCTCGTTGAAAGCCCACAGATCCTCGATGGAGCCGCCGCCGCGCGCGACGATCACCAGGTCGGGGCGCGGGACCGGTCCGCCCGTGGGGAGCGCATCGAATCCGCGCACCGCGCGTGCGACTTGCGCGGCGGCGCCGTCGCCCTGAACCAGCACCGGCCAGACGATCACATGACTGGGGCACCGATCGGCAAGCCGGTGCAGGATGTCGCGAATCACCGCCCCGGTCGGCGAGGTCACGACGCCGATCGTGCGCGGCAGAAAGGGCAGCGCCTGCTTCCTGGCCTGGTCGAACAGCCCCTCCGCGCCCAGTCGCGCCTTGAGCTTGTCGAAGAGCAGCATCAACGCGCCCTCGCCCGCGACCTCCAGGCTTTCGACGACGAGCTGATATTTGGAACGGCCGGGATAGGTGGTCAGCTTGCCGGTCGCGATCACCTCGATCCCGTCCTCGGGACGAAAGGCGAGTCGCGCCGCCTGCCCCTTCCACATCACCAGGTCGATCAGGGCATTGTCGTCTTTCAGACCCGCGTAGAAATGTCCGGACGCCGCACGCTTCGCGCCCGACAGCTCGCCGCGAACGCGCACCCGTGCGAACCCGCTCTCGACGGTGCGCTTGATCGCCGCCGACAATTGGCTCACCGACAGCGCCGGTGCCCCGTCGCCGGACGGCGACCCACTCAATTGATTGTCGTGGGTCCCCGCCTCGGCTAACAGCCGCGCGGGCGTGTCGTCATCGGACGCCGGATCGGGAAAAGGAACTGACATGAATATCCTGCTTGTGGGCTCGGGGGGCCGCGAACATGCACTCGCGTGGCAGCTCGCACAATCGCCGAGCTGCGACAAGCTTTATGCCGCGCCGGGCAATCCGGGGATCGAGCTGCACGCCGAATGCCTGCCCGTTGCCGCCGACGACCTCGACGGGCTGCTGACGCTGGTGCGCGTCCACGGGATCGAGTTCGTCGTCGTCGGCCCCGAAGCGCCGCTCGTCGCGGGGCTCGCCGACCGGCTGCGCGAAGCGGGAGTCGCGGTCTTCGGCCCCGGCGCCGCGGCGGCGCAGCTCGAAGGATCGAAGGGTTTCACCAAGGATCTGTGTGCGCGCGCGGGCATTCCGACCGCCGCCTATGTCCGCTGCACCTCGGCGGACGAAGCACATGCGGCGCTCGAGGGGTTCGATATCCCCGTCGTGATCAAGGCCGACGGTCTGGCCGCGGGCAAGGGCGTGATCATTGCCGAAACGCGCGAAGCGGCCACCGCCGCGATCGACGACATGTTCGCCGGCGCGTTCGGCGGTGCGGGCGCCGAAGTCGTCATCGAGGAATTTCTGACCGGCGAGGAAGCGAGCTTCTTCGCCCTCTCCGATGGCACCGGCGTTATCGCCTTCGGCAGCGCCCAGGATCACAAGCGCGTCGGCGAAGGCGACACCGGCCCGAACACCGGCGGCATGGGCGCCTACAGCCCCGCGCCCGTGCTGACCGATGCGCTTGAGGCAGAGGTCATGGACCGCATCATCCGCCCGACCGTTGCGACACTGGCGGCCGACGGCACGCCCTATGTCGGCGTGCTCTTCGCCGGGTTGATGCTGACCGGCGAAGGACCGAAGCTGATCGAATATAATTGCCGCTTCGGCGATCCCGAATGCCAGGTGTTGATGATGCGCTTCAAGGGCGATTTTGCGGCACTCCTCCATGCCGCCGCGACCGGCGACGTGACGCGCGCCGAACCGCCGCACTTTGCCGCCGACTATGCGCTGACCGTCGTGATGGCCGCGAACGGCTATCCCGGAACCCCCGAAAAGGGCGGCGCGATTCGCCGGATCGCCGATGCCGAAAAAGGCGGGGTGCGCGTTTTTCATGCGGGCACGGCGCGTGCCGACGGAGCGATCGTCGCCGCGGGTGGACGCGTGCTGAGCGTCACCGCGACGGGCAAGAGCGTCACCGAGGCCGGGGCGGCCGCCTATTCGGCGCTCGACCGCATCGACTTCCCCACCGGCTTCTGTCGCCGCGATATCGGCTGGCGCGAAATCGAGCGCGAAAGCGATTGAGACAGGCCCCGGCGCCGTCCTGGCGCGGCTGAACCGGCTCGGGCTGGACCCGGCGCCAGCCAGCCGATAGGCTTGAAACACGGTGGGGCACCCGCAGGACAAGGGGATATTGATGACTTGGCTTCAGGACAACTGGATCGTCGCGCTGATCGCGCTGATCGTGGTCATTGCGCTCGTCTGGTGGCTTCTCGCGCGGCGCAAGCCCGAAGAGATGGCGCCTCCGTCGGTCGAACCGGCGAAACCCGCAAAGCCGCTCGAACCTGCGAAACCCGATATCGTTGCCGCCGAACCCGCCTTCAAAAAGGCGCCCGTCGCCGCGCCTCCTCCGGCGCCCGCGCCGGTCGCGAACACGCCGCCGCCACCCACCCCGGCCGAGGCAGCGCCTCCGGCCCCCAGGCCCGCGCCCGAACCCGCCCCGCCCGCCTCCCCCGCGGCACCGGCCGACAATCTTCAGCTGCTCAAGGGCGTGGGGCCGAAACTTGCCAAGCTGCTGAACGATCTCGGCGTCAGCCGCTTCGAACAGATCGCCGGCTGGACCGATGCCGACATTGCGGCGATCGATCCCCAACTCGGCAATTTCGCCGGCCGGATCGTTCGCGACAATTGGGTCGATCAGGCGAGCTATCTCGCCCGCCGCGACAAGGCGGGGTTCGAGGCCAAATATGGGGCGCTCGGCGGCGAGCTCTGATCGCCTGGATAGTCCCGGTGCGGCATCGCGTCGTCATTGTGCGAAGCGCAGCGACGAAGCCATCTCCAGCGATCGTCGCACCGGACCCGCTCGCCGAGGGCTGCTTCGCTCCGGCCGGGATAACGGCCGGCCGGCTTTGCTCCGGGTGTGACGAAAGGCGGCCAATGCACCTTCGCCTAGGGTCAGGACCCTAGTCGCTTTCGGTCTCGCTCTCTGGCCGCCGGACTTCGCTGACCAGCAGCTTGTCGATCTTGCGGCCGTCCATGTCGACGATCTCAAAGCGCCAGCCGCGATCGGTGAAGCTCTCGCCTTCCTTGGGCAGATGCTTCAGGATTGCGAGCGCGTGGCCCGCCGCGGTCGCATAGTCGCGGTCGTCGCCCAGCTCGATCCCCAGCCGGTCGGCCATCTGGTCGGCGGGCATCGACCCGGCGATCAACAGGCTGCCGTCCTCGCGCTCCGTGACAAAGGGTTCGCTGCCGATATCCTGGTCGGAGGCGAATTCGCCCGCGATCGCGGACAACAGGTCGGCGGGGGTCACCAGCCCTTCGAAATGCCCATATTCGTCGTGGACGAACAGCATCGGCACCTCGGCGCCGCGCAGGGTTTCGAGCGCATCCATCGCGTCGATCTGGTCGTGCATCACCGCCGCGCGGCGCATCAACCGTTCCAGGTCGAGCGGCTCGCCGCGGAACAGCGCGGCGGCGATGTCGCGCGCCTGGACGACGCCGACGATGTCGTCGACCGAACCGCGCGCGACGGGAAGCCGCGTGTGGGGCGTTTCGAGCAGTTTCGCGCGCACCGCGTCGGCATCGGAGGCGATGTCGATCCAGTCGACGTCGGTTCGCGGCGTCATCACCTCGCGCACCGGGCGGTCGGCAAGCCGCACGACGCCCGAGATGATCGCGCGCTCGCTTTCCTCGATAACGCCGGATTTCGAGGCTTCGGCGACGATCAGGTGCAATTCTTCGGCGGTGACCCGGTCTTCCGATTCGCGGCTGAGGCCGAAGAGGCGAAAGACGAGCGCCGAACTCGCGTCGAGCAGCCAGACGAGCGGCGCGGCGATGCGCGACAGCCAGAGCATGGGCAGCGCCATCGTCGTCGCGATACGCTCCGGCGCGCGGAGTGCGAATTGCTTGGGAACCAGTTCGCCGGCGATCAGCGAGGCATAGGTGGTCAGTCCGATCACGACCGCAAAGCCCGCGGTGCGCGCGGTACCGGGGTCGAGGTCCAGCCAGGCCTGGAGCCGGTCGGCGACCGGCTGCCCCAGGCTGGCCCCCGAATAGGCGCCGGCAAGGATACCGATCAGCGTGATTCCGACCTGCACCGTCGACAGGAACCGTCCGGGATCGGCGGCCAGCTGGCGCGCGAGCGCGGCGCCGCGGCTGCCGCGCTTTTCGGCCGCCTGCAACCGCGGGCCACGCGCCGAAACGATCGCAAGTTCGGACATGGCGAACACGCCATTCAGCAGGATAAGGACCGCGATGATCGCGACGTCCGACCAGGGAAAGGGGGTCATGGGCGGCTCAGCGGGCGCGCGTGCGCCGGGCCCCTGCTAGGATCGGTCATCGCGCTCCTATAGGGCAAAGCCGCGGCGATGCACAATGGCCGGCGCTCAGCGGGCGTTCAGGAAGATTTTGGAACCAGATGCGCGGCCAGATGTTATCGCCATGGATGATGGCGCGCTGGACCAGCGCCATCGCAATAGGGAGCGACACGAATGAACAGCAGGACGATCAAGCTCACCACCATCGCCGCCATGGGCGCGCTCGCGCTCGGCGGCTGCGTCACCGACCCGGTGACCGGAGAGAAGAGGATTTCAAAGGCCGCGATCGGCGGCGTCGGCGGCGCCCTTGGCGGCTATCTGCTCGGCGACCTGATCGGCGGCAAGAACAGCCGGACCGAGGAAATCGTCGGCGCGGGCATCGGCGCGGTCGCCGGCGCGGGCGTCGGCTATTACATGGACCAGCAGGAAAAGAAGCTGCGCGAACGCACCGCAGGCACCGGCATCGACGTCGAGCGCCAGGGCGACCAGCTCGTGCTCAACATGCCCGGCGACGTCACCTTCGACACCAACAGCGCGGTGGTGAAAAGCCAGTTCCGCAGCGCGCTCGACAGCGTGGCGTCGACCCTCGGTGAATATCCGAGCACCTATATCGACATTTACGGCCACACCGATTCGACCGGCAGCGACAGTTATAACCAGGGCCTGTCCGAACGCCGCGCGGCGTCGGTCGCCGACTACCTCTCCAGTCGCGGCGTCCAGCGCGCCCGCATGGCGACGCTCGGCTACGGTGAATCGCAGCTCAAATGCGTCCCCGAAACGACCGAAACCGACCGCCAGTGCAACCGCCGCGTCGAAATCCGCATCGCGCCGGTGACTCAGTCGGACGTCGCCAACGCGCAATAACGTCCCCTCCCGTGGACAATGTCAGGGCGTCGCCGCAAGGCGGCGCCCTTTCCTTGTGGGCAACCAACCCGTTTACCAACGCGGCAGCTTTGGGGGTGGGACGCGGACTATCCGCTATCCGTCATCCCGGCAGGCCGAGATATCACCCTAACGGTTTTACGCACCGGCGAGATCCCGGCCTGCGCCGGGATGACGTTGGAGTAAGGGACCGCAACCGCTCGACCTCTGCCATCGTCGCGGGCCAGGTCCGCGTCGTCGTTTCAAAGTTCAGTAAAGTTCAGCCTTGTGCAGCCGCCGGCCGGGCGCGTTCGGCGACCACGCCGCGCCGGCTCCCGCCCGCATCGGTAAACCGGGCCGTGACCGCCTTTATCCACCGAATGAAAGAGCCGAAACGAAGGCTGACACAGGCGGACAATGTAGGACAGCATTTTTTTTGCGTCGGATGTCCGGATTGGGGTGGAGAGTGGATGGTCAAAATCCTCCCCACTTGTGGGGAGGTGGCAGCGCGGAGCGCTGACGGAGGGGGCTGGTGTCCTTCCGCGGCGCGTCAGGCCGACGGCCCCCTCCACCACCGCCTTCGGCGGCGGTCCCCCTCCCCGCAAGCGGGGAGGATTCGACGGCCGCAATCGGCCGTTTTGGGTCGTTCCGGGCAAATCGGCAGAGATCGTTCTGTTTGGGATGGCGAACGGTCATAAAGCCGCCTGCTCTTCAAGGGAGGAGGGAGGCTTTCAAGTCTCTCTCGACTCCGGCTCGCCGGGACCGCTGTCGTTCACCTCGCCGACCTCGACAAGGGCGTGCCCGACGCTGACCCGCTCGTCGAAAACGAAGCAGCTGCCGTGCCACCGGCTCTGTGCTTCGGGCACCTGTTCCAGATAGGCCAGGATGCCGCCCTTCAGGTGGACGACGTCGGCGACGCCTTCGCTCTTCAGAAAGGCGGTCGACTTTTCGCAGCGGATGCCGCCGGTACAGAACATCGCGATGCGCTTGCCCGCGAATTCGGCGGCATGGTCGCGCCACCAGCCCGGAAAATCGCCGAAGCTTCTGGTCTGCGGATTCACCGCGCCATCGAAGCTGCCATAGCCGACCTCGAAATCGTTGCGCGTTTCGATCACGACCGTATCGGGGTCGTCGATCACCGCGTTCCAGTCGGCGGGCGCAACATAGGCGCCGACCTCGCGCGCGGGGTCGATCCCCGGCACCTTCATCGTCACGATTTCCTTTTTCAGCCGGACCTTCATCCGCTGGAACGGCATTGCGGCGGCGGTCGAATATTTGACGTCCAGCTCGGCACAGCCCGGCAGCGCGCGAATATGGTCGATCGCCGCGGCCACGCCCGCCCTGCTGCCCGCGATCGTGCCGTTGATCCCCTCGCGCGCGAGCAACAGCGTGCCCTTCACCTCCTGCGCCCGGCAAAGCGCGAGCAGCGGCTCGCGGAGCGCGGCCGGCGTGTCGAACGGCGCAAAGCGATAGAGGGCGGCGACGGTGAAGGTCATCGCGGCGGCCTTTAGCCGCTTGCCCCGCCCAAAGTCGAGATGCCGGGCGCCCTACCGGAACGGATCGCCCCGACCCGTCGCATAGTGCGCCATAGCCATCGTCGTCCATTGGGCGTTGACGCGGATGCAGCTGGGAAAGACGCTCGCGTCGGTGACGAGGACGTTGGTCGTCCCGTGGACCCGGCAATCGGGATCGACGATGCCGTGCGCGGGGTTTTCGTTGATCGCATTGCCGCCGTGCGGATGGCTGCTCGACAAGGTGACGTCGTCGGCCTCGCCGATCGCATCCTCGAAAAAGGCGTCGATGTCCATGTCGGGGGTCACCACCTGCCCCCTCGCCAGCGCCGGATAGCATTCGAGCGCGCCGGCGGCGAAATGCACCTTGGTCAGCGTCGCCATCGCGCGGCGCAGCACCGGCAGGTCCTGGGCATCGTCCAGCCGGAATTTCAGCTTGCCGCCGTCGACATGCCCGCGCCGGTCGGCGGGGAACAGGATGCCGGCCGAATGGACGCGCCCGTATCGCTTCATCCGGTCCTGATGCGCGGCAAACCAGCCGGGCATCAGCGAGGCCATCGACATCGGCGGCTGGAAATGGCTTTCGAGCAGGAAATCGCCGCAGTCGACATAGCTCGACATCTGGTCCTCGTCCCACGCATCGCCGCCCACCCCGTCGGGCATCAGCGCGACCACCGGCGACGCGACGTTCAGCGACACCCGCTTGCCGGTCCCGTCGATGTCGCTGCGGTCGAGCAGCTTCGACGAAGCGATCGTCCCCGCCGCGACGATCACCCCGACGCGCGCGCGCACCAGCGTCTTCGATCCGTCGGGCAGTATCAGCCGGACCGCCTCGGCCTCGCGCCGGCCGTCGATCGCGGTCTGCCAGACGATCTTGTCGGCCTTCGTCCCCGCGATGATCCGCGCGCCGTGGTCGCGGCACGCGTCGGGCAAATAGGTCTGCGCCATTCCCAGCCGCCGGCCATAGGCGCAGCCCGAGTTGCAATAGCCGCAATAGGCACAGGCGGTCGGCGTGTTCGGCGGCCCGAAATTCTTGGCGAACCAGTGCGACACCGCGCGCTGGTCCTTCGGGTCGGGCGATCCCGCGGCATAGGCGACCCACCCGGTCATCAGGTGCGGGCCGTTGTGCCGCCCGCTGCGCGGCTCGATCTCGGCGATGCCGAGCCGCGCCTTCACCGCGTCATAGCTCGCGTGAAAGGCCGCGGCGTCGATCGGCGCCCCCATCGCGGCCCACCGCGCCAATATGTCGGGCGCGTCGGGATGGGTGCGCCCCGCCTCGTTGACGCGCAGGCAGATGCCGTTGTTGATCGTCGAAGACCCGCCGACGCAGCGCCCCTGGAACACGACGAAATCGCGATTGGTCGAGGTTTGCAGCGCGCCATGCTTGTAAAGCTGTGCGATCATGTCGAGTTCGTGATGGGTGATGCGCGGCGAGGGATAGAAGGGGCCCGCCTCGACGATCAGTACCTTATAGCCCTGCGCCGCGACATTATGCGCCGCAATCGCGCCGCCCGCCCCCGACCCGACGACGATCACGTCATATTCCTGTTCGAGCTCGGCGGCGCCGATCACGTGCGACGGATCGATCTCGCGCCCGTCGACCCGCGTAATCGGTATTTCGCCGGGGCCGCGCTGGCGGAATTTGGGCAGGGTAAAGCCGATCTGGGCATGGACCGGGTTCGCGGCATTGTCGTCCTGATCGCCGGGCTGCCAATGGCCGTAGTAGCAGGCATAGATGATCCCGCGCAGCCGCCCCATGTCCTGGAACAGGTCGAAGCTCGTATTCTGCAACCGGTCGCGGATGCGCTCGACACGCGTTTCGACACTGACCAGCGCGAACAGCGGGCCGAGCGCGACCTCGGTCAGGGTCAGCGACAGGCGGATCTCGTCGAGTTTGGTGCCGCCGACCTTCGCGAACAGGTCGCACACGTTGGCGACGACCTGATCCGCCGAAATCGCCATGTCGGCGCCGTGGAACAGCGCCTCGGTCAGCGCCTTCAGAAATTTGAGTTGCCCGAAATTGAACGGTGCCATCGCCCTGCCCCCTTTGCCAAGCGACCGATTTTTTCGCGACTGTCCGGATTTGCGGCGCCGAAGGCAAGCCCTAACTCGCGGACGCGCGCCCGTCCCCGGGGCTCAATGCTTCGATAATGCCGCAATCGGCAACCACGCCGCCACGGCACGAGCGGACGAGCGCGCCGAGTTCGCGGCGCAGGGCCTCCAGGTCGGCGATCTTGTCCTCGACCTCGCGCAGATGTTCCTGCGCCAGCGCATCGACCTTGGCGCAGTCGCGCTCACCGTCGCCGGCAAGCGCCAGCAGCGCGCGCACCTGATCGAGCGAAAAGCCCAGCGCGCGGGCGCGGCGGATGAACGACAGGCGATCGACCGAATCGCGGCCATAGACCCGGTAATTGCCTTCGGTGCGATCCGGCTTCGCGAGCAGCCCGATCCGCTCGTAATAGCGGATCGTTTCGACCTTCGTCCCCGTCGCCCTGCCCAGATTTCCGATCGTCCATGCCATGCTCTTGACCCTGTAGTCGCTACAGGGTCCATATAGGGCATCGCATCGCAGGAATCGAGGTGACGATATGGCAGGTGGATGTTGCGGCGCGCCAGAGGCGCCCGCCCCGAACGACAAGGCATGGCGGCGCGTGCTGTGGATCGCGCTGGCGATCAATGCGGGCATGTTCGCGGTAGAGATTGCCGCGGGCGTCTCTGCCAGGTCCGCCGCGCTTCAGGCCGACGCCCTCGATTTCCTGGGCGACAGCGCCAATTATGCGATCAGCCTGGGCGTCGCCGGCATGGCGCTGCACTGGCGGGCCCGCGCCGCGCTGTTCAAGGGGATTTCGCTGCTGCTGCTCGGCGCCTGGGTGCTGGTCAGTACCGTCTGGATGGCGGTAAGCCGCACGCTGCCCCATGCCGAAACGATGGGCGTCATCGGTACCCTGGCACTCGTTGCCAACGTCGTCTGCGCGGTGATGCTGTGGCGGCACCGCGAGGGCGACGCCAACCGCCGCTCGGTGTGGATCTGTTCGCGCAACGACGCCATCGGCAATATCGCGGTCGTCGCCGCCGCGCTCGGCGTGTTCGGCACCGGAACCGGCTGGCCCGACATCGTCGTCGCGGCGACGCTCGCGGCGCTGGGGATCAGCGGCGGGTGGCAGATCGTCCGCCACGCCCGCGCGGAACTGGCCGAAGAACGGCGGAATGACGACACGTGCGAAACCCCGGCCTGGGATTCGGGGCAAGCCTGACCGCGATCCGCCGCCGGTCAGGCCGCCTTTTTCGCCTGCCGATATTTGTGCAGCAGCGGTTCTGTATACCCCGACGGCTGCTCCACCCCTTCGAAGATCAGCGCGCGCGCCGCCTGCCAGGCGATGCCGTCGGGCGTCAGCGGTTCGTAAAGCGGATCGCCGGCATTTTGGGCATCGACCTTTTTCGCCATCCGCGCCAGCGCGGCGTCGACCTGATCGCCGGTGCACACGCCGTGGAGCAGCCAGTTGGCAAGCGCCTGGCTGGAAATCCGCAACGTCGCTCGGTCCTCCATCAATCCGACATCGTCGATGTCGGGCACCTTTGAGCAACCGACCCCCTGATCGATCCAGCGCACGACATAGCCCAATATGCCCTGGCAATTATTGTCGAGTTCACGCGTCACCTCGGCCTCGCTCCAGTTGCGCCCTTCGGCGACCGGGATGGTCAGCAGGCGCGACAGCGCGGGCACCGCCTCGCCCGCAATCTCCCGCTGCCGCGCGAACACATCGACCTGGTGATAGTGCAGCGCGTGCAGCGTCGCAGCGGTCGGCGACGGGACCCAGGCGGTGTTGGCGCCCGATTTCGGATGGCCGATCTTCGCCTCGAGCATCGCGCGCATCAGGTCGGGCATCGCCCACATCCCCTTGCCGATCTGCGCCTTGCCGGACAGGCCGCACGCCAGGCCGATGCGGACATTGCGATCCTCATAGGCGGCGATCCAGTCCGACGCCTTCATCTCGCCCTTGGGGATCATGGGGCCGGCGCGCATCGAGGTGTGGATCTCGTCGCCCGTGCGGTCGAGGAAGCCGGTGTTGATGAACACGATCCGGTCCTTCACCGCCTCGATGCACGCGGCCAGGTTCGCGCTGGTGCGCCGTTCCTCGTCCATCACCCCGACCTTGATCGTGTGACGCGCCAGGCCCAGCATATCCTCCACCGCATCGAACAACCGGTTCGTGAAGCCGCACTCCTCCGGCCCGTGCTGCTTGGGCTTGACGATATAGATGCTGCCCGCGCGGCTGTTCGTCAGGCTGCCGAGCCGCTTCAGGTCGTGGAGCGAACACAGGCTGGTGATCACCGCATCGCACAGTCCCTCGGGCGCCTCGCCGCCATCGCGCAGCCGGATCATCGGTGTCGTCATCAAATGGCCGACGTTGCGCACGAACATCACGCTGCGCCCGTGCAGCGTGAACGGCTCGCCGCCGGGCGAGGTCCATTCGCGGTCGACATCCATCCGGCGCGTGACCGTCCGGCCGCCCTTGTCGAAGCTCTCGACCAGATCGCCGCGCATCAGGCCGAGCCAGTTGGCATAGCCCAGCGTCTTGTCCTCGCCGTCGACCGCCGCGACGCTATCCTCCAGATCGATGATCGTCGTCAGCGCCGCTTCCAGGACGACGTCGGCAATGCCCGCGGGGTCGCTCGCGCCGATCGGGCTGTCCCTGTCGATCGCCAGTTCGATATGCAGGCCGTTATGGCGCAGCAGGATACCGCCCGGCTTGCTGCCCACCCATTGCGACGGGTCGGCGAGCACGGGCTCGCCGCCCTGCCAGTCGGCCCAGCTGCCCGATGCCAGCGGCACCGCCTCGTCGAGGAAGGCCTTGGCGCGGGCGATCACCGCCGCCCCGCGCTCAGGGTCATAGCCTCCGGCCTTCGCCGGCGGCGCGTCGAGCGCATCGGTGCCGTACAGGGCGTCGTAGAGGCTGCCCCAGCGCGCGTTGGCGGCGTTGAGGGCGAAGCGCGCGTTGAGCGCGGGCACGACGAGCTGCGGTCCGGCCATCGTCGCGATCTCGGGATCGACAGTCTCGGTACCGATCGCAAAGGGCGCGGGTTCGGGCACCAGATAGCCGATTTCGCGCAGAAAGGCTTCATAGGCATCGGCATCGTGCGGCCGCCCCGCCTGTGCCTCGTGCCAGGCATCGATCCGGGCCTGCAAATCCTGTCGCTTCGTCAGCAGCGCCGCATTTTCGGGTGCGAATTTGGCGAGCAGGCCGGCAAAATCCGACCAGAAACGATCGCTCTCGACTCCCGTCCCCGGAAGCGCCTTTTCCTCGATGAAGGCGACGAGACGCGAATCGACGGACAGGCCGTGGCGGTCGAGGAAATCAGTCATGCTATACCCTTTGGTCGGCGCGGATTGCGCGATGGGACCCGGGGAGGAAAGGGCCGCCGCCCTATGCCGCGAATGACCGGCGAAGGCAATGCCCTCCCTCGCCGGCCGTGGCGGTGCCGTTCGGGTTAGCCGTCCGCGCGAACGCCGACGCCGGGTTCGCGTCCCGAGGGTTCAGGCGGTGCCGCGCCTGGGTTGCGGCGACGGGCTCGGCGCCTCGCCAAGCGCGGTGCCGACCCGGTTGCGCCCGCCCGCCTTGGCCCGGTAAAGCGCGGCGTCGGCGCGGCGCGACAGGTCGAACATCGTGTCGCCGGCAATCTGCTGCGCGACCCCGAACGAGGCGGTGACCGTACGGTCGATGCCCAGCGACGCCAGCGGTGCGGCCGTGAGTGCCCGACGCACGGCTTCGGCGAAAAGGCGCCCCTCGGCCAGGTCGGCACCGGGCATCAGCACCGCGAATTCCTCGCCGCCCAGGCGGCTGACGATCGCGCCTTCGCGCGCCGAATTGCGCAGCAGCGCGGCGAAATGCGCGATGACATTGTCGCCCGCGGCGTGGCCGAAATCGTCGTTGATCGCCTTGAAATGATCGAGGTCGGCGGTGACGAGGACCAGCGGCGTATCGAACCGGTGCGCCTGCGCCAGCAGGGGTTCGGCATGGGCGTCGAAGCCGCGACGGTTTAGCGCGCCCGACAGCGCATCGGTTTCCGACCGCGCCATCATCTCGCTTGCCGTATCGCGCATCATCACCAGCAGCAGCACCAGCGCCAGCGCGACCAAGGTCACCGATCCGATGCTTTGCGAAATCGCGGCATAGGTCGTCGCCATATAGCCTTGCGGAGCCGAGGCGGTGCCGACGATCCAGATCACCAGCGGCCGGACAAGATAGAGGCATGCGGTCAGCACGGTCAGCGCGACGAGCAGCAGGTCGAGCGCCTGGCGACGCCGCGACCGCAGGATCGTCACCGCGATCAGCAAGTGCATCGCGAAATAGGGCAGCTGATACGCCAGGCTGCGCAGCGGCGAGGCATAGTCGAGCGAAAAAATGACCGGGATCGCCAGCACGCTCGCGGTGCCGATCGCCGCGATCGCGACCCACGGCGGCTCGATGCGATAATGCCGCGCAACGCCGATCAGGCAAAAGGTCTGGCCGAGCAGGAAGACCAGGAAGATGCCGATCGCCGCGGGGATCGGGTCCGCCTGTATCCGCAGCATGAACTCGAGCACCACGTTGACGATGCCCATCGCATAGCCAGAGGCCATCCAGCCCGCGCCGCGCGCGGTGCGGTTCGTCGCCGCGACGACGCCGAACGCCACCGCGAAAATGACGGCAATGAACAAATTGATGCCCAGGATGAAGGCTGCTGTCATCGACCCACTTTTGCTGCTTCGCGGCCGTCATGCGCCGCGAAAGCGAATGTCTGGTTAACATCTGGCGAATCGGGGGCTTCGCGCGACCCTGCGAATGCAGGCGTACTGGCGCAATACCAGTGACTTACCGTATCTTCGAGACAATATTCGGGGCGGGGGTGCAAAAAGGCCGACGCGCCCGCTATAGCCGTCCGATGACCAGCCTTACCGCCAGTGAAACCGCGGCGCTCGAGCGCGCGGCCGATGCGCCGATGCTCGCTCAGGTCGAAACATGGGCGGCGGTGAACAGCGGCACGGGCAACCTGCCCGGCCTCAAAACCGTCGCCGGCCTGCTCGCCGACGCCTATTCGGCGCTGCCCGGAGAGGTCCGCCTGGTTGCGCCCGATCCGGTCGAAAGCGTCGATGCGGCGGGCCATGTCCAGACCATCGAGCGCGGCGCGCATCTGCACCTCAGCGTTCGCCCCGAGGCCCCCGTGCAACTCCTGCTGACCGGCCATATGGACACGGTGTTCGCCGCCGATCATCCCTTTCAGTCGCTGCGCTGGCTCGAAGAGGGCGTGCTCAACGGCCCCGGAACCGCCGACATGAAGGGCGGACTCGCGGTGATCCTCGCGGCATTGTCGGCGCTCGAAGCCTCGCCTCTCGCGACGCGCGTCGGCTATGACGTGATGATCAACAGCGACGAGGAAACGGGCAGCCATGCCTCGGCGGGGCTGATCGCGCGGCTCGCAAAGGGCAAGGTCGCGGCGCTGACCTACGAACCCGCGCTCCCCGACGGCACGCTCGCGGGCGCGCGGCCGGGAAGCGGAAACTTTTCGGTGCTGATTCACGGTCGCTCGGCGCACGCCGGTCGCAACCCGGAGGAAGGGCGCAACGCGCTCGTCGCCGCCGCCGATCTCGCGCTGCGCCTGAATGGACTCAAGTCTTTGGATTTAAAAGTAAATCCTTCCAAAATCGACGGCGGCGGACCGAATAACGTCGTCCCCGACCAGGCGATCCTGCGCGTCAACATGCGCCCCGCAACGCCCGATGCCGCCGCCGCCGCCGAAGCGGCGCTACGCGACACTATCGCCAACATCGAACGCGACCACGACGTCCACTGCCACCTCCACGGCGGCTTCAACCGCCCGCCCAAACCGCTCGACGCGGCGGCGACGCGATTGTTCGAGCTGGTGCGCGATTGCGGCAGCGCCCTCGGCATCGACATCGCGTGGAAGGCGACCGGCGGGGTGTGCGACGGCAACAATATCGCGGCGTGCGGCGTACCCGTCGTCGATACGATGGGACCGCGCGGCGGCGCGATCCATTCGTCGGACGAATTTCTGATCACCGACAGCCTGCCCGAACGCGCGCGGCTGTCGGCGCTCACCCTTTTAAGACTAGCGGAACGGGGGACTGTGTGAGCTATGTGATCCGGGCGGCGAAGCCGGGCGATCTCCAGAGCATTTACGAAATGGCGAAGCTGACGGGAGGCGGCTTCACCAACCTGCCCCCCGACAAGAAGGCGCTGAGCGGCAAGCTCGAGCGCGCCGAGGCGAGCTTTGCGTCGGACAAGGAATATCCCGCCGACGAGCTGTATCTGATGGTGCTCGCCGACAGCGAAACGAACGAGGTGCGCGGCACCTGCCAGATTTTCGGGCAGGTCGGCCAGCGCTGGCCCTTCTATAGCTATCGCATCGGCACCGACAGCAAGCATAGCGAACAATTGGGGCGCACCTTTCACGCCCAGATCCTGATGCTCAGCAACGACCTGAACGGCGCGAGCGAGGTCGGCGGGCTCTTCCTCCACCCCGCGGCGCGCGCCGGCGGGCTGGGCCTGCTGCTCGCGCGCTCGCGCTATCTGTTCATCGCCCGCCACCGCGCGCGCTTTGCCGATCGCATTCTGGCCGAACTGCGCGGCGTGATCGACGAGGCGGGCGGCTCGCCCTTCTGGGACGGCGTCGCAGGCAAGTTCTTCGGCATGAGCTTTCAGGAAGCCGACCAGTTCAACGCGGTCCACGGCAACCAGTTCATCGCCGACCTGATGCCCAAGCATCCGGTCTATGTCGCGATGCTGCCCGACACGGCGCGCAGCGTCATCGGCGTTCCGCACCCCAGCGGCCGCGCAGCGATGCGGATGCTCGAAAACGAGGGCTTTGCCTTTGAAAACTATATCGACATCTTCGACGGCGGCCCGACGATGACCGCGCGCACCGACCAGGTCGCAAGCATTCGCGACGCGCAGCATTTCGAGTTGACGGGGATAGCCGACGGCGGCGACGACGCGTTGATCGCCACGGGCCGGCTCGACGGATTCCGATGCTGCTATGGCAAGGTGGGCGCGGACGGCACCATCGACGCAAAGAGCGCCGGGTTGCTGCACGTGACCGCCGGCGACGAGATCAGCTGGATCGGGCGCTGACATGCTCACCGAAATCAACTTCGACGGGATCATCGGCCCGACGCACAATTATGCGGGGCTGAGCCGCGGCAATATCGCCTCGTCGAGCCACGCGGGCGACGTGTCGCAGCCGCGCGCCGCGGCGCTTCAGGGCGTCGAGAAGATGCGCCACAATCTGGCGCTCGGCCTCGCCCAGGGTTTCTTCGTCCCGCTCGACCGGCCCGATGCGGCGTGGCTCGCTGCCCTTGGCACGACCCTCGAAGCCGCCGAGCCGCACCTGCGCGCGCAGGCCTGGTCGGCCTCGTCGATGTGGGCGGCCAATGCCGCAACCGTCTCACCCGCGCCCGACAGCAGCGACGGCACATGCCACCTGACCGTCGCGAACCTGATGACGATGCCGCACCGCAGCCACGAATGGCAGGGCACGCTCGCCCAGCTTCAGCTCGCTTTCGCCGATCCCGCCTTCGCCGTGCACGCCCCCGTTCCCGCCCCCTTCGGCGACGAGGGCGCGGCGAACCATATGCGGCTGTGCGCCGGGCACGATGCGCCGGGGGTCGAAATCTTCGTCTATGGGGTCGGCGGTGGGCGCTTCCCGGCGCGCCAGCATCTCGACGCGTCGAAGGCGATCGCGCGCCACCACCAGCTCGACCCGGCCAAGACGCTGTTCATCCGCCAGTCGGACACCGCGATCCAGGGCGGCGCCTTTCACAATGACGTCGTCGCGGTCGCGAACGAGCGCGTGCTCTTTACCCACGAAACCGCGTTCGAGGACCGCGAGGATGCGCACGCCCGGATCCGCGCCGCCTTCCCGGAGGTCGAGATCGTCGAGGTCCCCGCGAGCGCCGTCAGCCTGACCGACGCGATCAAATCCTATCTGTTCAACGCCCAGCTCGTCAGCCTGCCGGGCGATGGCGGCATGGGGCTCGTCGTACCGACCGAAGCGCGCGAGACGCCAAGCGTGTGGACGTGGCTCGAAACGCATGTCGCGGGCAACGGCCCGATCCGCCGCCTCCTTCCCGTCGACGTGCGCCAGTCGATGGCCAATGGCGGCGGCCCCGCCTGCCTGCGACTGCGCGTCGTTGCGGATCCCGCAAAAGTCGACCCGCGCTTCATCGCCGACGCCGCCAGGCTCGACACGATCGCCGATGTTATTGAAAAGCACTGGCCCGAAGCGATCGCGCCGGGCGATCTGGCATCGACCGCGCTCGTCGCCGACGTCCGGCGCGCGCGCGCGGCGTTGCTGGACGTGCTGGGGCTGAGCGACCTGGTTTGACGGCGGCTTTCGGCGGGGTGCGGGCCTTTACCCATCGCTGGACAGTCCGCTTCCCATCCCAAGGCCATCGCGCCGTATCGCACTCTCCTTCCCTTGCCTGTCGGATTAACTTACAGTTTACCATAAGCGCGAAACCGGGAGTCCCGGTTTTACGCCGCTGGCACGGCTCTTGCGGGATGTATGGCGATGCTAAAGAAAATCGGACGTCTCTTCGTCATCAAGACGCGCTTCGAAGCCTGCCTGATCATCTATGCACTCGCCGTCGGTGCAATGGCGCGCGGGACGGCCTATCTCCACGAATTTCCCGGTTTTGGCGGAAAATTGCTGCTTGTCGCGTGCAGCGGGTCGGTCTTTCTTGCCGGGGCGAAGATTTTCGACTGCCTGCGATATGAGCAGGCAAGGCGTGCGGAACAAGAATCCCGGGCCGCGACATAAGCGCGCCGCGGACTTTCGCCCGTCACGACTTTGTGCCAAGGCGCTCGCCATGGGCAGGATAGGCGGCAACCCCGACATCGGAATGGAACATGCCTATGGGCTGGCGCTGCGCATCGCACGCTGGCGTGTCGGGGCGGAGGGCACGCCCTTGCTGTTCCTGAACGGGATCGGCGCCGATATCGCCGCAGCCGCGCCGCTCCTCGCGCAGTTGCACGGGCGCGAGGTGTGGACGCTCGATATGCCCGGCGTCGGGGGATCGCCCGACGCGCTGATGCCCTATGGCGCGCCGACGATGGCCGCGATCGTCATGGACATCGCCGATCGCTTCGGCCAGCGCACCCTCGACATCGCGGGGTTCAGCTGGGGCGGCGCGCTCGCGCAGCAGGTCGCGGTGCAGTTTCGCGACCGCATCCGCCGCATGGTGTTGATGGCCACGACGCCCACGGTCAATGCGCCGGGTATCGGCTGGGCCGCGATGCTGGACGATGACATGCTGGCGAGCGGGCTCAGGCTGCCGACCGCCACCCCGCTCGGCCTTGCCTATCAGGCGACGGCCATGGCGGGCTGGACGAGCGCGGCGATGCTGCCGTCGCTCCGGAACCTGCCGACGCTGATCCTGACGGGCCGGCGCGACGGGGTCGTTCCCGCCGCGCACGGACAGGCGATCGCCGACCTGATCGACGGCGCGGTGCTCGAAACAATGCAGGGATCGCACCTCTTCCCCTTCACCCACGCGGCAAAGGTCGCGGCGCGGATTACGGCGTTTCTGGACCAGCCGGCGGCGAATCAGGCTGCGGCTTGAGGAAATCGGCGATCGCCGCGGCGGTCGCATCGGGCGCCTCCTCCATCGGCAAATGACCGACCCCGTCGAGCAGGACGACCTTTGAGCCGGCGATGCGTTCGTGGAAGGTCTGCGCCGCGCTGGGGTTGATCAGGCGATCCGCCTTGCCGAACAGAATCAGTGTCGGCGCCTCGATGTCGCCGATGCGGTCGGCCATCGCGGGTTCGCGGTCGAGCGTCGCGCGCAGCGCGGTCGCTTCGCGATTGCCCGGAAAGCGCAGTAGTTCCCAGTAACGGTCGATCATCGCGTCGTCGACGATCGCCTGATTGGCAACCGAACCGCGCAGCGATTTCTCGACCAGCCCGCGCGGCGTGATCTGGCCGGCGAGCCATCGCCCGAAGGGATATTTGAGCAAGCGGAAGCCGACGTTCGAGGGCGGCGGCGCTTCGCCTTTTCGCAGCGGCATGCCCGCGGCATCGAGGAGCAGCAGGGCATCGACGCGGTCGGGCTCGGCCAGCGCGTAGCGCCACGCGACCCAGCCCCCCATCGAATTGCCGCCAAGGATGAAATGATCCAGACCCAGCTTCGCAGCGACGACGTCGACTGCCGCGATCATGCCGCTCGCGCCATAATCCTTGTCGGGCGTGCCCCCCGTAAGCCCGTGGCCGGGCAGATCGAGCGTCACGATGCGATAGTCGCCGCTGAGCCGGTTCACCAGCGGTTCCCACGTCTGGAGACTGGCGTTCGAGCCATGAAGCAGGATCATCGCCGGACCGTCGGCCTTGCCCTGGTCGCGGTAGTGGATCCGCTGCCCCGCCGGTCCGGCAGCGAAGGCGGCGTCGGGACCGCCATATTTGGCAATCATCGCATCGCGATCGGTATCGGGTGTGCGCAGCAGCAGGAAGGCGACGAGGATCGCCAGCACGACCCCAAGCGGAATCAGAACCCGCTTGCGACGCAACAGCGGACGCCGCGGCGGCGGCGCTTCATATTCGTCATCGTCTATCATTGCGGTCTCCCCCCGACCCGGAGGAGACCCTAGCGTGCCGGGGGGCCGCGTCAACCGACGCGGGTCACCGCGCCCTTGTGGGCGCCAACCCCGCCGCGGCGCGGACGGAAGCGACGCTTGCGCTGCGGCTGACCACCCTCGTTCGTTCCCTCTCGGCGCGGGCCGCGATCGGCACGCGGCTGGCTGCCGTCGCGGTGACCGCCGCTCTTGCCGCGCAGCGCCTCGTCACGCTGACGCTGGGGATTGCGGCCCTTGCCGCCGGTGTTGCGCGGCGGATTGACCGGCTTGGGCAGGTTGCGGACCATCTCGCCAAAGCCGTCGGGTAGCTTGACCGGTTCGGCCTTGGTGCGGGTGACACGTTCGATGTCGCGCAGATAAGGACGTTCGTCGGGGGCGACGAAACTGATCGCGATGCCTTCCGCCCCGGCGCGCGCGGTGCGGCCGATACGGTGAACATATTGTTCCGGAACGTTCGGGATCTCGAAGTTGATCACGTGGCTGACCCCCGACACGTCGATGCCGCGCGCGGCAATATCGGTCGCAACGAGCAGCTTTACCTGTCCCGACCGAAACGCCTGGAGCGCGGTGGTCCGCTGTGCCTGGCTCTTGTTGCCGTGGATCGCAAAGGCATCGATGCCGGCACCCTTCAGGTGGCGGACGACCCGGTCGGCGCCGTGTTTGGTGCGCGTGAAGATCAGCGCCCGGTCGATATCCTCGATACGAAGGACATGGTGGAGCAGCGCCTGCTTTTCCTTCTGGTCGACGAAGGTCACCTGCTGGCGGATCTTTTCGGCGGTCGTCGCCTGCGGCGTGACCGAAACCGTGACGGGATCGTGCAGGAATTGCTGCGCAAGCGCCGCAATTTCCTTGGGCATCGTCGCCGAGAAAAAGAGATTCTGCCGCTGCCGGGGAAGCAGCTTCGCCACCCGGCGCAGCGAGTGGATGAAGCCCATGTCCATCATCTGATCGGCCTCGTCGAGAACGAAAATCTCGACGTCGTCGAGGCGAAGCGCACGCTGGTCGATCAGGTCGAGCAGGCGGCCCGGAGTTGCGACGAGGATGTCGACGCCCTGTCCAAGCTCGCGGATCTGCTTGTTGACGGGTACGCCGCCAAAAACGGTCATCACGCTGAATTTCGCGAAGCGGCCGTAATCGCGGCAGCTCTGCGCAATCTGTGCGGCCAGTTCGCGCGTCGGCGACAGCACCAGCATCCGGCAGCCGCGCGGGCTGCGCGGCTTCGGGTTATTCAGCATATAGTCGAGAGACGGCAGCGAAAAGGCCGCTGTCTTGCCGGTACCGGTCTGCGCGATGCCGCACAGGTCGCGGCCTTCCATAAGGACCGGAATCGCCTGTTGCTGGATCGGGGTCGGCTGGGTGTAGCGCTTGGCCGTCAGCGCACGCTCGATGTCGGCGTGGAGGCCAAAGTCTTTGAATTCCATCTGGTATAACTCACAAAAATCGTCGTGAACGCGGCCGCGGGGCGAACGCGCACGATGGGCGGGTTCGAAACGACCCGCGTGAAAGGGTGCCTCAAGGGACTTAGCGCAACCGGCTCGTCCGGCCCGTTTGCGGGCGGGAAAATCACGCTGCCGGTATCGCGCGGCTCCAAGCCGCCATGCTGCGCTGCACAATCATATGGCATGGCTTGCGCGCAATTGCAAGAATCTTGCGCGGTGCGGGATTGCCCCCCTTCCCCGTTCGTGCTTCGACGGAGCGGGAGAGGAGAGCGTCGTGGCCGAAAAGATCCTTGTTATCGACGAAGGCACAACATCGACCCGAACGATGCTGTTCGCGGCCGACGGCACTCCGCTGGGCAGCGCGCAACGCGAATTCCGGCAATATTATCCCGGACCGGGCCTGGTCGAACATGACGCCGCGGAAATCTGGGCGGCGACACTGGCCTGCACCCGGGCGATGGTCGACAAGGCCGGCGGCCCCGGGCAGGTTGCGTCGATCGGCATCACCAACCAGCGGGAAACCATTATATTCTGGGACCGAAACACGGGAGACCCGCTGGCCCCCGCGATCGTCTGGCAGGACCGCAGAACCGCAACCGAATGCCGCAGGCTGAAGGAAGCGGGCCACGAAGCCGCGGTACAGGAAAAAAGCGGCCTGCTGCTCGACCCCTATTTTTCGGGCACGAAGATCGGCTGGGCGCTCGAGAACTGGCCCCAGCTTCGCGATGCCGGCGACAGGCTGGCAGTGGGAACGATCGAATCCTACCTCGTCCACCGATTGACCGGCGGGGTCCATGTATCCGATGCCACGAACGCCTCGCGCACGCTGCTGATGGATATCGAACGCGGGGCGTGGGACGCGGGGCTGTGCGAGCTTTTGGATGTGCCGATGCGCCTCCTTCCCGAAATCGCGAGTTGTACCGAGCGTGTCGGGACGACCCACCCCGACCTGTTCGGGGCGCCGATCGCCATCGCGGGGATGGCGGGCGACCAGCAGGCGGCAACCATCGGGCAGGCCTGTCTTGACCCGGGACAGACCAAGGCGACCTTCGGCACCGGCGCCTTCATCCTGTCGGCAAGCGGCGCCAAGCGCGCGACATCCGCGAACCGCCTGCTCTCGACGATCCTTGTACAGGAAGGCGACAGGCGACTCTACGCGCTCGAGGGGTCCGTCTTTGTCGCGGGAAGCCTGATCAAATGGCTACGCGACGGGTTGGGCCTGCTGGCGAACGCCGGCGAGAGCGAGGGGTTGGCGCGGTCGGTCCCGGACAATGGCGGCGTCTATCTGGTGCCCGCGCTGTCGGGTCTCGGCGCACCGCACTGGCGGCCCGATGCGCTGGCCGCGCTGACGGGCCTCAGCTTTGCGAGCGGCAAGGCGCATGTCGCGCGCGCCGCGCTGGAAGCGCAGGCGTATCAGGCGCACGACCTGAAGGCCGCCTTTGCCGCCGACGGCGTGGACTGGGCCGAATTGCGCATCGACGGCGGCATGGCGGCAAATGACTGGATGGCACAGGATCTGGCAAACATGCTCGACCTGATCGTGGAGCGGCCCGATTTCGTCGAAAGCACGGCGCTCGGCGCGGCGATGCTCGCGGCGACTGGCGCCGGCTTTTATCCCGACCTTGCCGCCGCCGCCGCGGCCATGCGCGGGCGCACGACGCGCTTCACCCCGGCATTGGGCGCGCAGGAACGCAAAACGCGCCTTGCCGGCTGGCAAAGCGCGCTTGCGAACGTACTGGGATAGCTCCGTTTGCCGGAGCCAGCCTTCAACGCTTGAGGGTAAGGCCGCCGAAGCGCTTGTTGAACTTCGCGACCTGGCCACCCTGATCGAGCAGGCGCTGGTTGCCGCCGGTCCATGCCGGGTGCGCGGTGGGATCGATTTCGAGCGTCAGCGTGTCGCCTTCGCTACCCCAGGTCGAGCGCGTCTGATATTCGGTGCCATCGGTCATCTTGACCGTGATCATGTGATAGGCGGGGTGAATGTCTTTTTTCATCTCTGTAGCTCCTGTGCCGCTGGTTACCGACCAGCAGCGTGAGTCCGTGCGCCCCCGTCAAGGAGCCGCGAAGCGGCGGCCTTTAAGGGCCAATGACAAAAAATGCAACTCCCCTGCTTCGTCACCCCGGAGCAAGGTCGGGATGACGAAGGCGGAGCCATGACCTTCAGTCGGCCGGCGGGTCTGCAATCATCGCAGTGAACTGGCATTCGGTGGCAACCTGCCCGTCCAGCATCGCCCGTCCCTCGAACTTGCAGATGGTCCGCTTCGCCTGAAGGATGGTGACGTGGAGGTCGAGCAGATGTCCGGGTTCGACGGGCTTGCGAAATTTCACGCCGTCGATGCCCATGAAATAAACCAGCTTGCCCGTCCCTGCGAGGCCCAGCGATTCGATCGCCAGCACCCCGCCGGCCTGCGCCAGCGCCTCGACGATGAGGACGCCGGGCATGATCGGCCGGCCCGGAAAATGACCCTGAAAGAAGGGCTCGTTCATCGTCACTGCCTTGACCGCATGGATCGAGGTGTCCTTCACCATCGATTCCACCCGGTCGACGAGCAGCATCGGATAACGATGCGGCAGCAGGTCAAGGATCCGGCGGATGTCCACCGGTCCCAGGACCTCGCCTTTCCCATCTCCGTCCGTCATCGGACTAGCGCGTGGTAGGCTGGTTGCCGCTGGCGGGGGCCGGAGCGGCCGCGCCCTGCTGCGCCCGTGCCGCGTCCATCATCTGCTGGTTCTTTTCCTGGACCAGCTGGCCCGGCTTGTAACCGGCGGGCACCGCGGTCGACACGCTCGGCAGGATACGGTTGAGCTCGGCGACCACCGCGGCCGTGATATCGGCGTTGTTCTCGCGCGCCAGCACCGCGTCGGGCTGGAGCAACAGGTCGACTTTCTTGGTCGTCATCGCGGCCTTGATCGCCTCGTTCATGCGAACGCTGATCTGGTCCTCGACATAGGCGATCGCGAGATCGACGGGCTCGCCGATCTTGTTGAGTTCGGCGGCCGCCGACTGGCGCTTGTCCTGCACCGCCTTGGCCGCGGCCTGAAGAGCCGCTTGGTTCTGCGGGGTTTTCTTCGCCTCTTCGTTATATTTGGCGACGAGGACGTTCAGTTCGGCCTGGAGAGTCTGACCGCGGGTTTCCTGCTGGTCGATCTGGGCCTTGTAGGTCGTCTGGATCTGCTGCGACGCGGTCTTGAACGCGTTCGACTGCGCCGCGGCGGCGCGAACGTCGGCAACCGCGACCGCGCGCGCCTGGGCGGCAGCCGGAGCGGCGAACATGGGCGAGATCGACAGGCTGGCGACTGCCAGCGCCGAGGCAGTGAAAATTTTCTTCATCAGAATTGGGTTCCTACGTTGAATGAGAAGCGTTTGGTATCATCGCCCTCTTCTTTGCGAAGGGCGTAAGCGAAGTCGATCCGGAAGGGACCGAAGGGGGAGTTCCAGTTGACCCCGACGCCGACCGAGACGCGCGGCAGCCATGTGTCGCCGTAGAAGCGTTCCTCGAACGGCGCGAGCGCCGAATAGCCGGTCGGACAAACATTGTAGCTTCCGGTCGGCGTACCGTCCGAATTGGTCGCCTGGGTCGCGAACTGCGTCGTCCCCTCGGCCGAGTTGCGGCACAGATATTTGGTCAGGCCGTCCGACGGATCGCGGAAATCTGCGAGCGTCGTGAGCCGCGGCCGACGAACGCCGAACACCGACCCGACATCCATGAACACCGACGGACGCAGCCCCATTTCCTTGGCACCGGTGCCGAGCGGGATGTCGACCTCCAGCCGTCCCTTGTAATAGGCGCGGCCACCGAGCGCGTCGTCGATGAGCTGGCCGCGGTCGGTCGTCAGGTCGAGAACCGGGTTGGCCGGATCGGTCAGGTCGACGCCGGTATAACGGATCACGCGCGGGCCGATGCCGCGAATGTCGAACCCGCGCAGATCGGGTTCGCCGAGCTGGAACCTGTCGGTCAGGCGCACCTTGTCGCTCGTCGGCGTCGGCCGCCCGCCGAGCGGATAGATATAACCGCCTTCGAGATAGGCGTTCAGGATGAAGCGGCCGGTGAGCCGCATATGCTTGCTCGCGGTGGCACGCGTCCGCAGATATTTGACGCTGCCGCCCAGTCCCGCGAAATCCTGGCTGAGCGTGAACGACTGACCGCGCGTCGGCCGGATGCGATTGTCGCGGTCGTCATAGGCGAGCGTGAAGCCGACGAGCGAGGTAGTCCGCTTGCCGATCGCGTCGCACAAATAGCGACCGGCGATCAACGGGTCGCAATCGTCGCCGAAATAATAGAGGCTCTTGTCCAGCGTCACATCGTCGTAGTTCAGGCTGTAGCGCCCGAAAACCGACATATACTCGGTCAGCGGCACGCCCACATTGACCTGGAAACCGGTGGTCGTCTGCTCGAAGGTCGTTTGGCGATCATTGTTGATGAAGTTGAACGAGTTGAGATCGCGCCGATAGATGCTGCCGCCGAGCGAGATATTCCGGTCGAACAGATAGGGTTCGGTAAAGCCGAGTTCGACCGACTTGGAATAGCTCGAATAGTTGACCGAAGCCTGAAGCTGCTGCCCCAGGCCGCGGAAGTTGCGTTGGCGCACCGATGCCTGGACGAGGAAGCTTTCGATCGACGAGAAGCCTGCCGACAGCGACAGTTCGCCCGTCGGTTTTTCTTCCACATTGGTTTCGAGGATGATGCGATCGGGCGTGCTGCCTTCCTTGCGCTCGATCTCCAGATTATCCTGGAAATAGCCAAGGCTGTTGATGCGGTTCTCGGTGCGTTTGAGCGCAAAGCTGTTGAACGCATCGCCTTCGTTCAGGCGGAATTCCCTGCGCAAAACCTTGTCCTGCGTCAGCGTGTTGCCGTTGACGTCGATCCGCTCGACATAGGTACGCGGACTTTCGCCGACGTTGAACGTGATGTCCATCGTCCGGTCTTCGGCATTCCGATGGAACTCGGGATTGATGTCGGCAAAGGCATAGCCGAACAGCCCCGCGGTTTCGCTCAGGCTCTCGACCGTATCCTCGACCTGCTTGGCGTTATACCAGTCGCCGGTCTTCATCGGCAGCAGCCGCTGCATCGTCTCGGGCTTGAAATCGCGCAGACTGCTCTCGATCTTCACGTCGCCGAACTTGTAGCGTTCGCCCTCTTCGACGACATAGGTGATGATGAAGTCCTGCTTGTTGCTCGTCAGCTCGGCAACCGCCGAAATGACGCGGAAGTCGGCATAGCCGTTCTGCAGGTAGAAGAGGCGCAGCTTCTGCTGGTCGTAGGCAAGACGGTCGGGATCGTAGGTCGTGTTCGACGACAGGAACGACAGCAGGCCACCCGTCGTGCGGGTCGCCATCTCGTCCTTCAGGTCACCGTCGCTGAACTTCTCGTTGCCGATGATGTTGATCTGGCGAACCTTGGACTTTGGCCCTTCGGTGATTTCAAAGACGACATCGACGCGGTTCTGGTCGAGCTGGACCATCTTAGGATCGACGGTCGCGGCGAAGCGGCCCTGCCGCTTGTAGAGCTCGATGATGCGCGCGACATCGGCGCGCACCTTCGACCGGGTGAAGATCTGGCGCGGGGCGAGCTTGATCTCGGGCCGGATCTTGTCTTCCTTGAGCCGCTTGTTGCCTTCCAGAATGACGCGGTTGATCACCGGGTTCTCGACGACCTGGATCGTCAGCGCGCCGTCGTCGTCGGTTATCTGATAATCCTGGAACAACTCGGTCGAAGCGAGGTCCTTCAGCGCCTGGTCGAGCGTCGCGCGGTCATATTCCTGACCGACGCGCAGCCGCAGGTACGAGAGGATCGTCTGGGATTCGAGCCGCTGGTTCCCGGTCACGTTGATCGACTTGACCGTCGAGGCGGTCGGCACCGCCTCGGTCGTCGGAACGGGGACCGTAGGAACGGTCGGGGGCGGCGCGGCCTCCTGCGCAAGGGCAGGCCCCGCGAGCATCGTGCCCGCAAGGAGGAGCGCCGACAGCTGCACTCGCGCCGTAAATTTGTGTGAAACCACGCTGTTCATCCCGCAAAAATTCATTCCCAGCGCCCGAACCCCCGTAAGTCCGAGCGCGCTCTCCCTGCCCGAGTCCGGCTATCCAATCAAGCGGGCGATCCGGTCCCACAGGCCGAATGAGCCCAAATCGTTGAAAGTCACGACCAGCATCAACGTTACGACCGCCGCAAACCCGAATCGGAACGCCCATTCCTGGGCCTGTGGCGGCGCCGGACGCCGCCTGATCGCCTCATATCCATAGAAAAGCAAATGACCGCCATCGAGCATCGGCAATGGCAACAGGTTGATGAACCCCAGATTGATGGAGATCAGCGCGATGAGGAAGATCAGCGACGCCGGGCCCATCACCGCCGCTTCACCAGATATCCGTGCCATGTTGAGCGGGCCGCTGACATCCTTGATCGAGCGGCGACCGGTAACGATCTGCGCGAGCACTTCGCCCGTCTGCCGGACAATCTGCCCGGTCTGCTTGAGTCCGACGAGCGGCGCCTCCCAAAGCGGAACGCGCTCGAACACCGGCTTGCCGGCGGCAATGCCGATCACGCCGCGTTTGAAGACATTGCCGAAGCGGTCGCGTTCCTCGGCGAGGCGCGGCGTCAGGCGCAGCGTCTGCTCGGCACCGCCGCGTTCGACGACGACGTCCATCGCTTCCCCCGGGCGATGTGCGACCGCCATCGGAATATCCATGAAGACGTCCATCCCGCGCCCGTCGACCGAGACGATCCGGTCCCCCGGTTCGATCCCGGCGGCCGCGGCGGCGCTTCCCTCTATCACCGCGCCCGCGACCGGTGGCGTGTTCGGCGTCCCGCTGATCCATGCGAACCCGGCCAATATCAGGATCGCGAACAGGAAATTGGTGAGCGGGCCGGCGACGACGATCGCCGCACGCTTCCACACCGGCTGCGCGGGAAAGGTGTGCGAGCGTTCGGTGTCTGGCAGGCTTTGCCATTCGGCATCGGGCTGGCTGACCGCATCGCGGTCGCCGGCGAACTGGACATAGCCGCCCAGCGGCAGCCAGCCGATCTTCCATTCGGTACCGCGCTTGTCGGTCCAGCCGACGAGCTTGCGTCCGAAGCCGATCGAGAAGGCATCGGCCTTCACCCCGCACCAGCGGCCGACGATATAATGCCCATATTCGTGCACGAACACGAGCGGCCCCAGCACCACGATGAAGGCGAGGATAGTGAAGGGAATACCGGGAGCTTCAAGCATGTACGAGTTGGTCCACAAAAGTCTGCGCAGCCGCGCGCGATGCGGCATCGACACTGAATATGTCCTGAAGCGAAGCCGGTCGGGCCGGGGCCTCCGCATCGATTACCCGTCGTACCGTATCGACGATCGCAGGGAAGGCAATGCGCCCCGACAGGAAGGCGGCGACCGCGATCTCGTTCGCGGCATTGAGCTGGGCCGGACGCGCGCCACCCTCGGCGATCGCGGCGCGACAGAGCGCGGTCGCGGGGAAGCGCTCTTCGTCGGGGGCCTCGAAATCGAGCCGACCGACCGTCGCGAGATCGAGTGGGGCGCACGGCGTCGCCATGCGATGTGGCCAGGCGAGCGCGCTGGCGATCGGGATGCGCATATCGGGCGAACCGAGCTGCGCCAGTGTCGAGCAGTCGACGAACTCGACCATCGAATGGATCACCGACTGCGGATGGACAAGGATCTCGATACGGTCGAGCCCGACGGGGAACAGGTGATGCGCCTCGATCAACTCGAGCCCCTTGTTCATCATCGTCGCCGAATCGACACTGATCTTGGCACCCATCGACCAGTTGGGATGTGCGACCGCCTGCGCCGGCGTAACATGCGCCATTTCGCTTGCGCTCATCGTCCGGAAGGGGCCGCCGCTCGCGGTCAGGACGATGCGCCGCACATCGTCGATGCGTCCCCCCATCAGGCATTGGAAAATCGCATTATGTTCGGAATCGACGGGCAGGATCGTCGCACCGGAGGTACGCGCCGCAGCGGTCATCAATTCACCCGCCGATACCAACGACTCCTTGTTCGCCAGAGCGACATCGTGCCCCGCTGCGAGGGCCGCCATAGTCGGGGCGAGCCCCGCGCAGCCGACGATCGCGGCCATCACGAGGTCGGTGGGGCGCTGTGCCGCCTCGACCAGCGCCTCGGCGCCGGCCGCAGCTTCGATCCCCGTGCCGGCCAGGGCGTCGGCGAGGTCGCCGTGCCGTGCGGCATCGGCGATCACCGCCACGTCGGGATGAAATTCGCGCGCAAGCCTCGCTAGCTCGCCCACGTCGCTGTTCGCAGTCAGGACAGCCACCCGCCACCCCGTGCCGTCGCGTCGGACAAGGTCGAGCGTCGAGCGCCCGACCGAACCCGTGGCACCGAAAAGCGAAAGGCGCCGCGTCATGTCAGCCGGCCGCCCGCACCGCCAGCTGGCCGATTGCCGCGAGCGCCCCGAGCAACAGCGCGACGGGCAACAGCCCGTCCACGCGATCGAAAACGCCGCCATGCCCCGGGATCAGCTTGCCAGAATCCTTGACGCCCGCGCGCCGCTTCATCCAGCTTTCGCCCAAATCGCCGAGCTGCGCGAGCAGTCCCATGAACAGGCCGATCCACAGCGGAACGCCGACGATATCGGCGCGATCGCCGATCGTCGCGCTCGCGATCAGGGCCGCGATCATCCCGCCGATCAATCCCGACCAGGTTTTCGAAGGGCTGATACTGGGGGCCAGGCGTGTGCCGCCGAAGGCACGGCCGGCGAAATAGGCGCCGATGTCGGTCGCCCAGACCATGCCGAAGACCCACAGCGCCGCGGTCATTCCAAGGCGGTCGCGAATGAACCACAGCCCTGCGACCGCGCCGAGCACAAGGATCGGGCCGAGGATGTGGAGCGCGGTCTTGGCGCCGCCGCCGAGCGTCATCGCCTTCACAAGCTGGAACCATTCGACGAGGACGAGCGCCCCGCCGACAAGCAGCAGCAGGCCGAAGGCGATGCCGCCGAACCACAGCGCGGCGCCCGCGATCGCGAACAGGATGATCGCCGAGGCGAGCCGCACCCAGAGATCCGATTTCGCTGCTGTCGTCATTGTCCGGGCTCTTTTCTTGAGCCCCTCCCCTTCAGGGGAGAGGCCGGGGGTGGGGGTTCGCGGCCTTGCGCCTGGCCGATGGCCCCCACCCCGCTGCGACTAGGGAACACGTTCGCAAGTCTCGCTGCCCCTCCCCTGAAGGAGAGGGGCTGAAAGGGGGACGAACCGGCACGCAAGACCATCACAATCCTCCGAATCGGCGTTCGCGCCGTGCAAAATGATCGAGCGCCGCTCGAAGGTCGGCAGGGGTGAAATCGGGCCACAAACGGTCGGTAAAGTAAAGCTCGGCATAGGCCGCCTGCCACAGCAGGAAGTTCGACAGCCGCACCTCGCCCGAGGTGCGGATAAGCAGGTCGAGCGGCGGCAGGTCCGCCGTGTCGAGATGCGTCTCGATCGCTTCGACGGTGATCCCGCCCGGCTCGGCGGCGGCGGCGCGCGCGGCGCGAACCAGCTCGTCCTGCGAACCGTAGTTCAGCGCGACCGCCAGCGTCGTGCGCTTGTTCCCGGCGGTCCGCTCGAGCGCGCCCTCGATCAGATCGACGACATCGGGCGCCAACGCCCGCCAGTTGCCGATGATCCTCAACCGGACGTCGTTCGCGGCGAATTCGTCGAGGTCGCTGATGATGAAGCGTTTCATCAGCCCCATCAGGTCGTTGACCTCTTCTTCGGGACGCTTCCAGTTTTCCGACGAAAAGGCGTAAAGCGTCAGCGCCTCGATGCCGAGATCGCCGGCGGCACGGACGATCGTGCGAACCGCCTCTACCCCGGCGCGGTGACCGGCGACGCGCGGCAGCCGGCGCTTCTTCGCCCAGCGGCCGTTGCCGTCCATGATGATCGCGACATGGCGCGCGCCGTGATCGGGGGTGGTCATCAATCCTCCCCGCTTGGGGGGAGGTGGCAGCGCGAAGCGCTGACGGAGGGGGGGTGCAGCATCAAGCGAAGCTCAAGGCTGTGACCCCCCTCCACCATGCTTCGCATGGTCCCCCTCCCCGTGCCGGGGAGGATCGCAATGACCTCTACGACGCTCATCGACTTAGCCCAGGATTTCCTTTTCCTTGGCATTGGCGGCTTCGTCGATGTCGCCGATCACCGAATCGGTGAGCTTCTGCACCTCGGTCTCGGCGCGCTTGCGTTCGTCCTCGCTGATTTCCTTCTTGTTTTCGTCCTGCTTGAGCGCGTCCATACCGTCGCGGCGGACGTTGCGGACGGCGATGCGTGCCTTCTCCGCATATTGACCGGCCAGCTTCGACAGTTCCTTGCGACGTTCCTGCGTCATTTCGGGTATTGGCAGGCGCAACATCTGGCCATCGACGATCGGATTGAGCCCGAGCCCGGCGGCACGGATCGCCTTGTCGACCGGCCCGACATTCGATTTGTCCCAGACCTGTACCGACAACATGCGCGGTTCCGGGGCGCTGATCGACGCGACCTGATTGAGCGGCATGTGGGCGCCATAAACCTCGACCGTCACCGGATCGAGCAGCGCGGAATTGGCGCGGCCCGTCCGCAAACCGGCAAGATCATGCTTCAGCGATTCGAGCGCGCCATTCATTCGGCGCTCGAGGTCGGCTTTATCATATTTCGCCATCTGTCTTTCCTCTCTCAGGCATTTCGGGGGGCGTCGCCAACGATGGTCGCAACCCCATCGCCCGCCAGGACGCGCGCAAGATTGCCGGGTTCGCGAATGTTGAACACGACGATCGGAATATTGTTGTCGCGGCACAGCGCCACCGCGCTGGCATCCATCACCTTCAAATTGTCGGCCAGGACGCGATCGTAACCCAGGCTGTCATAGCGGACCGCATTTGGATCCTGCTTGGGATCGGCATTATAGACGCCGTCGACGCTGGTCCCCTTGAACAGCGCGTCGCACTTCATTTCGGCGGCGCGCAGCGCGGCGCCGCTGTCGGTGGTGAAATAGGGCGCGCCCACGCCCGCGGCAAAGATGACCACCCGTCCCTTTTCCATATGGCGTTCGGCGCGGCGACGGATCACGGGTTCGCACACCTTGTCCATCTCGATTGCCGACTGGACACGCGTCTGGACGCCGAGTTGCTCCAGCGCGTTCTGCATCGCGAGCGCGTTCATCACCGTCGCGAGCATACCCATATAATCGGCCTGCGCGCGATCCATGCCCTTCGCCGCCCCTGCCATGCCGCGGAAAATGTTGCCGCCACCGATGACGAGGCAGATTTCCAGGCCGCGGTCCTTCGCCGCCTTCACTTCGGCCGCCATGCTGGCGACGGTTTCGGGGTCGATCCCGAAGGGGCTGGAACCCATCAGCGCCTCACCCGACAATTTGAGCAAGATGCGTTTCAGGCCGGGCAATGCCATGATGCGGGGAACCTTTATTCTCAAGTCGATAAACGAATGGCGCGCACCCTAGTCAGAGTGCGCGCCATTGCCAAGCGGACTGCCGCGCGTGGGCGCGACAATCCACGATCGTCTTAGCGGCCGGCGGCAGCGGCGACTTCGGCCGCGAAGTCGCTTTCTTCCTTCTCGATGCCTTCGCCGAGCTGGAAGCGGACGAAGCCCTTGAGCGTGATCGCCGCACCGACGTCCTTGCCGGCGGCGGCGACGACCTCGGCGACCGGGGTCTTGCCGTCGATCACGAAGGGCTGCGAGAGCAGCGCATTTTCCTTGCGGAACTTGGCGATTGCGCCGTCGACCATCTTCGAGACGATGTCGGCGGGCTTGCCCGACTGGGCGGCCTTTTCCTCGGCGATCGCGCGTTCGCGCGCGACCAGTTCGGCGTCGAGATCGTCACCGTTGAGCGCGAGCGGGTTCGCGGCCGCAACGTGCATGGCAAGCTGCTTGCCGAGGGGTTCGAGGACATCGGCGCCCGCGCCCGATTCGAGCGCAACGAGCACGCCGATCTTGCCGAGGCCCGGCGCGACGGCATTGTGGACATAGCCGGTGACGACGCCCGATTCGACGGTGACGACTTCCGAACGGCGCAGCGACTGGTTTTCACCGATCGTCGCGATGTTGTTGGTCAGCTTTTCGGCAACGGTGCCGCCCGACGGATAGGCAGCGGCGCCCAGCGCGTCGATGTCCGTGATCGCATTCGCGAGCGCGACCTCGGTCACGTCGCGGACGAAGTCCTGGAACTGTTCGTTCTTGGCGACGAAGTCGGTTTCGCTGTTGACCTCCACCACCGCGCCGCGGGTGCCGTCGGTCGACACGCCGACCAGGCCCTCGGCGGCGACGCGGCCGGCCTTCTTCGCGGCGGCGGCAAGGCCCTTGGTACGCAGCCAGTCGATCGACGCCTCGATGTCGCCGTCGTTCTCCGCAAGCGCCTTCTTGCAGTCCATCATGCCCGCACCGGTGCGTTCGCGCAGTTCCTTGACGAGAGCGGCCGTAATCTCAGCCATGGGTCATTCCTTTCCATAGGGGCGGTTCGCAGTTTCGAACCGCTGCTGCGCCGCGCACATGGCGGCGCGATAGGTCAAAACGATGACCGGGACGGCACCCGCTTCGCAGCGGGGCGCCGTCCCGTCATTGCAGCCGGTCGGCCTCAGGCGTCGCGCTGGGCTTCGGCTTCGGCGGCCGCTTCGGCGGGCACCTGTTCGTCTTCGGTGGCGACGGCGGGCTCGGCGACCGGCTCGACGGCCGCGCCCAGATCCTCGCCGGCGTCGGCGCGCGCTTGCTGGCCGCCGCGGGTCGCCGCCTGGGCGACCGCTTCGCAATAGAGGCGGATCGCGCGCGCGGCGTCGTCATTCGCGGGGACCGGGAAGGCGATGCCGTCGGGCGAAACGTTCGAATCGAGGATCGCGACGACGGGGATGCCAAGAACGTTGGCTTCCTTGATCGCCAGCTCTTCCTTGTTCGCATCGATCACGAACATCACGTCGGGGATGCCGCCCATGTCGCGGATGCCGCCGAGGCTGAGTTCCAGCTTGTCGCGTTCGCGCGTCTTGTTCAGCACTTCCTTCTTGGTCAGGCCCGAGGTGTCCCCCGAAAGCTGTTCCTCGAGCGACTTGAGGCGCTTGATCGAGTTCGAGATCGTCTTCCAGTTGGTGAGCATGCCGCCCAGCCAGCGATGGTTGACGAAATGCTGGCCCGACGCACGAGCCGCATCGGCGATCGGTCCCTGCGCCTGGCGCTTGGTGCCGACGAACAGCACCTTGCCGCCGGCGGCCGAGGTCGACGAAATGAAGTCGAGCGCGCGCGCGAAGAGCGGCACGGTCTGCGACAGGTCGAGGATGTGGATGCCGTTGCGCGCGCCGAAGATATACGGCTTCATGCGCGGGTTCCAACGGTGGGTCTGATGGCCGAAGTGCGCGCCGGCCTCGATAAGATTCTGCATCGTGACGACAGGAGCCGCCATAGTCTTTCTCCTTCCGGTTAGTCCTCTGAAAGGCAAGAACCGAGCTATCCTCAAAGGACGATCCCGGCACCGGTATGTGCGCCTTCCATGTGGAATGGGCGGGCCGTTAACGCCCGAGGCCAGCAAATGCAAGGGGTAAAGCTTTTCCGCAGACAGCGGTTCGATGCATTTCACCGAACGCCCGATCTCAACTTACCGCTAAAAACCATCGTTCTGTCGCATGAATGTTGAGAACAAAAAGTGAACATGGAACAAAGAACATAGCAAAAACGTCGTTCCGGCGACGGTTTCGCACAAAGCCGTCGAAAGGACAAGATAATGGTTCAGGTCGCCGCCGCTCTCCTCTTTACCCTTGCCGCCGGGCTTGGCCTGATGGTGGTCGTCGCCATGCTCCGCAGCAATGGCGAAGCGATCCTGTCGGCGCTGGTCGGCGAGGGCGCGTTCCCAATGACGGCAGGGCCCAGCCCCTCGCCCGCTCCGCAAGTCGTCGATGTCCGTCGGGTCGGCCGGCACCGCAGTGCGCCGCGCCCCGGTCGCGTCGCTAGCGATCGGCGCCCGCTGCTGAACCGCGCCGCTTGACCTTCGCATAGCTGGCGATGCCGAAAGGCAGCAGCCCGACATAGACGACGCAGACGGCGAGCAGGGTGTGCCACGGCGCCGTCACCAGTGCGGCGCCGAGCAGCCCGACGCCGGCGAGCGCGAACAGCCGCCACGATCGCCGCAGCCGGATCGACGACCAGCTGTAGGTCGGAATCGCCGAAATCATCAGCATCGCGATGGCGAGGGCCCAGGGCATTACGACATACCATTCGCGAAACAGCGCGCTGCCCGTCGTCAGCCACAGATAGACGGGAACGAAAGCGAGCCCCGCCCCGGCGGGTGCCGGAATTCCCGTCATGAAGCCGGCCGACTTGTGCGGCTGGACATCGACATCGAGGCGCGAATTGAAGCGCGCGAGGCGCAAGGCGCAGCAGACGGCAAGCGCAAGGGCCGCTGTCCAGCCGAACTTGGGCGCGTCGGCGAGCGACCAGAGGAAGAGGATCATTGCCGGTGCGACACCGAAGGCGATGACGTCGGAAAGCGAATCGAGCTCTGCGCCGAACTTGCTTTGCGCCCGCAACAGCCGCGCGATCCGTCCGTCCATTCCGTCGAGGACACCGGCGAAGATGATCGCTGCCAGCGCCTTTTCCCATTCGCCCCCGATCGCGAAGCGCACGCCGGTCAGCCCGAAACACAGCGCAAGCGCGGTAATCGCATTGGGAACAAATGCACGCAACGGAATGCTGCCAATGCGGCGTCCCGGATCGCGGGGAATGGTCTCGCCCGGCTCGGCCATCCTATTGCCCGACGCCGTCGATCGTGTCGCTCGTCCCGATACGCGCCACGATCGTCTCGCCGGCCAGCGTGCGCTGACCAAGCAGGACCTGTGGCGCCGTACCCGCGGGCAGATAGACATCGACGCGGCTGCCAAAGCGGATCAACCCGACACGCTGTCCCGTTTCGACCTGGCTTCCCATACTCACGAACGGCATGATGCGCCGCGCGACGAGACCCGCGATCTGGGTAAAGCCGATCCGCAGGCCGTCGGCGCGCTCGACGACGAAATGCTGGCGCTCATTGTCCTCGCTCGCCTTGTCGAGATCGGCGTTCAGAAACTTGCCGGGAATATAGGCAAGCTTGCGCAGCGTCCCCGCCATCGGCGTACGATTGATATGAACGTCGAAGACGCTCATGAAAATGGAGACGCGCAGCATCGGCGCGTCGCCAAGGCCGTCGGGGCCAGCGATTTCAGGCGGCGGCGGGACTTCCGCAATCTGCGTGACCAGGCCGTCGGCCGGCGCGATCACCAGGTCCGCGCCCACCGGCGTGATCCGCACCGGGTCGCGAAAGAAGGCGCCCACCCAGATAGTGAGACCCAGCATCAGCCAACCGACGATTTCCCAGCCGAGCAGCCAGAAGCACAGGGTGATAATCGCTGCGATCAGCAGGAATTTGCGCCCCTCGGGATGGATCGAGGGCCAGCGCCATTTGATGCCGCCGCCAGGGCGGTTGGAGGAAATCGTCGTGGACATGTCGGTCTTCTACGGTGGACACCCGATACTGACAACGGAAATAGGCGGGTGCCAGACCAACCCGGCGCGCGGCGTGCGGTTCCGTCAGGAGAGTTGATCAATCGGGCGGCATTGCCTAAGGCCCGCTCAACTCAACTCCCCGCAGGAAAAGGCACGCACATGGGCAAGATCAAGGTAGTGAACCCGGTCGTCGAACTCGACGGCGACGAAATGACCCGGATCATCTGGCAATGGATCCGCGAACGCCTGATCCTTCCCTATCTCGACATCGACCTTCACTATTACGACCTCGGCATCGAGGAGCGCGATCGCACCGACGACAAGATCACCGTCGACGCGGCCAATGCGATCAAGAAGCACGGCGTTGGCGTCAAATGCGCCACGATCACGCCCGACGAAGCCCGCGTCGAGGAGTTCGGCCTGAAGAAGATGTGGAAGTCGCCGAACGGCACGATCCGCAACATCCTGGGCGGCGTCGTCTTCCGCGAACCGATCGTGATCAAGAACGTCCCGCGCCTCGTCCCCGGCTGGACCGACCCGATCGTCGTCGGCCGCCATGCCTTCGGCGACCAGTATCGCGCGACCGACTATCGGGTCCCCGGCCCCGGCAAGCTGCGCCTGGTGTTCGAGGGCGAGGACGGCACGATCATCGACGAGGAAGTCTTTCAATTCCCTTCCTCCGGCGTCGCGATGGCGATGTACAACCTCGACGATTCCATCCGCGATTTCGCGCGCGCCAGCATGAACTATGGCCTTGCGCGCGGCTGGCCCGTATATCTGTCGACCAAGAACACGATCATGAAAGCCTATGACGGCCGCTTCAAGGATCTGTTCGAAGAGGTCTATCAGAACGAGTTCAAGGCGAAGTTCGAGGAAGCGGGCATCACCTATGAGCACCGCCTGATCGACGACATGGTCGCCTCGGCGCTCAAATGGTCGGGCAAGTTCGTGTGGGCCTGCAAGAATTACGACGGCGACGTCCAGTCGGACACCGTGGCCCAGGGCTTTGGTTCGCTCGGCCTGATGACCAGCGTGCTGATGACCCCCGACGGCCAGACCGTGGAATCCGAAGCCGCGCACGGCACCGTCACCCGCCACTATCGCATGCACCAGCAAGGCAAGGCGACGTCGACCAACCCGATCGCGTCGATCTTCGCCTGGACAGGCGGACTGAAGCATCGCGGCAAGCTGGACGGCACGCCCGAAGTCACCAAGTTTGCCGAAGACCTGGAGCGGGTGTGCATCGAGACCGTCGAGAGCGGCAAGATGACCAAGGATCTCGCGCTGCTGATCGGTCCCGACCAGAATTGGCTTACGACCGAAGGCTTTTTCGAGGCGATCGTCGAAAATCTCGAAAAGAAAATGGGCGCCTGACGCGAAAGGCGGCATCCCCTTGCGGGGTGCCGCCGCCTTCCAAGCAAGTGATTTAGTTGACAAAGGTGGTAGCCAAGCGCGAACCGCCTGCCTAAGACCGCTTCATGGCCCTTGAAGCGGAAACATCGAGCCTCGGCAACGCGCTGGTCGTGCTGGGTGCGGCGGGAATCGTCATTCCCGCCTTTGCGCGCTTTCGGATCACCCCGGTCATCGGCTTCATCCTCGTGGGCTTGCTCGTCGGTCCCTCCGGGCTTGGGGCGCTCGCCGCCGATTACCCCTGGCTCAAGCACGTCACGATCCGGTCGGCCGAAGACATCGCGCTTTTCGGCGAATTCGGGATCATCCTGCTTCTCTTTTCCATCGGGCTCGAGCTGTCGTTCCGCCGCCTGTGGCAATTGCGCAAGCTCGTCTTCGGCGTCGGCGCCGCCGAACTGCTGTTCAGCGGGCTGATCCTCGGTGGCGTGCTGCTGATGATCGGCACGCTGACCCCTCCGGCGGCGTTCGGCCTGGGCGTCGCACTCGCACTTTCGTCTACGGCGCTCGTTCTGCCGATCGCGGGCACCAAGTCCGCGGTCGGCCGCGCGTCGTTTTCGATGTTGCTGTTCGAGGATCTGGCGATCGTCCCGATCATCTTCATCCTTGGCGCCTTTGCCCCGAATGCCGGGGGCGGCAATGCCGAGCTGCTGCTCACCACCCTGTGGCAGGGCGCGGTCGTCGTCGCGGCGCTTGCCATCGGCGGCTGGTTCCTGTTGCCGCGCATCTTCGCGCAGGCCGCGCGGGCGAAAGACCCCGAACTGTTCCTCGCCGCCAGTCTGCTCGTCGTCATCGTCGCCGCGCTCGCAACCGCGACCGTCGGCCTGTCGCCGATCGTAGGCGCGCTACTCGCCGGATTGATGATCGCGGAAACCGAATATCATGGCGAGGTCGAGGCGATCACCGCACCGTTCAAGGGCCTGGCGCTCGGCGTGTTCCTGATCAGCGTCGGTATGGGGCTCAACCTTGCGACGATTGCGCGCAACTGGCCGATGCTCGTGGTCGCGGTCGTCGCGGTCGTGCTTGTCAAGGCGGTCGTCACCGCGCTGCTGCTGCGTTTTTCAGGTGCGCGCCGCGGGACCGCGGCCGAAGTCGGCCTGCTGATGGCCAGCCCGTCCGAGACCACGTTGATCGTTCTGGCGACCGCGTTCCAGGCGCAGCTCATCAGCCGTGCCACGGCCGAATTCTGGCAGCTCGTCACGGCAATCGGCCTGACGATCACGCCGCTGCTGGCGCGCGCCGGCCACGACATCGCACGGCGGATCGAGATGAAGAGCGGCGACCGCGAAGCCGAGGAAGAGCCGACCGGACGCACCGTCGTCGTCGGTTTCGGGCGGGTCGGGCGCACGGTCGCCGAACTGCTCCGCGAGCATGCACGCCCCTATGTCGCGATCGACGCCGATATCGACACCGTCGCTGCGGCGCGGCGCGACGGCTTTGCAGTGCGCTTTGCCGACGTTGCGCGCGCCGGCAGTCTCGACCGACTTGGCCTCGAACATGCCGAAGCGATCGTGCTGACAATGGACGATCCGGTGCAACAGCTTCGCATGACTCGCAAGCTGCGGCAGAAATATCCGGAGCTGCCGATCATCAGCCGCGCGCGCGATGCCGACCACGCCGGCGCGCTCTACAAGGCGGGAGCAACCGACGCGGTCCCCGAAACGCTCGAAAGCTCGCTGCAACTCGCGGAAGCGGTACTGATCGACCTCGGCGTCGCAATGGGCCCGGTGATCGCCTCGATCCACGATGTCCGCGCCAAGATGCGCCACGACATCATGTCGAAGGGCGAACTCGACCGCGAACCGCGGCTTCAGAAACTGCGCCCCGCGCCAACCCCTGCCACCGACGAAGCCTAGCGCCCGCCCCCAGCAGCGGGCACGCCGACGTCCGGTGCCCCGCCGCCCAGCGACGATGCTTCGGCCAGGGTCATGCCCTTCGGCAGGATCGCGAGCGACCATTCGCGGTCGGCCTTCAAATATTTGGCCGCCAGGCGCTGGATGTCGGCGGCGGTGACCGCTGCGATATCGTCCTGGATCGACAGGGCAGCGGTCGCCACGCGCGGGTCGCGGGTCGCACCCTCGAGCAGGTACATCCAATAGACATTGCCGGTCGATGCCCGCGCGACCTGTTCGCGGATGGGTCCCGCGTTGCGCGCCAGTTCGTCGGCGGTCACGGGTCGCGCGGCGAGGTCGGCCGCGATGTCTTTCGCGATCGCATAGAATCGATCGATGTCCTTGGGCGCCAGCAGGCTGCCGGCAAGCAAGTAGCCGCCGCTGCCGTCGAACCCGCTCGGCCAGTGGCTATCGACCGATGGCCCATAGCTGGCTCCATCCTCCGCCCGCAGGCGATCGAACAGGCGGTCGTTGAAGATCGCCGCCAGCACCTCGAGCGCATGCTGGTCGCGCGGCGCGCCAAGGCCGCCGCTGGTCGGCCACGCGATCATCGCCGCAGCCTGCCCTTTTTCGCCGCTGTGATAGGCCAAACGGGGGGTGGCGTTATGCTTTGCAAAGGTGACCGTCTGACCGCTCGGCGGTTCGATGGGCGCGCGCGGCGGCAGCGCGCCAAGCGTGTCGGCCAGGATTTTGCGATAATCGACCGTCGAAAGGTCGCCGAAAATCTGGACTTCTATCGGCCCGCTGGCAAGCCGCGGCGCCCAGAAGCTCTTGAAGGCGGCGGGGGTCAGCGCCTCGATTGCGGCCCGGTCGGGCGCCGCCCAGCGCGCGTCGTCATTCGTGAGCCAGCCCTGCAACTGGCGATCTATGACCGCATTGGGCGTCGCGTCGTTGAGGTCGTAGCCGGTCAGGAACCCCACGCGCAGGCGCTCGACCGGCGCCGCGTCCCAGCGCGGAAAGGCGAGCTTGCCCGCGATCAGTTTCATCTGGTCGGCAAGGTCGGCGGGTTTGCTCTCGGCCGAGAGTTCGAAGGCATCGTCGTCGATGTCGAAATTGAGCTGGATCTGGCGACCGTTGGTCAGCTGATCGATCGCATTCTGACCCCACGGGCCGATCCCGCTCGCGATCAGGGCATAGTCGCCGGTCCACAACAGGTTCGGCGCATTGGCCGCCACGCTGCGATAGCCGCTGCCGAACCGCACATTGACGCGCACCTTGCCCGGCTCCACGCGGTTATCCGACACCAATGCGGTGACGCCGTTCGCGAATTCGATCCGTTGGGCGCGCAAGCCCGGAACCGCGGCCTGGGCGACGATCGTGCCCGGCGTCCCGAGACTGGGCAGCTGTCCGAAATCGGCTTTGACGGCCTGGAGCCGATCGTCCTTGATCGTGGCCGGACGCGCGAGCGCGGCGAGCAGCGCATCGTCGCCCCCCGGGACGGGTTTCGGTGTCGTCAGCACGAGGCGGGTGACCGGGCCGGTAAAAATCGCTCGGCTGACGTCGAGCATCACCTGCGGCGTCGCGGACGCGCGGATCGCCTTGAACATATCGACCTGCCCCTGCGGGCTGGTCACCGTTTCGCCGATGTCGACCGCGCGAACCAGATCGTCGGCCAGCCGCGCGCCGGGCTCGTTCCGAGCGTTCTCGAGTTCCTTTTGCAGGAAGGCCTCGATTTCGTTGGCCTCGCGGTCGATGTCCGCCTGCGACGGCGGGGTTTCGATCGCGTCCGCGATCACGCCGCGGACATCGGCCAGCGCCGCCTTCCAATCGCTAAGTGGTACGATCTGCGCCATCGTGATGTCGGCGCTGCGGCTGAGATATTCCTGATCGACGGTCGCCACCAGATAGCTGCCGCCGCTGCGCGCGCGATTCTCCAGCCGCCGGTTGACGAGCGCCATGGCGAGAAACTCGAGATAGAGCCGCCGCGTGTTTTCGACCGTGTCGATGCGCTTCTTCCACGGTCGAATCGTCGCCAAGGTCAGCGACAGCGGCTGGTTCGCCTCGACGATTTCCTTCGCGACGGCGGCTTTCGGGTCGGGCTTTCCGAAATCGGGTTGGGTGGGTTTCGGTCCCTCGCCCTTCCAATCGCCGTAATATTTCCCGATCAGCCTGATGAATTCGTCGGGATCGCCATCGCCGACGATGACCACAACCGCCCGGTCCGGCCGATACCAGCGATCGTGAAACGCCTGCATCGCACCGGCGCTTGCCGCGGCGAGCGATTCGGGGGTTCCGATCGGCGAGCGATCGCCAAGCAGTTGGCCGGCGAACAGGTGCGCCGTGGTCGCATCGGCTATGCGCTTTTGCGGCCCGTCATTCTCGCGCAATTCGGACAGGACGACCCCGCGCTCGGCATCGACCGCCGCCGCCGAAATGCGCGGTTCGCGCACCATCCCGGCAAGCAGCTTCATGCTTTCGTCCAGGTTGGCGGGCGTCACGCTGGGTAGGTCGAGCTGGTACACGGTCTGGGTCGGGGTCGTTTGCGCATTCGAATCGCTACCGAACGTCACCCCGAACCGCTGCCATATCCGTTTCGCTTCGCCATCGGGAATATGCTCGGAACCACGAAAAGTGAGATGCTCGAGCAGGTGGGCGAACCCGCGTTCCTTTTCGGTTTCGAACATCGAGCCGACGTCCATTCTGACACGGATCGACACCTGACCCGGCGGAACCTGATTGTTTCGGACGGCGTAACGCAGACCGTTGGGCAAGACGCCAAAGCGCCATGCCGTGTCGCGCGGAATATCGCTGCCCGCATAGAGCCAGCTGTCGTTCTTGGCCTGCGCCGCGACCGAGGCATCTTGCGCGGCGGCGGGCAATGACGGCATCAACGCCAGGACAGCGACGGCACAGAAGGAGAGGAGCGAAGGGCCGAGGCCAATGGGCTTCGACAGGGGGAGATAGCGCATCAGGGCATCTTATCGCGATCGAACCTTGCTGGCCACTGAACTATCGGCTCGCTTGCGCTTGCGCGGCGACCGGCCTACCCCAAAGCCATGCCTGCCGTCTCCCCCGTCGTCGCGATCGTCCAGATGACCAGCGGCATCGACCCCGGCGCCAATCTCGCGGCCATGGATGCCGCCCTCGCCGAAGCCGCCGCGGCCGGAGCCGTCATGGCGTTTTTCCCCGAAATGTCTGTGCTCCTCGACCGCGACCGCACCCGCTCGGCGCCGCATATCGTGCGCGAAGCGGACAGTCCCTGGCTGGTAGGGTTGCAGGACATGAGCCGGCGTCACGGCCTGTGGGTCCACGCGGGATCGATGCCGCTGCTCTCCGACGACGGCGCCCGCAGGGTGAATCGCAGCCTCGTCATTGGGTCCGATGGCAGCATCCATGCGCGCTACGACAAGATCCACATGTTCGATGTTACCCTGCCCTCTGGCGAAAGCTGGCGCGAATCGGCCGCGTTCGAAGGCGGCCGTGCCCCCGTGGTCGTCGACACCCCCGTCGGTCGATTGGGGCTGAGCATCTGTTACGATCTCCGATTTCCGGAACTCTACCGCGTTCTGGTCGAAGAGGGGGCGACGATCCTGGCGGTGCCGGCGGCGTTCACCGTTTCGACCGGTGAAGCCCATTGGCATGTGCTTCTTCGCGCGCGCGCAATCGAAACCGCATGTTTCGTTATCGCAGCCGCGCAAGGGGGAGACCATGCCGACGGCCGCGCGACCTATGGCCACAGCCTTGCCGTCGACCCGTGGGGCACCGTGCTGGCGGACTTGCCCGTTTCCAAAGCGCACAAGCCATTCGCCCTCGCACTCGTAGCGATCGAGCAAAACGCCGTCGACAGCGCCCGGCAGGCGATTCCGCTCGCGACTTCGCGCTCGAACCGCGACCTCGATCTTTGAGTCCGGCCGAGCTGCGAGAGCGGCAACGACTTCCACTCTAATGTGGAACGCGCTCCATCATGCACACGAACAAAGGGCCCCGGACGATTGCGTCCGGAGCCCTTTGCTCTAACTCGAAACCGAGCGCGGCTTAGGCCGGGCTGGTCGGGGTGTCGTCGTTGTTGTCCGACGCGATGATGATGCCGCCAATGATAGCAGCAGCAGCCAGAACGGCGATGATCCAGCTCGAACCTTCGAGGCTGTTCTTGCTCGAGGCGGTCGAGGTCGCGCGAGCGCCGTCAACAGCAGGAGCCGCGGAAGCCGCAACCGGCGCCGCAATCATCGAGGTTGCGGCGAGAGAGACCGCAGCTTTGGTGAGCAGATTCATCATTTTCTCCATCCACTGGAACTTTAGATATTCTCGAATCGCACCGGAGAATCGTTGTCCCGGCCCGCTTCAGCAATTCTGTCTTACGGATAGCGACCGGCAATTGCAACGCCTTTTGTCCCCGAAAAACATTGGGACAACTCCACTTAACGCAAAAAGGGGGCGATCCGGGGGTCCGCCTTAGCCGCGCCGGACACGCTCGAACGGCTCGCTCGTCACGGGATATCCCAGATGCGGGGGGATGCACAGATGCGTTGAGCCCCCGCGCTCTTCTATCCACGGTGTTACCAGTTCGACCGGGAACGCTGCGGCGTGGGCAGAAAAAACCGTGAAATCGTCCGCCTGGGCGATGCGCTCGAGATTGCGGCGCGTGGGAAAGATGATCGACACCTCCCCGCGGTCCGCCATTGCCAGGGTTTCTTTCGCGCTCGCCCAGAAAATATGGCTGTGTTCCGCAACCTCGACCGTCAGTTCATGGCGGTGCGGTGGGGCTTCCACCGCGAAAAACCGCGTATCGAACGTCCGCGCCTCTTTGAAGTTCGGACACCAGCGGGCAAAGGGCACGAGCGAATCGAGCGCCAGCCGCTCGCCCCGCTGCTCCAGAATTTCGGAAAGAAGAGTGTCGGCGAGCAACGCGCGGCGCACCGCGTCCACCTGGTCTTCGGCCAAGTCAGGCCATCCGACGGCCAGTCCGGTTTCCTCCAGCGTCTCGCGCAGCGCCGCGACCCGTGCCGCCGCTTCGGCGTCGTCGGCGGCAAACCCGTGGCGCGCCGCGACACAATAGTCGTCTGGGTCTATCCGCCCGCCGGGAAAGACGACGGCTCCGGCGGCGAACGCCATCGTCTTCGCCCGCTTGACCATCAATATCTCGTCGGCACCGCCGCTCTCCGCAGATCGCATGATCACCAGCGTCGCGGCCGGGATCGCGCCTTCGGGCAACGCCGTCGCGCCTGTCTCCTGCGAATTATTATCCGTCATGAGAAGGTCGATACCCAGAGAAGGCAGGGTTGTCATCAGGCCATTGCGAGCCGGGACGATGGCGTGCAGGATAGCCCCGCAAGCAACCGGTCGGGAGAGGACTGTCGTGAGCATCATCGAAATCCTCGGGGTGGCGGGCAGCCTGAGCCTCCTGGCGGGGTGGCGCCTCTATCTGACGATCTTCGCCGCCGGCGTCGCGATGACGTTCCACTGGCTGCCGCTTCCCGAACATTTGCAGGCGTTGCAGATTCTGGCCAATCCCTGGGTATTGGGAGTCGCGGCCATAGGGACGGCCGCCGAATTTCTCGCCGACAAGGTCGCCTGGATCGATTCGGCCTGGGATACCGTTCACGGCGTCATCCGGCCGCTCGGCGGCGCGCTGCTCGCGTTGGCGCTCGTCGATTCGTCGGATCCGGCGTGGCAAGTCGTCGCCTTCCTGCTCGGCGGAGGCGGCGCCCTGCTGAGCCATGGGGCCAAGGCCACGACCCGGGCGGTGGTGAACATCAGCCCCGAACCGTATAGCAATGCCGTGGTGTCGACCGGCGAGGATGTCGCGACCGGCGGGCTGCTGGCGCTCGCCATCGCCTTCCCGCCGCTCGCCATCGGCATCGCAATCCTGCTCGCCGTCGCGGCGGTGGTGGTGATCGTCGCGCTGAGGCGTTTGCTCCGCAACGTCAAGGCGACGCTGAAGCGCGCGTTCGACGGAGCCCCGCCGCCCGTCGCCTAGCCGGGCAACAGCGCCTTGAGCGGCGTGGCCGTGTCGGCGAGCTGTTCCGGCGTGGCGGTCACGCCCGCTGTGACGATCATTCGGCCCTGCACATAATCCTTGGTCGCATTGACGCAGTCGAGCGCGATGACCTTGCCGGCCTTGAGGTACACGACAGAGAAGCTGCGCGTAGCGGGGGCGCCGCGCAGGACTGCCTGGTCGTGGCCGGTCGAAAGCCCCGCGGTCTGGAGTTTCAGATCATACTGGTTCGACCAGAACCAAGGGATCGCATGATAGGGTGCCTCGGCGCCGCAAATGCCCTTCGCCACGACATTGGCCTGGTCATTGGCATTCTGGACCGACTCCAGACGGATACACGCGCCCTCGGCAAAGGCGTTCTCGTGCGCGGCGCAATCGCCGATCGCATAGATGTCGGGCAGGCTCGTCTTGCAATAGCCATCGACGAGCACGCCGTTGCCGCCTTCGGCCCCCGCCGCGATCAGCGGCTCGACCGCGGGGACGATGCCGATGCCGACGATCACCAGGTCGGCAGGGATCACCTCGCCATCTGCAAGCCGGACGCCGGTCACTTGATCGCTGCCTTCGATCGCCGCAACCGACACGCCGAGGCGGACGTCGACGCCATGCTCGCGATGCTCCTTTTCATAGAAGCGCGACAGAACCTCGCCCGCGACGCGCGCGAGCACGCGGTCGAGCGCCTCGAGGAGCACGACCTTTTTCCCCGCCTTGCTCAGCACCGCCGCGGCCTCGAGGCCGATATAGCCGCCGCCGATCACGACGATCTGTTTCGCCGTCTCGGCAGCGGCCTTCATCGCGTCGGCGTCGGCGCGGGTGCGAACCCCCTGCACGCCCGGCAGGTCGCCGCCCGGAATCGGCAGCATCCGCGGACGCCCGCCGGTCGCCCAGACCAGCTTGCCATAGCCGATCGTCTCGCCGCCATCGGTGGTGACCGTGTGAGCGGCCGAGTCGACCGCAACGACGCGCTTGCCGAGCAGCATGGTCACGTCGCGCTCGTCCCAATATCTGGCGGGGCGCAGCTGGATGCGCTCGAATTCCTTCTCGCCGGCGAAATATTCCTTCGACAGCGGCGGGCGCTCATAGGGCAGTTCGGGTTCGTCGCCGACGATCGCGATGCTGCCCTCGAACTTCTGCGTGCGCAGCATGATCGCGACCTGCGCCCCGCCATGCCCCCCGCCGACAATCACCACATCGAAATGCATGAAAACCCGCCTCCCGCTGCTACCATTCGGTTCGGCAGCGCCCCTGACATGCCGCGTCGACACATACAAGGCGGACCCGCGAAAAGCCGCGCCGCCCTCAAGCCCCCGCCTTGGTGCGCGCTGCACCGAAGCGGGCGATCAGGTCATAGGCCGAGCCCGGAAAATGCTGGCGCACCAGCGTGATCCCCTCGTCGCCGCGCCATGTCCGCCGCTCGATGAACAGGCACGCGGCGCCGCTTTCGATTTCAAGCCGCATCGCGACCGTCCGGTCGGCGGGGACAGCGGATATCCGCGTCTCCGCTTCGGTCCAGGGTACATGGGCGAGCAGCCACGCGCCCGGCGAAGCGTTGGCGAAATCCTCCAGCGCGATTTCGGGCACCGACCCCAGGCTGACGAGGCGCGTTTCGCTGGCGAGCGGCCTATCGTCGGCGAAATGCACACCGTCCAGGACGAGCAGTTCGCCGCGCCCAGCCAGCTGCATTTCTTCGGGCCTCGCCGGATCGGCAGCGCGCATTTTCCGGTCGATCAACGCGAAACGATAGCGCTGGTCGCGCTCCGTGACCTCCTGTTCCAGGTCGGGAATGTCGAGCATCATCGAATGCACGCGCGGGCGCGCGACGAACGATCCCGCACGCTTGCGCCGTTCGATCAACCCCGCCGCCGCGAGCGCCGACAGCGCCTTGCTGACCGTCATCCGCGCGCAGCCATAGTCGCGCATCAACGCCTGCTCGGTGGGCAGGCGCGCGCCGGGGCGCAGCGTGCCCGACAGGATCGCCGCCTCCATCTCGCTGCGGATGCGCTCGTGCAGCGGCAGCGTCATGCGAAGAGCCTGCCGAGCGCGCGGCGATAATCGGCCGCAATCGCGTCGCGCGCGACATGGCGGCCGCCGCGCACGACTTCGACGCCGCGCCGCCAGACGCGGTCGATCGCTCCGCGTCCCGCCGCAAAGAGCAGCGAGTCGGCGAGCCACGGCCCCGACCGGCCAAAGAGCGAAGCATGGCTCTCGTCGAGGCTGACGATGTCGGCGGCGTGCCCGACCGCGAGCCCCGCCTCGACCCCGAGCGCCTGTGCCCCGCCCGCAAGCGCCGCGTCGAACAGATCCTGGCCGGTCGAGCGCTCGGCCCCCGCGGCGAGGATGTTGCGCGCGCGGCCTGCGAGCCGCTGGCCATATTCCAGCCAGCGCAATTCTTCGGTCATATCGATCAGCACGTTCGAATCGGAGCCGACGCCGAAGCGTCCACCCGCCTCGCGCCAGGCGGGCATCGGGAAGATCCCGTCGCCGAGATTGGCCTCGGTCACCGGACACAGCCCCGCGACCGCGCCGCTCGCCGCGAGCGCCGCGGTTTCCTCGGCGGTCATGTGGGTCGCGTGGACGAGGCACCAGCGCGCATCGACCTCGGCGTGGGCGAGCAGCCATTCGACCGGCCGCTGCCCGCTCCAGGCGAGACAATCCTCCACCTCCTTCACCTGTTCGGCGATATGGATGTGGATCGGCGCCGCGCCGGCGAGGTCGAGCAGCGCGGCAAGTTCGGCGCCCGTCACCGCGCGCAGGCTGTGCGGCGCGATGCCGACCACCGCGTCGGGCAACTCCGCCGCCGCTGCCCGCGCGGCGTCGAGCAGGCGCGCGAAGCCGTCGATATCGTGCAGGAAACGCCGCTGCGCCGTGCTCGCTTCGGCGCCGCCGAAACCGCCATGCGCATAAAAAACCGGCAAATGGGTGAGCGCAATTCCCGTCTCGTCCGCCGCGGCGACGATCGCGCGGCTCATCGCCGCAGGGTCCGAATAGACGGTACCCGCCGGGTCGTGGTGCAGGTAATGAAACTCGCCGACGCGGGTGAAGCCGCTTTCGAGCATCTCGGCATAGGCAAGCGCCGCGATCGCGCGCAGCCCGTCGGGATCGATAGCATCGACGAAGCGATACATCGTCTCGCGCCACGTCCAGAAACTGTCGTCGCCCGGCCCGCGCACTTCGGCGAGCCCCGCCATTCCCCGCTGAAACGCATGGCTGTGGAGGTTTGGCATCCCCGGCAGCGCAATCGCGTGCCGCTCGTCGCCCGGCAGGGCCTCGGCGCCCTGCACGATCGTCGTCACCAGCCCGCCCGCAATCCCGATACGGACATTCTCCTCCCACCCGCCGGGCAGCAATGCGCGGCGGAAATGCAGGGTGTGGGCAGCGGGAGCGCGATCGGTCATCGGCGGCCTTTCAGGATGCGGCAATTATGTCTATACATTATTGCCGATCGATGCAATGAGTCGGGCGAAGGGAGATTCGCGCGTGATGCGGTGCGACACAATATGGCGCAAGGCACGGCTCGCGACGATGATCGCCGACGATCCGGGGATCGTCGAGGCGGGACTGATCGCCGCGAAAGACGGCCGGATCGTTTATGCGGGCGCCGAGGTCGACGCGCCCGCGCTCGACGCCGCCGAGATCGTCGATTGCGAGGGACGCTGGATCACGCCGGGCCTGATCGACTGCCACACCCACCTGATCCACGCCGGCAATCGCGCCCGCGAATTCGAACTGCGGCTCGAGGGCGCGTCCTATGAGGAGATCGCGCGCGCCGGGGGCGGCATCGTATCGACGATGAAGGCGACGCGTGCCGCGAGCGAGGACGAACTCGTCGCCTCCGCCCTCCCGCGCCTCGACGCGCTGATCGCCGAGGGCGTCACCACGGTCGAGATCAAGTCGGGCTATGGCCTCGATACCGACAGCGAAATCCGCATGCTTCGCGCCGCCCGGCGGCTGGGAGAGGTGCGCGATGTGCGCGTCGCGACGACCTTCCTCGGCGCCCATGCGCTGCCGCCCGAATATGCGGGCGACGCCGACGCCTATATCGCGCATGTCGCGGACGCCATGCTGCCTGAGGTCGCGCAGGCCGGCCTCGCCGACGCAGTCGACGCCTTTTGCGAAGGCATCGGCTTCAGCGCCGCACAAACCGAACGCGTCTTCGAAGCCGCGAAGCGCGCCGGCCTGCCGGTCAAACTCCACGCCGAACAGCTTTCGAACCAGCACGGCGCCGCGCTCGCGGCACGCTATGGTGCGCTGTCCGCCGACCATCTCGAATATCTGGACGCCGACGGGATCGCCGCGATGGCGGCGGCGGGGACCGTCGCGACATTGCTACCCGGCGCTTATTATTTCACGCGCGAAACACGGCTGCCGCCGATCGCCGCACTCCGCGCGGCCGGGGTGCCGATCGCACTCGCGACCGACTGCAACCCCGGCACCTCGCCGCTGACCTCGATCCTGCTCGTGATGAACATGGGCGCGACGCTGTTTCGCCTGACCGTCGCCGAATGCCTGCTCGGCGTGACCCGCCATGCCGCCGCTGCACTCGGACTTTCTGGCAGTATCGGCACGCTCGAAGCCGGCAAGGCGTGCGACCTTGCGATCTGGGACATCGAGCAGCCCGCCGATCTCGTCTATCGCATGGGGCTGAACCCGCTCCATGCCCGCATCCGGAGTGGTCGATGACCGACATGATCCTGAACCCCGGCGCCGTTTCGCTCGGCGACTGGCGCGCCATCTATCGCGGCGCGGCGCCGCGGCTCGCCCCCGCCTGCGCGCCGCGCATCGCCGATAGTGCCGAAGCGGTGCAGCGTATCCTTGCCAAGGGCGCGCCGGTCTATGGCATCAACACCGGCTTCGGGAAGCTCGCGAGCGTGCGCATCGGCGATGCCGACCTCGCGACGCTCCAGCGCAACATCGTGCTCAGCCATGCCGCCGGCACCGGCGAGCCCTCGCCTGTTCCCGTCGTCCGGCTGATGATGGCGCTCAAGCTCGCGAGCCTCGCGCAAGGCGCGTCGGGCGTCCGCCCCGAAACCGTCGCGCTGCTGGAAGCGATGCTGGCGAAAGGCCTGACCCCGGTCGTCCCTTCGCAAGGTTCGGTCGGCGCGAGCGGCGACCTGGCGCCGCTGTCGCACATGGCGGCGGCGATGATCGGGGTCGGCGAAATCGACCTTGCGGGCGAGCGCCTGACCGCCGCCGACGCGCTGAGCCGCGCCGGGCTCGCCCCGCTCGAGCTCGCGGCGAAGGAAGGGCTCGCGCTCCTCAACGGCACGCAATTTTCGGCCGCCAACGCGCTAGCGGCGTTGTTCGAGACCGAGACCCTTTTCACCGCCGCGCTCGTCACCGGCGCGCTGTCGACCGAGGCCGCCAAGGGCTCCGACACGCCCTTCGACGCGCGCATTCACGAGTTGCGCCGCCACCGCGGTCAGATCGAGGTCGCGGCGGCGCTGCGCGGCCTGATGGCGGGATCGGAAATCCGCGCCTCGCACCGCGACGACGACCCGCGCGTGCAGGATCCCTATTGCCTGCGCTGCCAGCCGCAGGTGATGGGCGCCGCGCTCGACCTGCTCCGCCAGGCCGCGACGACGCTCGAGATCGAGGCGAACGGGGTTTCGGACAATCCGCTGATCTTCGCGGGCGCCGACGAGGCGCTGTCGGGCGGCAATTTCCACGCCGAGCCCGTCGCCTTCGCGGCCGACATGATCGCGCTCGCGATCTGCGAGATCGGTTCGATCGCCGAGCGCCGGATCGCAATGCTTGTCGATCCTGCGCTGTCGGGCCTTCCCGCCTTCCTCACGCCGCAGCCGGGGCTCAACTCGGGCTTCATGATCCCGCAGGTCACCGCCGCGGCGCTGGTCAGCGAGAACAAGCAGCGCGCCTATCCCGCGAGCGTGGACTCGATCCCGACCTCGGCGAACCAGGAGGACCATGTGTCGATGGCGGCGCACGGCGCACGGCGCCTGCTCGCGATGGCGGAAAATGCCAGCGCGGTGATCGGGATCGAACTGCTCGCCGCGGCACAGGGCTGCGACTTCCACGCCGGCCTGACCTCGTCCGCGGCGCTCGAAGCGGTGCGCGGCCTGCTGCGCGCCGAGGTGCCGATGCTCGACCACGACCGCCATTTCCACCCCGACATGGATGCCGCGAACGCGCTCGTGCGGCGCGGCGCGGTGACCGAAGCGGCGGGACTGGCGCTGCCGGGGATCGCTTGATGGACTGGCTGCGCATCCACCGCGGCGACGCACCTTTGATCGTCGCCTTCCCGCACGGCGGCACCGGGCTCGCCGCGCGCAAGGATGCCTTCGTCTCGGCATGGCGCGCGCGGTTCGACACCGACTGGTGGATCGAAGACCTTTATGGCTTCGTGCGCGACATCGGGGCGACGACGATCGCCACCGACATCTCGCGCAGCGTCATCGACATGAACCGCGACCCGTCGGGCGCCTCGCTCTATCCGGGGCAGGCGACGACCGAACTGTGCCCGACGACGACCTTCGATGGCGACCCGCTCTATATCGAAGGCATTCCGAGCGCGGGCGAAATCGAACAGCGCCGCCGCGCCTTTCATACCCCCTATCATGCCGCGCTCGCCGCCGAGATCGAGCGGCTGCGCGCGCAGCACGGCCGCGTCGCCCTCTATGACGCCCATTCGATCCGCAGCCGCGTGCCGCGCCTTTTCGACGGCGAATTGCCGCAATTCAACATCGGCACCGACGGCGGCGCGACCTGCGCCCCCGAGCTGGAAGCCGCGGTCGCCACGGTCTGCGCCGCAAGCGGGCACAGCCAGGTCGTCAACGGCCGCTTTCGTGGCGGCTGGACGACGCGCCACTATGGCCGCCCCGAAAGCGGCGTCCACGCGATCCAGATGGAGCTCGCGATGCGCGGCTATATGGCCGAGCCCGCGACACTCGACGAACGAAGCTGGCCCAGCCCACTCGACCCGACCCCCGCGATCGCCTCCGTGCTGCAACAGGTGATCGCCGCCGCGCTCGACTTTGCGAAAGGAAACCCATGACCCGCCTCGACAACAGCCGCGTCATCAAGGCGCCGACCGGCAGCGAACTGAACGCGAAAAGCTGGCTGACCGAGGCGCCGCTGCGGATGCTGATGAACAACCTTCATCCCGACGTCGCCGAGCGGCCCGAGGAGCTGGTCGTCTATGGCGGCATCGGCCGCGCCGCCCGCGACTGGGAAAGCTATGACAAGATCGTCGAGGCGCTGAAGCGGCTCGAGGGCGACCAGACCCTGCTCGTCCAGTCGGGCAAGCCTGTCGGCGTCTTTCGCACCCACGCCGATGCGCCGCGCGTTCTGATCGCGAACAGCAACCTCGTCCCCCATTGGGCGAATTGGGAGCATTTCGCCGAACTCGATAAGCGCGGGCTCGCGATGTACGGTCAGATGACCGCCGGCTCGTGGATCTACATCGGCACGCAGGGCATCGTGCAGGGCACCTACGAAACCTTCGTCGAGATGGGGCGCCAGCACTATGGCGGCGACCTCGCGGGCAAATGGCTGCTCACCGCAGGCCTCGGCGGTATGGGCGGCGCGCAGCCGCTCGCGGCGGTCATGGCGGGTGCCTCGTGCCTCGCGATCGAATGCCAGCCGAGCCGTATCGAGATGCGCCTGCGCACCGGCTATCTCGACAAGGCCGCGCAGTCGATCGAAGAAGCGATGGCGATCATCGAGCAAAGCTGCGCCGACAGGACACCGGTGTCGGTCGGCCTGCTCGGTAACGCCGCCGAAATACTGCCCGAACTCTACGCCCGCGGCATCCGCCCCGACCTGCTCACCGACCAGACGAGTGCGCACGATCCGGTGAACGGCTATCTGCCGGTCGGCTGGAGCGTCGCCGAATGGGTGGAGAAGCGCGAAAGCGATCCCCCGGCCGTCGCGAAGGCGGCAAAGGCCTCGATGGCGGTGCATGTTCGCGCGATGCTCGATTTTCAGGCCGCGGGCGTCCCGACCACCGACTATGGCAATAATATCCGCCAGGTCGCAAAGGACGAAGGCGTCGAAAATGCGTTCGATTTCCCGGGCTTCGTCCCCGCCTATATCCGGCCGCTCTTCTGCCGCGGCATCGGCCCCTTTCGCTGGGCGGCGCTGTCGGGCGATCCCGACGATATCTATCGCACCGATGCGAAAGTGAAGGAACTGCTGCCCGACAATGCGCATCTCCACCGCTGGCTCGACATGGCACGCGAAAAGATCAAGTTTCAGGGACTGCCGGCGCGCATCTGCTGGGTCGGGCTCGGCGACCGCCACCGGCTCGGCATGGCGTTCAACGACATGGTTGCATCGGGCGAGCTCAAGGCACCGGTCGTGATCGGCCGCGACCATCTCGATTCGGGCTCGGTCGCTTCGCCCAACCGCGAGACCGAAGCGATGCGCGATGGCAGCGATGCGGTCAGCGACTGGCCACTGCTCAACGCGCTCCTCAACACCGCGAGCGGTGCGACCTGGGTGTCGCTGCACCACGGCGGTGGGGTCGGCATGGGCTATTCACAGCACAGCGGCATGGTGATCGTCGCCGACGGCACCGACGAAGCGGCGAAGCGGCTCGAGCGCGTGCTGTGGAACGACCCCGCGACGGGGGTGATGCGCCACGCCGACGCCGGTTACAAGATCGCGATCGACTGTGCGCGCGAAAAGGGCCTCGACCTCCCCGCACTTCTCGGGTGAGCGAATGGCGCCAGCCGCTACCGGCTGATCTCTGCCCGTGCGCTCCCGCGAAGGCGGGAGCCCATCTCCTGCCGGTGCCGGCTCGAACCGGTCGGAGATGGGTCCCCGCCTACGCGGGGACACACCATTTTTCGCAGACGGCTCACTCAAAAGGCGATCCGCCTCCATGCGGGTAGGTCACCATCCGACCCCAGATCGGAACGTTTCGGCGGCGCGGCGCATTAGGGAGGTGCAATCCTCCCCTAGTCCCAGCATCAAGGAGCCGGCGATGACCCGCTTCCGCCAGATTTTTCCCGCTCCCCCCGTCGCACTGACCGTCGGGGCGATCGTCGCGCTGATCGCGATCATTCTGCTTGTCGGGGGAATATGGCTCGCGGCGCTCGGCGGGTCCGCCTATTATCTCGTGACGGGTGCCGCGATGCTCGCGGCGGGCCTGTTGCTGATGCGCGGCCGCATGCTCGGCGCATGGATTTACGTCGCGGTCGTCTTTTTCACCCTGCTTTGGGCCTTTTGGGAGGTCGGCGGGAACGGCTGGGCGCTTGTCCCGCGCGTGATCGCACCGGCCATATTGCTGATTGCCGTTCTCTTCGCGATGGCGGCGCTGTCGCTGCGACCGCGGCGCTGGCGCTTTGCGCTCGGCGGTAGCGCGCTCATCATCCTGTTCATCGCCATCGGCGGCGCGACGCTTGGCTGGCTCAACGCCCCGCGCCCGCTGTCGCCTTTGCCTGCGAACCGCATGGCGATGGCCGACCCGGCGCTAATGCAGGCTGGCACCGACTGGCCCGCCTATGGCGGCACCGAAAGCGCGCGCCGCTATTCGCCGCTCGGCCAGATCACGCCGGCCAATGTCGGCAAGCTGAAACGCGCGTGGATGATCCACACCGGCGATCTGCCCTCGGCGGCGGCCAAGGGCACCTATGGCGCCGAAAATACCCCGCTCAAGATCGGCAACAGCCTCTACGTCTGCACGCCCAAGAATATCGTGATCGCGCTCGATCCGGCGACCGGGAAGCAACGGTGGCGGTTCGATCCGAAAGTGCCGGACGACGCGATCCCCTATACCGCGGCATGTCGCGGTGTGAGTTACTATGCCGTCCCCGGCGCCGCCGCAGACCAGGCGTGCGCGCGGCGCATCATTTTCGGAACGCTCGACGCGCGGCTCTTCGCGATCGATGCCTCCACTGGGCGCCCGTGCGACGATTTCGGCGCCAACGGTCAGGTCGATACCAAGATCGGTATGGGCAACACGCCTCCGGGCTATGTCTCGATCAACTCGCCGCCGACGATCGTGCGCGGCGTTGTCGTCACCGGGCATCAGGTTCTCGACGGACAGGACCGCTGGGCCCCTTCGGGCGTGATCCGCGGCTTCGACGCGGTCACCGGCAAGCTCAAATGGGCGTGGGACATGATGCATCCCGACTGGAACGGCTATCCGCCCGCCGGCCAGACCTGGGCGCGGGGTACACCGAATATGTGGACCATCGCATCGGGCGACGAAGCCCTTGGCCTCGTCTACCTGCCTATGGGCAATTCGGCCGCGGATTATTATTCGGGGCTGCGTCGCCCGCCGGAAAACGAATATGCGACCTCGCTCGTGGCCCTCGACGTGACGACGGGCAAGCCGCGCTGGCATTTCCAGGCGGTGAAGAAGGATGTGTGGGATTACGACTTCGGCGCGCAGGCGACGCTGGTCGACTACCCATCCGCATCCGGCGACATCCCGGCGATCGTGCTGCCGTCGAAACAGGGCGACATCTATGTTCTCGATCGACGCACGGGCAAGCCGCTGACCCCCGTCGGGACCATCAAGGCCCCCGGAGGCGGCGTCGAACCGTCCGAACGGGCGACGACGCAGATCGTGTCGCTGTGGCATACGCTCCGCAAGCCCGACCTTACCGAAAAGGATATGTGGGGCATGTCGCCGATCGACCAGATGATCTGCCGCATCCAGTTCAGGAAAGCGAGCTACAAGGGCTTTTATACCCCACCCGAAAGCATGCGGCGCTCGATTGAATATCCCGGCTATAATGGCGGCACCGATTGGGGCGGCATCGCGGTCGATCCGGTGCGCGGAGTGATCGTCGCCAATTACAACGACATGCCCAATTATGTCCGCCTCGTCCCGCGCAAGAAGGCGAACGAGATGGGGTGGGCGCCGCGCGATCAGGCGCGCGGCAATATCGGCGGCGCCGAGGGCGCGGGCGATCCGCAGGCGCATACCCCCTATGCGATCGACGTCAACGCCGGCTGGCGCCTGCCCTTCACCGGCATGCTCTGCAAGCAGCCCCCCTATGGCGGCATCCGCGCGATCGATATCGCGACCGGCAAGACGATCTGGGACCGCCCGCTCGGCACCGCGCGCACCAACGGCCCGTTCGGCATCCCGTCCATGCTGCCCGTGACGATCGGCACGCCGAACAATGGCGGCGCGGTCGTCACCGCGAGCGGTCTGGTCTTCATCGCCGCCGCGACCGACAATCTGATCCGCGCGATCGATCTCAAGACCGGGAAGACGGTGTGGTCGGACGTGCTGCCCGCTGGCGGACAGGCGACGCCGATGACCTATGAAGCGAACGGCAAGCAATATCTCGTCATCTATGCCGGGGGGCATCATTTCATGGAAACGCCGGTCGGCGACGAAGTGGTCGCCTATGCCTTGCCCTGACCGAGCGGGCTGCGGTGCGTGAGCAGCCACGGGGCCTTTCGGCACATCAAGGCGAACGTCGTGCTATATGGCGCGCTGTTCGCCAATCTCGGTATCGCGGTGGCGAAGTTCGTCGCCGCCGCGATCAGCGGATCTTCTTCCATGCTGTCGGAGGGCGTCCACTCGCTTGTCGATAGCGGCAACCAGATGTTGCTTCTCTATGGGCAGGGGCAGGCAAAGCGTCCGCCCGATGCCTATCACCCGTTCGGATATGGCCGCGAACTCTATTTCTGGGCGTTCGTCGTCGCGATTCTGATCTTTGCCGTGGGCGCGGGCGTTTCGCTCTATGAAGGCTGGGTGCATATCGCGCGTCCCGAGCCGCTGCGCGATCCGACGATCAACTATATCGTCCTTGCGATTGCCTTTGCGCTCGAGGGCGCGTCGTGGACGATCGCCGTCCGCGAATTCGGCGCGCGGCGCGGCCGGGCGAGTTGGTGGCAGGCGGTGCGGCGCTCGAAAGACCCCGCGAGCTTCATCGTGCTGTTCGAAGACAGCGCGGCGCTGCTCGGCCTGATCATCGCTGCGGCCGGCGTCTGGTGGAGCCATGCGTCGGGAGACGCGCGCATCGACGGATTTGCATCCGTTGCGATCGGTCTGATCCTTGCGGCGGTGGCGATCCTGCTCGCGCGCGAAGCCAAGGGCCTGTTGATCGGCGAAAGCGCCGACCCCGACCTGATCGATGCCATCTGGCGTATCGTCGACAGCCATGACGAAATCACCGCGGTCAACCATGTCCGTACGGTGCATACGGCGCCGGATTCGGTGTTCGTTGCGATCAGTGCCGACTTCGAGGACGGGCTGACGATGGGCGACGGGGAGCGGTTGATCGAGACGATCGAGGCCGAAATGAAAGCCGCATCGCCCGATATCGGGTCGATCTATATCCGGCCCGAAAAGCGCAGCGACGCCGTCGTCACGCCGCGGCCGTTCGAACGATCGCCCTGAAAAAATGACCCGCCCCCGGGCCCATGTCCCCGGGGGCGGGCCGCGACCCTCGGCCTGCGGCGCGAAGCCGGTCAGGCGAGGTCGAACCGGTCGGCGTCCATCACCTTGGTCCAGGCCTTGACGAAATCCTTGACGAACTTCTCTTCATGGCCGGTTTCGGCATAGACCTCGGCCACCGCGCGCAGTTCGGCGTTGGACCCGAACACGAGGTCGGCGCGGGTCGCGCGCCAGGTCTCGCCGCCGCTCTTGCGATCGGTCGCGACATATTCCTGATCGTCCGAACCCTCGACCGCCTTCCAGACATTGGTCATGTCGAGCAGGTTGACGAAGAAGTCGTTGGTGAGCTGGCCCGACCGCCTGGTGAAATGGCCATGCCCGCGTTCGCCGTGATTGGCGCCGAGCACGCGCAGCCCGCCGACCAGCACCGTCATCTCGGGCACCGAGAGGCCGAGCAGCGAAGCGCGGTCGAGCATCATTTCCTCAATCTTCACCGCCAGCTTCTTCTTGCCGACATAGTTGCGGAACGCGTCGGCCTCCGGCTCCATGACCGCGAAGCTGTCGGCATCGGTCTGCTCCGCTGTCGCATCGCCCCGGCCGCCGGTGAACGGCACCGCGACGTTGAAGCCCGCATCCTTGATCGCCTTTTCCAGACCCACGACGCCGCCGAGGACAATGGCATCGGCCATCGACATCGAACCGCGCAACCCGTCGAGCGTGTCGAGGACCTTTGCGAGCATCGCGGGTTCGTTGACGTCCCAGTCCTTCTGCGGCGCGAGACGGACGCGCGCGCCGTTGGCCCCGCCGCGGAAATCGGACTTGCGGAAGGTGCTGGCCGACGCCCAGGCAGTCTTGATCAACTGGCTGACGGTCAGGCCGCTCGCCGCGATCTTGTCCTTTACCGCCTTGACCTCGGCATCCGATGGCATCGTGCCGGCGGGGATCGGGTCCTGCCAGATCAGATCTTCGGCGGGCACTTCGGGGCCGAGGTAGCGGACCTTCGGCCCCATGTCGCGATGCGTCAGCTTGAACCAGGCCCGCGCGAAGGCGTCGCGAAACGCGGCGTGATCTTCGCGGAACCTCTCGCTGATCTTGCGATAGTCGGGGTCGCGCTTCAACGCCATGTCGGCGGTGGTCATCATCGTGGGCACCTTTTTCGAGGAGTCCCACGCCGCCGGCGCCATATCTTCCTCTTTCTGGTCGATCGGCTGCCACTGGTTCGCGCCGGCCGGCGACTTCACCAGTTCATAGTCGTAGTCGAACAGCAGCCGGAAATAATTGTCGGTCCATTTGTCGGGGGTGTTGGTCCAGGCGCCTTCGATGCCGCTGGTGACGGCATGTTCGCCGATGCCGCCATGCTCTTCGCCGCTGACCCAGCCGAAGCCCTGCGCCGCGAGATCGCCGCCGGCGGGTGCCGCGCCGAGCGTCGAGGCATCACCATTGCCGTGCGCCTTGCCGAACGTATGGCCGCCCGCAGTCAACGCCACGGTCTCCTCGTCGTTCATCGCCATGCGCGCGAAGGTTTCCTTCATGTCGCGCGCCATGCCCTCATCGTCGTGGGGGTTGCCCTGAGGCCCTTCGGGATTGACGTAGATCAGGCCCATCTGGATCGCGGCGAGCGGACCTTCCATGACTTCGAAGCCATGCGTCGGGTCGATGCGCGTCTGGACGCCTTCGTTGACCCATTTGTCCTCGCTGCCCCAATAGATGTCGCGTTCGGGCTCGTAGACGTCGACACGGCCCCCGCCGAAGCCGAACACCGGCCCGCCCATGCTTTCGATCGCGACATTGCCGGTCAGGATGAACAGGTCGGCCCAGCTGATCTTGTTGCCATATTTCTGCTTGATCGGCCAAAGCAGCCGCCGCGCCTTGTCGAGATTGCCATTGTCGGGCCAGCTGTCGAGGGGGGCGAAACGCTGTTGCCCGCTGTTGGCGCCGCCGCGACCGTCGGCGGTGCGATAGGTGCCTGCGGCGTGCCAGGCCATGCGGATGAAGAAGGGACCATAGTGACCATAGTCGGCCGGCCACCACGGCTGGCTGTCGGTCATCAACGCGGTCAGGTCGTCCTTCAGTGCCTGATAATCGAGCGACTTGAATGCCTTTGCATAGTCGAAGTCGTCGCCCATCGGGTTCGACGATCCATTGGGGTTGAGGATTTCGGTGGCGAGCATCTCCGGCCACCAGTCCTTGTTGGTCCGGCCAAGCAGCGCGCGGACGCCGCCGGGCTGGTGCATCGGGCATCCCTTTTCGGGGTCGATGGGGGTCGGGTCGTTCATGCAGTCTCTCCTCTCTTCGGTCTGGCTTATGGGGTGATGCGCAAGGATGACCGGCGCATGACGCGCCGGCGGAGGCGAGCCTCGCCGGACGGCGTCTGCGACAGGGGCGATCGTGAGTCGATGGCATCCATCCTTTCGATCCAACGCATGCAGGATAGGCCCGATCCCTCGGTTCCAAAAAACCGAATAAGATGGATTGAGTGATTGACGCGGCCGATTAGTCGTCCCTCCATCGGGCGACCGCCGCGCCGCCGCCACGCCCCGCCGCAGCGGGGGAACATGCAGGGTGCGGACCGGGTTCTGCCAAGTGCCGCGGACATAATGGCATGGCTGCGGCGTTTTGCAGGAGACGGATAATGGCCAATCAGAATCAGCAAGGCCAAAAACCCCAGCAGGCGGATCGTGATCGCGACAGCCAGCAACAGCAGCAGGGCGGCCAGAACCGCCAGCCGGGCGAACAGCCCCGCCGCGATCAGCAGCAGGATCGCGACCAGAACCAGCAGCGCTGATCAGGCTGCATGAAAAAAGGGGCCGCCCCGCGCCGGGACGGCCCTTTTTTTCGCCCCCGAGCCCCGGCCTTTTCCAGTCCGGCCGCAGGCTGATCCCCGGATAGTTTTCGCCGCTTGTCGCGAGCGGATTGCGCATGTCGTCTTGTGCTGGCAAAGGCGCATCGATGAGCAAATTACATGATCTGATGGCGCGTGGGACCGAACTGCTGGGCAGCGACCACGCGATATTGTGCGGGGCGATGAGCTGGGTTTCGGAGCGTAACCTGGTCAGCGCAATCAGCAACGCCGGTGGCTTCGGCGTCATCGCCTGCGGCGCGATGACACCCGACCTGCTCGATGCCGAGATCGCGGCGACCAAGGCGCTGGCCAGGCGCAATTTCGGCGTCAACCTGATCACCATGCACCCGCAGCTGTTCGACCTGATCGACGTGTGCACGAAACATGGCGTCGGGCATGTCGTGCTCGCCGGCGGCCTGCCGCCGAAGGGCAGCCTGGAAGCGATCAAGGCGTCGGGGGCGAAGGTCATCTGTTTCGCGCCCACGCTGGCGCTGGCGAAGAAATTGATGCGATCGGGCGTCGACGCGCTGGTCATCGAGGGGATGGAGGCCGGCGGCCATATCGGCCCGGTGTCGACGAGCGTGCTGGCGCAGGAAATCCTGCCCGCACTGTCGCATGAATTGCCGATATTCGTCGCCGGCGGCATTGGTCGCGGCGAGGCGATCGCGGGATATCTGGAAATGGGCGCGTCGGGCGTGCAGCTCGGCACACGGTTCGTGTGCGCGAAAGAGAGCATCGCACACCCCAATTTCAAAAAGGCGTTCATTCGCGCTTCGGCGCGCGATGCCATCGCCAGCGTCCAGATCGACGTCCGCCTGCCGGTCATTCCGGTCCGCGCGCTGAAGAATGCGGGGACCGAGGCCTTTACCGTCAAGCAGCGGGAGGTCGCAGGTCGCCTCGATGCCGGCGACGTCGACATGGCCGAAGCGCAGTTGCAGATCGAACATTATTGGGCCGGCGCGCTGCGCCGCGCGGTGATCGACGGGGACGTCGAAAACGGGTCGTTAATGGCAGGGCAATCGGTCGGCATGGTATCGGGCGAGGAAAGTGCCGCTGAAATCGTCGCATCGTTGGTGCAACAGGCCGAAGCGGCCTTGAACAATCGGGGTTGACGTCGCATGACCGTTGCGGCTGGGGAGAGCATCATGAATTTGTCCCGTAAGATCATCGCCGTGGCGTTGCTCGCGAGCGTCGCCGCCTGCGCGCCGAAGCCGGTGGCGCCGCCTCCGCCGCCGCCCGAGCCGGTCGCGGTCGTGATTCCGCCCCGCCCCACGCCGCCCAACTATGCGTCGCTGACCCAGATCCTGCCGCAACGCGGCTTCGACGGTCATTTTCAGACGGTGAACAGCAACATCAGCGGCGACCGCGCCTTCTGGCAACTCAGGATCGCGCTCAACGTCGCGGCGATCGGATGCCGCGGGGTCGAGGAACCGACGCTCGTCGCCGCCTATAACAACATCATCAAGACGCATTCCAAGCCGATCAAGTCGACCGAAAAGACCGTGATTTCGCAGCTGGGGAAGGAGAATGGAACGAACGGAATCGCGGCGCGCGACAAATTGTCGACGCAGCTGTTCAACTATTTCGCTCAGCCGCCCGCCCAGCGCGACTTCTGCGCGCGCGCGAACGAGGTGGCGCAGCTGGTATCCTCGACTCCCTCGGCGCAGGTCGTCGAACAGGCGCCGGCCAACCTGGCCAAGCTCGACCAGCCTTTCCTCGATTTCTATGAGGCCTATGCAAAATATCAGACCGATGTCGCGGCCTGGGACGCGCAATATGCGCCCGCGCCGTCGGTGCTGATGCCGCCGTCGGCCGCGCCCGCCGGACCCGTCGATCCGGCCGCGACGACGACCGCCAACGCAACCCCGCCGGTCAGCGGCAGCTAGGACAGACCGCGCGCGGGCGATAGCGCTCCGCCCCGGCTTCTGTTAGCAGAGTCGGCGATGACGAACGCACCGCCACCGCCGACCTCCGCCGCCCAGTCGGCGCGCACGATCCTGACCCGGCTGCACGAGGTGATGGCGTCGCGCACCAACGCGCAGGGCAAGCTGAACCAGGTGGTCGGGATCATCGGCGAGAGCCTCGACAGCGAGGTCTGCTCGATCTACCTGCTGCGCGACGGCGCGCTGGAGCTTTATGCGACGCGAGGGCTGAAGCAGGAGGCCGTCCACGTCACCCGGCTGGCGCTCGGCGAGGGGCTCGTCGGCACGATCGCGCAGCAGATCGAAACGCTGAACCTCGACGAGGCCGCCGCACACCCCGACTTTTCCTATCGCCCCGAAACCGGCGAGGAGCTGTTTCACAGCTTTGCCGGCGTCCCGATCATCCGGCGCGAGCAGGCGGTCGGCGTCCTCTGCGTCCAGCACGCCGACCCGCGCCGGTATGAAGAGATCGAGATCGAAGCGTTGCAGACCGTCGCGATGGTGCTGTCGGAAGTGATCGCCAACGCCGACCTGATCGACACCGCGGCGCGCGCGCATGCCGCCGAAGCCGATCAGACGTCGCAGCGCCTGGCGGGACAGAAGCTGGTCGACGGGATGGGTCAGGGCGTCGCCGTCTATCACCAGCCGCGCGTCACGATCGAACATACGATGGCCGACGATGTCGAGGCCGAACGCCACCGCGTCTATGCCGCGTTCGACAAGATGCGCGAGCAGATCGACCGCATGACGAGCCAGGCCGAGTTCGGGGTCGGCGGCGAGCATGAAGAGGTGCTCGAAACCTACAAGATGTTCGCCTATGACGAAGGCTGGTCGCGGCGCATCAACGAAGCCATCGACAGCGGGCTGACCGCGGAAGCGGCGATCGAGCGCGTCCAGCAGCGCACGCGGATGCGCATGCGCCAGATCGACGATCCGCTGCTGCGCGACCGGATGCACGATCTGGAGGATTTGTCGAACCGGCTGATCCGCATCGTTTCGGGGCAGATGGGCACCGCGGCGCAAATGGGTTTGCGGCAGGATTCGATCCTGATCGCGCGCAATCTGGGGCCCGCCGAACTGCTTGAATACGACCGCCGCCGGCTGAAGGGCGTGGTGCTCGAGGAAGGATCGTTGACCGCGCACGTCATCATCGTGGCGCGCGCGATGGGCGTGCCGGTGCTCGGCCGCGTCCGCGACGTCCGCACCTCGATCCGCGAAGGCGACCTGTTGCTGCTCGACGCCAGCGCCGGCGCGCTACACGTGCGTCCGACCCCCGCGGTGCAGGAAGCGTTCGACGCCAAGCTGGAACTCTCCCAAAAGCGGCGCGCCAGCCTGGCCGCGTTGCGCGATCTGCCCGCGGTCACCAAGGACGGCGTGCCGATCGAGCTGATGATCAATGCCGGCCTGCGCGAGGACGTCGCGGCGCTCGACCTGACCGGAGCGCGCGGGATCGGCCTGTTCCGTACCGAATTCCAGTTCCTCGTGTCGGCGACGCTGCCCCAGCGCGAACGGCAGCAGCGGCTTTATCGCGATGTCCTCGACGCGGCCGGCGACCGCCCGGTAATCTTTCGCACGGTCGATATCGGGGGCGACAAGGCGCTCCCCTATATGAACGTCGATGAAGAAATGCTGGAAGAGAATCCGGCGATGGGCTGGCGCGCGCTGCGCCTCGCGCTCGAGCGCGAAGGGCTGCTCAAGGTGCAGGCGCGCGCGCTGATCGAAGCCTCGGCGGGGCGGACGCTGAACGTCATGTTCCCGATGGTGTCCGAACCGTGGGAATATGAAGCGGCACGCGACCTGTTCGTCGGCCAGCGCGCCTGGCTCGCGAGCCGCGGCAAGAAGCTGCCCGCCGCGATCCGCTATGGCGCGATGCTCGAAGTGCCGGGGCTGATCGAGACGCTCGACCTGATGCTGCCCCACCTCGACTTCCTGTCGATCGGGACCAACGATTTGACGCAGTTCCTGTTCGCGGCCGACCGCGCACACCCCCGCCTCGCCGAACGCTACGACTGGCTGTCGCCGACGGTGATGCGCTATATCGCGCGCGCCGTCGGAATGGTGTCGGGTACCAAGGTCGCGCTTGGCGTCTGCGGCGAAATGGGCGGCCGGCCGCTCGAGGCTATGGCGTTGCTGGGCGTCGGAATCGAGCGGCTGTCGATCACCCCCGCGGGGGTGGGGCCGGTCAAGGCGATGATCCGCTCGCTCGACCTCGGCGCCCTGCGCGCAGCCATGCCGGCGATCCTCGCCCGCCCGTCAGCCGACCCGCGCGGCCAGTATCGCACCTGGGCGGAAACGCACGGGGTCGACCTGGGGGATTGAGCGGATCTGGCGGTCGTGTTCATACGAACCGGCGATGTCAGTATCGCTCGACATAGCATCCCAGCCTGTACAGGCTTGTCGCAAGGTCCAGATTGTCGCTTTCGAGCGATGCGGACGGAGACGTTCCGAAATAGGTGGCCGCCGGACGCAGAATCTTCGTCCCGATCAAGGCGACGGTCGGCCGCGACGAGCATAGTTGCGCCTGAAGTGCGGGATCGATGGCCTCGCGGAGCAGGCGGACCGGGCGATTTTCCAGATAGGGGTCGTTTCGGACGAAATCGCCGGAAAAGGGAACATCCTTTGCACCGATCACGACATAGTCCGCGGCGATCGAACCGATCCTATGCGACACGGCGGCATAGGGAGCGTAGAAGCCATGGGCCATCCACGCCTGTATCGGAACGAGGATGAGGCAACTCGCCGCGGTCGTTCGTAACAGCAGGGAGCGCCAGCGGCCCATGTCCTGGCCGAGCGACACCCACCCATAGACCGCAAGCAAGATCAGATTGCCGATAAGGCCATGGAGATAGCGATACCCCAGCCCATGACCCTGATAGGGCTGGAAGGCAATCCGCACCGCCAGCGTCAACACGATGCCGCCGAGCAGAGCCGCTGCCAGCCTGTCGCGGCGAGCGACCCGCACGCCGAGGGCGACCAACGGCAGGAGCAGAAGATGCTGCCACGCCGCCATGCGCAGCAGATTCTCGATCATATTGGGGAGGCGCAACCCTTCGACCTTGGCCCAATTGCCGATGATGCGGCTGAGGATGTCGACGTGCGCGGCGTCGGGCGGGAGCGGTCCGCCGACCACCCAGGTCGCACTCCAATAGGCCCATAGCTGCCAGAAAATGCCGATGGCCGCGTAGCCGAAGGCATAATAGCCGGCCCGAAGCCAGTTTCTTTCGAGCAGCAACAGGAACAGGATCGGCGCCGCAAACAGCGGGTGATAGTGGATCTGGTGAAGGCCCACGGCAACGAACCCGATCGCCAACGCGCCCGCGTCGCCCCACCAGGACCGCCTGAGGAACAGCCACAGCCAGCACAGGTTAAGTGCAAGGTGCGCGGGCATCGCATATGCCGTCATGCCGTTGAGCCAGATCTGGCCAGCCCCCGTGTAGAGCAGCAGGGCCACCACCGGGGCTTCGCGGTTGTCGGGCCATATCCGCCGCGCACACGCCCACAGCGCCAGCGCAGCTATCAAGATCATCAGCGGCCCCGTCAGCGATGGGACGCCCGTGATACCGATCAGGGCCCTTAAAGCCGCGTGACTTGGGAGGTAGGAGGATATCCAGGCCTCGCGATGTCCCGTATTGTACATGAACATCGTGTTGAGCGCGTGGCTGTGATCTTGCCATTGCGGCGGCAATGGCGCAGCGAAATGTCCGCTCGCCAGAATTGCGGCGTCGAAGTTCGCAAACCGTTCGTCCAGGCTTAGATCATATCCCGACATGATCGCGTGATGGCCCACGAACGCCACCAGAGCCATGATGCCGCCGACGGCCGGCGCAAAGCGCCAATCAGCGGTCAGCATCCGCCTGCGGTCCGGCAGAGTGCGGAGGCAGGCGAGCATCAGTATCGCGCCAACAATCAGTAGCCACTGGTCCTGTCGTCTAAGATAGAAGAGGCCGAGGTTGGACGTCGATATCGACGCGGCGGCCAGGACCGCGAGCCCCGCCAGCAACAGCGCATAGAGCGACAAGCGCGAAAACACCGACGCGCGGGCGTCCGGTTCGGCGAAATCGGTTGTCGCGATACGGTCCATGTCCGACGCCTATTGCCCGATCATGCTTTATTTTGCGTTAAGTTTGATATTTCCCCTTCTGCGAAATATCGCTTGTCTGCACGAACTGTTCATCATATGTTCCGCCCTCTCAATTGAAAGGGCCAAGTCGATGACAGACGCATCCCCCCGCGCAGCCGGACAATGCCATTGCGGCGCGATCCACTATTCGATGCCGGTTGCGGTCGAGCATCATGCGCTGTGCCATTGCAGCGATTGCCGCCGCCACGCCGGGGCACCGCTCGTCGGCTGGGGCCTTGTCAGCCAAGAGACGCTGGAGGTGAAGGGAACGCCGAAGGTCTATGCCTCGTCCGAGCACGGCCGGCGCCATTTCTGCGGCGATTGCGGCACCGGGCTGTTCTATACCAACGACCAGATATTCCCGGGCCAGATCGACGTGCAGACCGCGACACTCGACGATCCCGACCTGATTCCGGTCCAGGTGCAGATCCAGACCGCCGAACGCATCGGATGGATGCAAGGGCTGGACGACCTGCCGAGCTTCGAACGCTACCCGGGTTAGCGCGGGTTCAGGGCCGCGGGACGAAGGCGGCGCGCTGCGACTTTTTGGCGCGATCCCACCAAGCCCGGCGAATGACGTCGGCGATGCGGACGGGATCGGCGGCGCCATAGCGGACCAGCACCCCCGGCCAGCCTTCATAGTGCGGCGTCTGCCAGAATGTCGCCGGATCGGTTTCGAGAAGCACGTCCTTTTCGCCGTGCGGCGTTCCGACATGAAAGCTGCCCGCCTCGCGCCCCGGCGACACGAACGCCCTGCCGTTCACCTTTGGGCATGGCGTGCCGTAAAAAGGTGCCATTTCGACATCGGGCAGCGCGCAGGCGAACGCGACGACATCGTCCCACGCGTCGAACCGCGGCATCATTCGCCCCCCTCGCCCCCGTGCCGCCGCGCATCCCACCACGCGAGCCGTTCGGCGATGCGCTTTTCGAAGCCGCGATCGACAGGACGATAGAAGGTCGCGGGCGCCATCGCGTCGGGCCAGTAATTGTCGCCCGAGAAGCCGTCGGGGGCGTCGTGGTCGTAACTGTAACCCTGCCCATAGCCGAGATCCTTCATCAGCCTGGTCGGCGCGTTGAGGATATTCTGCGGCGGGGCCAGCGACCCGGTTTCGCGCGCCGCCGTCCACGCCGCCTTCTGCGCGGCGTAGGCGGCATTGGATTTGGGCGCGGTCGCGCAATAGAGGCACGCCTGCACGATGGCGAGTTCGCCCTCGGGCGACCCCAGAAACTGATAGGCGTCCTTTGCCGCAAGGCACTGAACGAGCGCCTGCGGATCGGCGAGCCCGATGTCCTCGCTGGCGAAACGGGTGATCCGGCGCAGCACGTAAAGCGGTTCCTCGCCCGCCACGAGCATCCGGGCAAGCCAGTAGAGCGATGCCTGGGCATCGGAGCCGCGCATCGCCTTGTGCAGCGCCGAAATCAGGTTGTAGTGGCCGTCGCGATCCTTGTCGTAGACCGGCATGCGGCGATGGAGGAAGGCTGCCAGTTCGGACGCATCGAGCGGCGCCTCGATCGCTGCGGCGAACAATGTCTCGACCTGGTTGAGCAGAAAGCGGCCATCGCCATCGGCGCTGGCGACCAGCGCCGTGCGCGCATCGGCGGTGACCGGCAGCGCGCGGCCGACCTCGGCTTCGGCGCGCGCGACCAGCGTTTCGAGAGCTGTTTCGTCGAGGCGGTGCAGCACGAGCACCTGCGCGCGGCTGAGCAGCGCGGCGTTCAACGCAAAGCTGGGATTCTCCGTCGTCGCGCCGACGAGCACCACCGTGCCGCGCTCGACGAAAGGCAGGAAACCATCCTGCTGGGCGCGATTGAACCGATGGATCTCGTCGACGAAGAGCAGGGTCCGCTTTCCTGCCGCCGCCATCTTCTCGGCATCGGCAAAGGCCTTCTTGAGATCGGCAACCCCCGAAAAGACGGCCGACAGCGGCGCGAACCGCATCCCCACCGCCTCGGCAAGCAGGCGCGCGATCGTCGTCTTGCCCGTGCCTGGAGGCCCCCAGAGAATGATCGAGGCCAGTTGCCCCGCGGCGACCATGCGGCCGATCGTCCCGTCGGCACCGGTCAGATGATCCTGTCCGACGACCTCCGTAAGCGTCTTTGGACGCAATCGTTCGGCGAGCGGCACCGCGCCGGTCGGGGCGGCATCGGGCTGCACCGGAGCATCGCTGCCGAACAGGTCCGCCATCGGATCAGCCGACGCGCCGCTTCTGGCGGATCAGGCGCAAATAGGTGTCGGCAACCGACTGGTTGATCGCGTCCCATTGATAGGCGCCGCTCTCCTGCTCCGCCGCCGCGCCGTGCGCGGCGCGCAACGACGCGTCGCGGCAATAGCGTTCGAGATCGTCGGCGAAGAGGCCGATCGCGCCCGGCGCGACGAGATAACCCGTCTGGCCATGCTTGACGATGCTGGCGCTCCCCGTCGCCCGCGCCGCGACGACGGGCAGCCCGCACGCCATCGCCTCCAGCGTCACGTTGCCGAAGGTTTCGGTGACCGACGGATTGAAGAAGAGATCGCAGGACGCCAGCGCATGGGCGAGGTCCGCGCCCCCCTGAAAGCCGACGAACCTGGCGCGCGGCAGTCGCGATTCGAACCAGTCGCCGGCCGGCCCCTCGCCGATCACCACCACCTCGTGCGGGACTCCGCGGCGTCGCAACACGTCGATGGCGTCGGCGAACACATCGAGTCCCTTTTCCATCACCAGCCGCCCCAAAAAGGCGATCACGGGGGTTTCGTCGTCGATGTCGAGAGCGCGCCGCCACGCCATGTCGCGTCGGCCGGAGTGAAAAATATCGCGCTCGACGCCGCGGGTCCAGATGCCGATGTCGTAATTCATGCGTTGTTCGCGCAGCACCTGCGCAAAACTTTCCGACGGGGCGATCAGGGCGTCGCAGCGGCGATAAAGCCGCCGCAACCAGGCCACGCACAGCGGTTCGAGGAACGAAAGATTATAGTAGCGGAAATAGGTTTCGAAGCGCGTGTGGACCGAACAGGCGACGGGCACGTGCCGCCTTCGCGCCCACGCCGCCGCTTGCCGCGAAACGCGGTCGGGGCTGGAGATGTGCAGGATATTCGGAGCGAATTGCACGATATCGTCCCGGACCCGCGACGAGAAGGACAGCGGAATCCGATATTCGCTGCGACCGGGAATGGGCATCGAGGGCACGCTGACGAGGTCGCCGGTGGGTTCGAAATCGGGATCGTCGATCGTCGGCGAATAGACGCGCACCGCCGCACCCTGCCGCAGCAGATACCCGACGAGCCGATTGAGCGCCTTGTTCGCGCCATCGACCGTCATGTTATAGTTGCCGCTGAACAGCGCGATGCGCAGATCGGAAATGTCCATTTCCCCGGCGCTAGTCCCATCGCGCGGCAAAGGCAATCGGGGGGTGTTCGCGGCGCGCGCGGCGCGGGTGCGTCAGAATTCCTCGCCGCGATCCGCCGGCGCTTCGAGATCGGCCTCCACCGGCGGATGCAGGAGGAGATGGTGGACGCGCTTTTCGTCGGCCTCGGTCACTTCGATGCGCCAGCCGCTGGGGTGAAACAATATCTCCCCCACCTCCGGCACATGGTTGGCCAGCACCGCCGCCAGTCCGCCGAGCGTGTCGACGTCTTCCTCGACGTCGGCGAGCCGCGGATCGATCGCCTCGCCGATATCGTCGAGTTCGGCGCGCGCATCGGCCTCCCAGCAGCCGTCGTCGCGGAGCGAGAAGAGCAGGACCGGTTCGTCGTCATGCTCGTCCTCGATTTCGCCGACGATCTCCTCGACCAGATCCTCGATCGTCACCAGCCCCTCGGTTCCCGAATATTCGTCGATCACGATCGCAAGGTGGGTGCGCTGCGCGCGCATGTCGGCGAGCAGATCGAGCACCCCCATCGATTGGGGCACGTAGAGCGGCTGGCGGATGAGATCGAGCAAGGGCGGCGGATCGCGACCTTCGGCCAGCACCGCGAACACGTCCTTGACGTGGATCATGCCCACGACCTCGTCCAGATTTTCGCGATAGACCGGCAGGCGGCTGTGTCCCGCCTCTGCAAAGATCGCGACGATCTCCTCGAACCGTGCGCTTTCGTCGATTGCGACGATATCGGCGCGCGGGACCGCGACGTCGTCGACCGTCTGTTCGCCGAAGTGCAGCAGATTGCGCAGCATCTTGCGTTCGATGGGCGACAGGTCGCCGACGATGCTGCGCCCCCGGCGCTCGTCGCCGTCCTCCTCGGCCTCGTCGATCGCATCCTCGATCTGTTCGCGCAGGCTCGGCTCGCCATTGCCGCCGAACAACAATGTCTTGAGGCCGGCCAGCAGGCCGGACCTACTGTCCTCTTCCGATCGGTTCGAAGACCCCTGGTCGTCGGGCATGATGACGTGCGCGTCCTTTCGTTAATCCTCGTCCGCATATGGATTGGCGATGCCCAGCGATGCAAGCGCTTTCACCTCCAGCGCTTCCATCGCGCCTGCCGAGACATCGTCCATATGGTCGTAGCCGACGAGGTGGAGAGCACCGTGGACGATCAGGTGCGTTGCGTGGGCGTCGAGCGACACCCCTTTCTCTTCGGCCTCGCGCGCGCAGGTTTCGCGCGCCAGCACGATGTCGCCAAGCAGGATTTCGCCATCGTCGCTGTTGTCGAGGCTTTCGAGCAGGTCGCGTTGCACCTGCGGAAAGGACAACACATTGGTCGGCTTGTCCTTGCCCCGGAAATCGCGGTTGAGCGCGTGGACGTCGTCATCGTCGGTCAGCCGGACCGATACTTCGACCAGCGGCGCGGCGTCGGCGAGCGCGGCGAAGGGGGTGAGCGCAAGGGCCGCAGCGACCGCTTCGGCGGCGCGGGCATCCCAGTCGAAGCCGTCGGGCCAGCGCGAAGCCTGGTGGGTTTCGACGCTCAGCATGGGCGGTGCCTTTGAAGGAAAGGGACGGAAATCTGCGCGACGTCGCTCGGGAATTGCGCGCAGGAAGCCGGGTCGGGAAAGGCCTGTGTCATGCGCGGGACGCTACCGCGCCGGGGCAGAGTAGGACAGCGGAAATTGCGAAACGGCGCGCTACGGCTGCGCGGGTTGCGCGGTTTCGGGCACCGGGCGGACTTCGGGCGGAGGCCCGGCCGCCCGGTCGCCGAGCGGCAGGCGCAGGTCGATCGGAGTGCCGTTGATTTCGGTTCGCACCACCGCCTCGCCGTCCTGTACCCCGACGGTCGTCTTGTCGCCGACGGGGATGTCGCCGATGTCGGGGACGTCGAGCGGCTGCACCGGTCCTTCGGGATCGGCCGCCGGCTCGGTCCGCTTCGGTGCACTCTTCTGCCCCAGCGCCTGCGTCATGAAGTCGCGCCATATGCGCGCGGGGACGCCACCGCCCGATACGCCCTTCAGCGGCGAATTGTCGTCGTTGCCGACCCACACCCCGACGACCAGCCCGCCGGCATAGCCGACGAACAGCGCGTCGCGATTGTCCTGGCTCGTCCCGGTCTTGCCGTAATTGGGCACGCTGAGCATCGCGGCGCGGCCGGTGCCGCTGTTGACCGCAGCGCGCAGCATCTGTTCCATGTCGCCGTGGACGCGCGACGAAAAGCTGTCGGGCCCCGAAAAGACGCGCGCGAACCAGCCGGCTTCCTCGGCTTCGAAGGCGCGCGGCTCGACCGGGTAGCTGTCGGCCGCGACCGCGGCATAGGCCGATGTGAGCTCGAGGAGCGACATGCTCGACGTGCCGAGTGCGAGGCTCGAATCGCCCCTGGCGAGCGGAGACGTCACGCCGAGCTGGCGGGCCATCGCGATCACCTTGTCGTCGCCGACCTGCTGGAACAGCCGCACCGCGGCGACATTGCTCGACGTCGCAAACGCGCGCTCGAGCGTGATCGTCGGCGAATAATGGCCGCCCGAATTCCTGGGCTGATAGCTGCCCGTGTCGATCGGGCGGTTGTCGATCGTGTCGTCCGGGTCCCAGCCGGCGCGCAGCGCGGCGAGATAGACGAACAGCTTGAAGGTCGAACCGGGCTGGCGCCGCGCCTGCGTCGCGCGGTTGAAGGGACTATCCGCATAATCCTTGCCGCCGATCATCGCGACGACCTCTCCGTTCGGGCGCATCGCGACCAGAGCGACCTGTGCCTTGCCGAGCGGTGCGCGCAGGGCGGCTCGCCGCGCCGCGGCCTGGAGCCGCGAATCGAGCGTCGTGCGGATCGTCTGGCGCGCATAGCCGACGTCGCTGAGCTTGCGGGCCTCGGGCAGCGCCCAGTCGGCAAAATAGGTCCCGGTCGGCAGGTCGGCGCGCGATCGTTCGTCGATTTTCGGCGCGCGCAGGCTCTTCGCCTGCTGCGCGGTGATATAGCCCTCCTCCGCCATCGCGCCGAGCACCAGGCGCATGCGCTTTGCCGCGAGGTCGGGGTTGCGCGTCGGGGCGAGGCGCGAGGGCGCCTTTACCAGCCCCGCGAGCATCGCCGCCTGCGCGGGGGTCAGTTTTTCGGGCTGGCGGTTGAAATAATGGAGCGAAGCGGCGCGCAGGCCATAGCTGTTGTCGCCGAAATAGGCGTTCGACAGATAGCGTTCGAGGATCTCGTCCTTGGTCAGCCACGCCTCGAGCCAGAAGGCGATCAGCGCCTCGCGCGCCTTACGCCCGAGCGTGCGCTTCGGCGACAGGAAGGTGAATTTGGCGAGCTGCTGGGTAATCGTGCTGCCGCCCTCGGTGCGGCCCGAGGTGATATTGGTCCACAGCGCACGGCCGATGCTGCGCGGGTCGATCCCCCAATGGCTGTAAAAGCGGCGATCCTCGATCGCGAGGAATGCGCCGGTAACATGCTTCGGCAGCCTGGCGACCGCGACCGGCTTTTCGACGATCGCCCCGGTACGCGCGATCGGCGTGCCGTCGGAGGCGAGCAAGGTGATCTCCGGCGGCGCGATCGGTTCGAGCGATTTCGACAGCGGCGCGGTGATCGCAAGCCAGGCGACGAGCAGCAGGAACAGGAGAAAAAACGCCGCAAAGCCCCGCCCGACCCAGCGCAGCCGCTTGCGCCAGCGGGGCTCGGGCCGCGGCGCATCCGCCGGAACCAGCGGCACTTCCTCGGCCGGTGGCGGCGGGGTGGTAAAGAGCGGATGGTTCGACGCGTGCATGCCTTGCGCCGTATTACACCGCCAATACAGGGGAGGCAAATGGCTTGATCGAACGCGATCGGCGGGACGGCAAGAGGAAGATGTCCGGGATCGACCGAAAGCGACCCTTCCCTTCCTCGTCACCCCGGACTTGATCCGGGGTCCATGACTTCGGCGCTGCTATGGATCCCGGATCAAGTCCGGGATGACGAATGCCTGTGCACGAGCGGTTGTGGTCCCTTGCCAACGTCATCCCGGCGAAGGCCGGGATCTCACCCTGACGGATTTACGCACCGGCGAGATCCCGGCCTGCGCCGGGATGACGAATAGGCAACGCCCGCTTCCCACCCCAAAACCGACATGCGCGTGCTGCAATCCCCGGTCTCCGCCGGTCCTCTATGCGGACGGCGATTCGTCCTGGCGGAGCGTCAGCACCTCGACCCCTCCCGCCGTCACGGCGACCGTGTGTTCGAACTGCGCGGAGAGCTTGCGATCGCCGGTGACGACGGTCCAGCCGTCGCGCTCTGTCGTGACCTTGCGCGTCCCCTGATTGAGCATCGGTTCGATGGTGAAAACCATGCCTTCGCGCAGCATCATCCCCCGGCCGGGCCGGCCGAAGTTCAGGACCTGCGGTTCTTCATGCATCTCGCGCCCGATGCCATGACCGCAGAAATCGCGCACCACCGAATAGCCGTTGCGCTTTGCGTGGCGTTCGATCGCGAAGCCGATGTCGCCGAGGCAGGCGCCGGGGCGCACCTGTCCGATGCCCTTCCACATCGCCTCGCGCGCGACGCGGACCAGCCGCCGTGCGGCGGGAGCCACGTCGCCGACGAGATAGGTTTTGCTCGAATCGGCGATGAAGCCGTTCTTTTCGAGCGTGATGTCGAGATTGACGATATCGCCGTCGCGAAGGATCGCCGCGGCATCGGGGACGCCGTGACACACGACATGGTTGATCGAGCAGTTCAGGACATATTGGAAACCATATTGCCCCTTGCTCGCCGGACGCGCGGCGAGATCGTCGGTAATGAAGCGTTCGACACGATCGTTGATCTCCATCGTCGACCGTCCGGCGAGATCGATGCCGTCGAGCATCCCGAACACCGACGCGAGCAGCCTGCCCGACACGCGCATCAGCGCGAGTTCGTCGGGGGTCTTGACCATATCAGGCGAGCGTCAGGTCGGTCGAGAGCTGGGCCGCGGCGAGCTGGCTCTTGACGATATCGTTGAACGACAGCGTCGGATTGGCCTCGGCGAGCATGCCGATCTTCATCCAATATTCGGCCTGCGCGTTGATCGAGCGGCACATGATCGTGCTGGTGCGGCGCGCCTCTTCGTGCAGGTCGTCGTCGATTTTTACAAGTCCCATCGCATATATCCCGTATATGAATGATATACGACTCATATACCGACAACATGGCGAGATCAATCGCCCTGTGCCGCGGCGCGTTCAATGCAGGTGACGCAGCTTGTCGGGGTTGCGCACGACGTAGATGGCGACGATCCGGTCTCCCTCGATGTCGAGCGCGGTCGTCTGGACCTCGCCGTCCGCCTCTCGCGTCACGAAGCCCGGCAGGCCGTTGATGATGCCGGTATGGAGCAAGGTCGACCCATATTTTCCGAACAGCACCGCCAGGCTGCGGTGGACCTTCATCACCGTATCGAACCCGAGCACCGGGACGACCGCCGCAGGGCGCTTGCCGCCGCCATCGGCCCACATGCCGACATCCGCGGCGAGCAGCGCGCCGAGTGCGCTCATGTCGCCGCTGCGCGATGCGGCGAAGAAGGCGTCGGCGATTTCGAGTCCCCGCGCCTTTTCGAGCGCATAGCGCGGGCGCGCTTCGCGGACGTGGGCGCGGGCGCGCGACGCGAGTTGGCGCGCCGCCGCGGCGTCGCGGCCGATCGTCGCCGCGACCTCTTCGAAGCCGGCGCCGAAGACGTCGTGGAGCAGGAAGGCCGCGCGTTCGAGCGGCGACAGCCGTTCGAGCGCGAGCATCAGCGGGAGCGTCACATCGTCCTCGGCCTCGTCCTCGACCAGCGGCTCCGGAAGCCAGGGCCCGACGTAGGTTTCGCGCCGGTGCCGCGCCGATTTCAGCTGGTCGAGGCAGAGCCGCGTCACGGTACGGCGCAGCCACGCCTCGGGCACCTCGACCGCATCGCGATCGGCACCGAGCCAGCGGATGAAGGCATCCTGCACGACATCCTCGGCATCCGCGACCGAACCGAGCATGCGGTAGGCGACGCGGACGAGCAGCGGACGCAGCGGATCGAAGCTCGCCGCCGCGTCCACCGCGCCGTTGGTGCCCGGTGGCGTCATCACGCCGCCTTGGCCGGCGCGCCGCCTTCGTACCACAGGCCGAAGCCGACCGCGATGCGGTTCCAGCCGTTGATGATGTTGATCATCAGCGTGAGCTTCACCTGTTCCTCCGAGGTGAATTGAGCCTCCAGCGCGTCCTTTGCCTGCGCATGTGTGTGACCCTGCGACAGGCCCGTCAAGGCATCGGTCCACGCGAGCGCGGCACGCTCGCGCGCCGAATAGCACGGCGCATCGCGCCACGCGGCAAGCAGGTAGATACGTCGCTCGGTCTCGCCGGCCGCGCGCGCTTCGGCGGTGTGCATGTTGATGCAATTGGCGCAGCCGTTGACGATCGACGCGCGGATCTTGACCAGTTCGACCAGGCTCTTTTCGAGGCTGTCCTGCACCGCCAGCGAGGTCGCCATCCACTGCTTCATCAGATGCGGGGCGGCGGCGAAGGGATCGGTTACCTGGGTCATGTCTGTACTCCTTGGCTTGGGTTGCACCGACATGACGAGATGCGACCCTGCGAATGTGACATGACTGCGGAAAAATTTCGCAGGGACAAAATTAATTTTTGAAAAACCAGGGAAATTTATGGACGCCGTTTATCGGTGCGCGACGATCAGGCGCCCGGCCCCTCATAGGCTTCGACGATCCGCCCGACGACGGGATGGCGAACCACGTCGGCGCTGGTGAAGCGGCTGACGCTGATCCCCTCGACCCCCTCGAGCCGCGCAACCGCGTCGGCAAGGCCCGAGGTTGCGGGCGCCGGAAGGTCGACCTGCTTTGGGTCGCCGCAGATCACCATGCGGCTGTTCATGCCGAAGCGGGTCAGGAACATCTTCATCTGCGGGATCGTCGTGTTCTGCGCTTCGTCGAGGATGATGAACGCGTCGGCAAGCGTGCGGCCGCGCATGAAGGCGAGCGGTGCGATCTCGATCTCGCCGCTCGCGATGCGCCGCTCGACCTGTTCCGCGGGCAAGCAGTCGTGCAACGCATCGTAGAGCGGGCGAAGATAGGGATCGACCTTCTCCTTCATGTCGCCGGGCAGGAAGCCCAGCTTCTCGCCCGCCTCGACCGCGGGACGCGAAAGGATCAGGCGCTGGACGCTGCCGGTAATCAGCTGCGCGACCGCCTGCGCCACCGCCAGATAGGTCTTGCCGGTCCCCGCGGGGCCGAGCGCGAAAATCACGTCGTCGCGCGCGAGCGCCTGCATATAGGGCACCTGCGACGGGGCGCGCGGAACGATCGTTTTCTTGCGCGTACGGATCATCACCGCGGGAGTCTCGCTCGCCTCGTGCCGGATGATGCCGTCGAGCGTCGGCTGCGCCGACATGGCGATCACCGCATCGACCAGCCCCGCGTCGACCTCTTCGCCGCGTTCGATCCGGTTATAAAGGTCGGTGAGCACGTCGCGCGCCCGCGCCGCCGCCTCTGCCTCGCCCTCGATCTGCACCCGGTTGCCACGCGCCGAGATATAGACGCCGAGCCGGTTTTCGATCGCGACGAGGTTGCGGTCGAATTCGCCGAATAGAATACCCAAAAGCTGCGTCCGTTCGAACTCGGCCGTCAATCGAACGCGGTCGCCGGGTTCGGCGGGTGCGGCGGCGGCGAGAGGGCGTTTGGACACGTGGGCAGGACTCCTAGCTTGAATAGCTGACTGTGTACTCCCGCGAAGGCGGGAGTCCATCACCGATGCTTTCGAAACGCGGCGGAAGGAGGTGGGTCCCCGCCTTCGCGGGGACACACGAACCTCCAGCCAGCATCACGCAACCGCTTCCAGCAGCGGTTCGGCGCCGAGGCTGTTCGGCCCCGCCGAGGTGACGCGCACATCGACCATGTCGCCGATCGCGAGCCCGGGCGCGGTGACATGCACCGACTGAAGCCACGGCGACTTGCCGATCAGCTGGCCCGCGTGCTTTCCCTTGCGCTCGAGCAGCAGGCGCGTCGTGCGGCCGACGGTCGCTTCGTTGAACGCCTGTTGCTGGGCATTGAGCAAGGCCTGAAGCCGCTGGAGCCGGTCGTTCATCACCGCTTCGGCAACCTGGCCCTCCATCGTCGCGGCCGGCGTGCCGGGACGCCGCGAATATTTGAAGCTGTACGCCATCGCATATTTCGTCGCACGGACGATATCGAGCGTCGCTTCGAAATCGGCGTCGGTCTCGCCGGGAAAGCCGACGATGAAATCGCCCGAGATCGCGATGTCGGGGCGCGCCGCGCGGACACGCTCGATCACGCGCAGATAGCTGTCGACGCTATGGCTCCGGTTCATCGCCGCAAGGATGCGGTCGCTGCCCGCCTGCACCGGCAGGTGGAGGAAGGGCATCAGCTTGTCGACCTCGCCATGCGCGGCGATCAGCCCGTCGGTCATGTCGTTGGGGTGGCTGGTGGTATAGCGGATGCGTTCGAGCCCATCCTCTTTTGCCAGTTCGCGGATCAGCCCGTCGAGCCCGATCGCACGCCCCGTGTCGTCTTCGCCATCCCACGCGTTGACGTTCTGGCCCAGCAACGTGATCTCGCGCACCCCGCCCGCGACGAGCGCGCGCGTTTCGGCGACCAGGTCGGCGAAGGGCCGGCTGATTTCGGCACCGCGCGTGTAGGGGACGACGCAATAGGTGCAGAATTTGTCGCAGCCTTCCTGCACCGTCAGGAACGCGGTCGGGCGCTGGCCGCCGGCGCGCGTCGGCAGCGCACCGAACTTGCTTTCGGCCGGCATGTCGAGGTCGACCGCCTTCTCGCCCCGCTCGGCGCGCGCGATCAGGTCGGGCAGGCGGTGATAGGCCTGCGGCCCGACGACGACATCGACGCTCGGCGCGCGGCGCGCAATCTCTGCCCCTTCGGCCTGCGCGACGCATCCCGCGACCGCGATCGTCGGCGTACTGCCGTCTTCGCGCCTCAGTCGGCCGATGTCCGAATAGACTTTTTCCGCTGCCTTTTCGCGGATGTGGCAAGTGTTGAGCACGACGAGGTCGGCATCGGCCCCGTCGGCAGCAGGGGTATAGCCTTGCGCGCCCAGCATCTCCGCCATGCGCTCGCCGTCATAGACGTTCATCTGGCAGCCGAAGGATTTGACGTGAAATGTTTTCGCAGAGTCGGAGGTCATCGGCGCGCTATAGGCGATGCGCGTGACCGACGGAAGGGCGGCCCGTCGCGCCATGCGCAGCGGCGATCGCGCTGCGTGCGGCTTCGCTGATCGCCTTGCGATCATGCGTCACATCGTGCGGCAGCGGATCGAGATAATGGATCGTCAGCACGATCGGCCGCTTGCGAGCGATCAGGCGTTTGAAATTATCGAGCCCCGATTCGGGATCCTGCCAGGCGATGTCGGTCGCATCCGCCCCGTAATCGAGAAACACGGGCTGGACGCGCACCCCCGGCGGCGGCGGCGTGACGGCGGCGAAGAGCGCGGCGCGAAACGGCAACAGCCCGTCGCCCGGGCCCGTCGTCCCTTCGGGAAACAGCGTCACCGGCTGGCCGCGCTTGAGCGCGCCGCGCAGACTGTTCGCCTGGTTGTGGATATCGCGCTTCGCCTCGCGCTCGACATAGACGGTGTTATTCTGGTCGGCGAGCCAGCCGACGAGCGGCACCGTCTCGATATCGGCGCGCGACACGAACGCCGACCGGGCAGCGCCGCCCAGCGCCAATATGTCGAGCCAGCTCATATGATTGGCGGCGAACAGCACGTTGCGCTTGAGCCGCGTTCCCCGGGTGCGAATGCGAAGCCCGGCAAGCCAGCCCGCCGCGTTCAGAAACGCCATGACCATCGGCGACGGCCGCCCGGCCGCACGATAGCAAAGATGCGGGACGATCAGGAACAGCAGCACCAGCACCATCAAGGTGAGGCGCAACAGCGACCGCCAGGTGACCGGGACGCGCTCAGTCGCGCTTGCGATCGAGGGAGACACCATAAAGTTCCATGCGATGGTCGACGAGACGATAGCCGAGCCGTTCGGCGATTACCTTTTGCAAGGCCTCGAGCTCGGGGTCGACGAATTCGACGACCTTTCCGGTCTCGACGTCGATCAGATGATCGTGATGCGCCTCGGGCGCGGCTTCGTATCGCGAGCGGCCGTCGCCGAAATCGTGGCGGTCGAGAATGCCCGCCTCTTCGAACAGGCGCACGGTGCGATAGACGGTCGCGATCGAAATGCCGCTGTCGATCGCCGACGCGCGCTCGTACAGGGTCTCGACGTCGGGGTGATCCTCGGAATCGGAAATGACGCGCGCGATGATGCGGCGCTGTTCGGTTATCCGCAGGCCCTTTTCATGGCACAGGGCTTCAAGATCGATCGTTCCGGACATGCGGGCCTTTCCTGCTGAAACGCAGTCGTGTCTTTATCTGTATCGACTGTATAAGGAGGGCGCGCGGATAGAACAAGGGCGGCCCCGTGCCGGCGCCGCCCCGTTTTCCTTGTCGTAAACACCTTTGCGATCAGGCCTTCTTGCGCTTGCGGCCGCCGCCCCGGCCCTTGGTACCGAGGCCGATCTCCTTCGCGAGCGCGCGGCGCCTTTCGGCATAGTTGGGCGCGACCATCGGATAGTCGGCGGGCAGGCCCCATTTGGCGCGATAGTCGTCGGGGGTCATGCCATAATGCGTCATCAGGTGTCGGCGCAGCATCTTGAGCTTCTTGCCGTCCTCGAGGCACACGATGTGATCGGGCTTCACCGAAGAGCGGATCGAAACCGCCGGGACGGGCTTTTCTTCCTCGACCGGCTGATTGCCAAGCGCCGAGAGCGCGCCATGGACATTATTGATCAATATCGCCAGATCGGAAATGGCGACGCTGTTATTGCTGACATGGGCGGCGACGATATCGGCCGTCAGAGTAACAAGCATTTCATTGGTTTCGGACTGTTCGGACATCCGTGAAGTTCCTTATCGATATGACCCAGAAGAGAAGACAAGAAATATTAGGCCTATTTCTTTCCTGTCCTTCAATGATGCCATTTTGGCAGCAAAATCGCAATGATTATCGGGTCTGCTCACCAGCTGCGTCGCGGCGCATCGTAACGGCATCGCGGACGATACCGTCCTTGCCGCGATAATAGTCGGGCCTGCGCCCGCATTGAATGAAACCGGCGCTTCGATAGAGGTGAATGGCGTCGTTATCGGCCCGCATTTCGAGGAAATAATCGCTCGCACCTTCCTGTGCCGCCCACGCCTGCCAATCGTCGAGCAGGCGGTGCCCGATCCCGTGCCCGCGCCATTCGGGGTCGACGGCCAGCAACAGCAATTCGCTTTCCGGCCCCGCGATCCGGGCCGCCGAAAAGCCGCACGGCGTGTCGCCCGCGCGCGCGAGACAAACGCGCGCGGTGGGTAGCGCAAAAAGGGTGAGCAATTGCGCCATGCTCCATGCCTCGCCAAAGGCCGGGTCGAACGCGGCCTCCATCACCTGCATCACCGCACCGGCATCGCCGATGCGCGCGCGGTCGAGACGAACGGGCGCGCTCATGGCGCCGCCATCGGTTTGGCATCGGGCGCCCGGCCATATATGGGACTGGGATCGTCGAACAGCGCGGCCGGGGGCAATCCGGCGAAGTTCCGCGCATCGGGGAGTATCGCCAGCGCGCGGCCGCTTCCCCGCTGTGCGACGAATGCCTCGGCACGATTGCCGACGACCAGCCTGTCATCGGCCGCGATCGCGGCTTCCGGGAGCAGCGAGCGCACCGCGCCGCGCGGTGCCAAGCGGGCGTCGAACGGCTGGACGAACCATTGACCGTGCCCACCCTCCATCGCAACAAGGCCGCCGAGGGCGTCGGCAAACTCGGCCGCCGCCCCTGCGGCAACCAGGGCCAGCGTCGAAAATCCCCGCACCGGCACGCCCCAGCCGAGTGCCAGCGCCCGCGCCGCGGCAACCCCGATGCGAACCCCCGCAAAACTGCCAGGACCGCAACCCACCGCGATACTGTCCGCGCGGCCGCCGCCCGCGAGTTCGGCAATCAACGGCACCAGTCGTTCGGCATGGCCGCGGCCGATGACGGCGTGCCGATGATCGGCGAGCGCATCGCCATCGAACAACGCCACTGAACAGGCTTCGCTCGCCGAATCGATGACCAGGGTTCGCATGGACAGGCGCGCGCCAGGCTCAGTCGATGCGGTTGAAGCGATCGAAGTCGGGACGCGGGCTGCGATCGAAGATGCTCGCCGGATCGCCATAGCCGAGCGTCGAGATGAAATTGCTCTTCACATGCGGCGTGTCGGCGAAAAACGCCTTGTCGACGGCCGCATTGTCGAACCCCGACATCGGCCCCGTATCGAGGCCGAGCGCGCGCGCGGCGAGGATGAAATAGGCCCCTTGCAGGCTCGAGTTGCGAAAGGCCGTCGTCTCCGCGAGCGGCGCATTGCCGGCGAACCAGCTTCGCGCATCGGTGTGCGGGAAGAGTTCGGGCAGATGTTCAAAGAATTCGGCATCCATCGCGACGATCGCGGTTACCGGCGCCTTCACGATCTTTTCGCCGTTCGCCGGCATCGCCAGTGCGGCAAGCTTTTGCTTCGCTGCGTCCGAAACGCACCAGACGATGCGGGCCGGCAGGCTGTTCGCGCTGGTCGGGCCGTATTTCATCAGGTCCCAGATCGCGTGGAGCTGCCCCTCGCTCACCGGCTTGTCGAGATAGCCGTTATAGGTGCGCGCGGTACGAAAAAGCTGGTCGAGGGCGCTGTCGGAAAGCGGCTCGCTCATCGGGCAATCTCCTGGTGCTGATGCGGGGATCAGACGGCGTGGACCGCCGTCACTTCGGGAACATAATGTTTGAGCAGCGCCTCGATACCGTTCTTCAGCGTCGCGGTCGACGACGGGCAGCCGGCGCAGGCGCCCTGCATCTTCAGATAGACATTGCCCTTGTCGAATCCGCGATAGACGATGTCGCCGCCGTCGTTTGCGACCGCCGGGCGGACGCGGGTTTCGATGAGGTCCTTGATCTGGTCGACGATATCGGCATCGGCAGGGTCGTCGGCGAAGCCGCCCTCCTCCTCGGCCGGCACCGCAAAGCCCGCCCGCGCGGGGTGGAACAGCGGCATGTCGGCCAGGAAATGATCCATCACGATGCCGAGCACATCGGGTTTCGCATCGGCCCATTCGGCTCCGGGGGCGATCGTCACCGAAACGAAGTCGCGGCCGAAAAAGACGCCGGTGACGTCGCCGAGGGTGAAGAGCGCGGTCGCGAGCGGCGAGGCTTCGGCCTCTTCGGGGCTCGCGAAGTCGCGGGTGCCCGTCTCCATCACCGCCCGGCCGGGCAGGAATTTGAGCGTCGCGGGATTGGGCGTCGATTCGGTTTCGATCAGCATGGGGTGCATGTGGGACGCAATGCCGCTTTGTGCAAGCCGTGCCGCCGCGCTAGGGTCAGGACCCGTTAATCGTACGATCGAGGTTTGAAGCGATTTTGTTCAGTGCGAGGCGGAAAGGCGAAGGAATATGTCGATATTTCGAGTCTTTCCAACGACGCAATGGACAAAATCGGTCAAATCCCGAAGGGACGCCGAAATGGCTTCGATCTCGGGCCCGCGCGGCCTTGCGGGTAGCGATGCTACCCGCTGCGCCCGCCCGAACCCGATATCTTCGCCATTTCGACGCCTCGACCGTGCAATTAAGGGGCCCTGACCCTAGACAAGCCGAATGCGCCGCTTCACCCATTTCGCCGCCCTCGACTGGTCGGGCGCCCGCGGCGAACGCCAGCGTGGCATCGCGCTTGCGGTGGCGCGGGGATCGGAACCGCCCGCGCTCGTGCGTCCGGGCCACATCTGGTCGCGGGACGAGATCGCGGACTGGCTGGAAGACGTCGCCGCATCGGGCGCCGATATGCTGATCGGGTTCGATTTTTCGGCCGCATTCGCCTTCGCCGACCGCGGCGCCTATTTTCCCGCCTGGGCCGACAGCCCCGGCGACATCCGCTCCCTGTGGGCGCTTGTCGAGCATCTCGCCCGGGGCGACCCGCACCTCGAGGCCCGCTCCTTCCTGGCGCACCCCGAGGCACGGCGCCATTTTCGCCACGCGGCAGGCGATGTCGGCGACCTCTTCGAGCCCGGTGTCGGCCGTCTGCGCCGCGTCGAGCGGCATCAACGTGCCACCCGGCAAGCGGCAAGCGTCAGCAATTTCAACCTCGTGGGCGCGGCACAGGTGGGCAAGGCCAGCCTTTCGGGGATGCGCCTGCTGCATCGCCTGGACGGCCGCATTCCGCTATGGCCGGTCGACCCGGTGCCCGCGAGCGGCCCCCTGCTCGTGGAAATCTATACCAGCCTGGCCGCGCGTGCCGCGGGCCTGCCACCGGGACGCAGCAAGATCCGCGACGGTGCGGCACTCGATGGAGCGCTGGCGCGGCTCGGCGCGGCTCCGGCCGGCTTCACCGGACCGATCAGCGATCACGCCAGCGATGCCTTGCTGACCTCAGCGTGGTTGCGCGCTGTCGCACATGAAGCCGCATTATGGTCGCCCTCGCCCCTCGACGCGGCGACGCGCGTCACCGAAGGCTGGACCTTTGGCATCATTTGACGCAAAGGGCGCGGACGCGGCGCCGGCTTAGCTCAGTTGGTAGAGCAACCGCCTTGTAAGCGGTAGGTCGTCGGTTCGAGTCCGACAGCCGGCACCAGCCGACGCGCCCGATCCCGACGAAGCGCAAGTCTATCCGCGCGTCAGCGCCGTAACGATCGCATCGCAGAAATCGGGCAGATCGTCGGGGCAGCGACTGGTGATCAGATTGCCATCGACCACGACCGCCGCGTCGGCCACGTCGGCCCCGGCGTTGGCGACATCGGTGCGGATCGATTTGTAACCGGTCAACTTGCGCCCTTTGGCGAGGCCCGCCTCGACGAGCAGCCAGGGCGCGTGGCAAATCGCCGCAACCGGCTTGCCGGCCGCGGCGAAATCGCGGACCAGATCGACGGCTCGTTCCTCGACGCGAAGCAGATCGGGATTGATCTGCCCACCCGGCAGGACCAGCGCATCGTAATCGGGTACCGCGACATCCTCGATCGTGCAATCTACGCCGACCTTCTGCCCCCAGTCATCCTTGTCCCAGCCGCGGATCGATCCGGCTTCCAGCGACGCAACCTCGACCCGGGCGCCGGCCGCCGCGAGCCGATCGAGCGGCACTTCGAGCTCGGACTGTTCGAACCCGTCGGTCGCCATGATCAGGATGCGGCGGTCGTGAAGGGGCTTTTGGTCGGTCATGGGGCGTTCCTTTTTCTGTTCACGACGACAATGCATCGCAGGGCCGATCGTTGCCATGCCCTATGCCTTCACCGATGAGGACCGACGCAGGCCGAGACCATCGCGCGTCATCGCCGTCAGATAACGAAAACCTCTGGCCGACCCATTCGCGACGGACCGGACAACCGACCAGGTCCGTCTCCGCACGCGCGTGCCCCGCTTAAGGCCCGTCGCGAGAGTATGTGAGTTGAACCGGCGCGCTGGAGCAAAATCCGCCATACGGCTACGCTCGAAGGCCGCCGATATGCTCGGAATCAGATTCTGCGCGAGGATGCTTGTCTTCCCCCCGGCACGCTGGTAGAGGCGCCCCTCATTGCCGCTTTAGCTCAGTTGGTAGAGCACATCATTCGTAATGATGGGGCCACAGGTTCGAGTCCTGTAAGCGGCACCATGACCCCGTAATTCAATGAGTTAAGCCTCGGTCCGAGGCAGCAGATGGCCAACGGGCTTGCCTCCTTGCCGGTTGGCCTGCCCAAGGCCCGCTCTTCGGCCCAAGCGAGCGGATCATAGCACCGCAAGGGACATGGGCCTAACTCCTGCGACCAGGCCTTGGTCCGCGCGGAGTCATCTCAGCCGTTTTGTCGATGGTTCCAGGATGTCAAGAGAAGGGTAAATGGTGCCAGAAGAGGACTCGAAAAGAGGACCTATAACATTGAAATATAATACTATATTTTGATATCTATCACTGGATACCTTAACCGATACCTTAGGACTTTTTGCTGGCGAGGTTCGAGTCCCTCAATTGAATCCGGACCCTAGGGTCAGGACCCATTGATTTGATGTGACGGCTGTGATTCAGGCTCGCGTTGAGGAGCCTGAAGGATGAGTGATTTGTATTGGCTGACGGACGAGCAGATGGCTCGGCTTCAGCCCTATTTTCCGAAGAGCCACGGCCGCAAGCGGGTTGATGACCGGCGGGTTTTGAGCGGCATCATCTTCGTCAACCGCAATGGGCTGAGGTGGCGGGATGCGCCGAGAGAGTATGGCCCGGCAAAGACGCTCTACAATCGCTGGAAGCGGTGGAGCGACAAGGGCATCTTTGTCCGCATGATGGAAGGCCTGGCGACACCTCAGGCTCCCGAGCGCAAGACGATCATGATCGACGCGACCTATCTCAAGGCTCACCGCACGGCGTCCAGCCTTGGGGTAAAAAAGGGGGTCCGGGACGCCTGATCGGCCGCACGAAGGGTGGTATGAACACCAAGCTTCATGCCGTAACCGATGCAAATGGCCGCCCGATCAGCTTCTTCATGACCGCCGGGCAGGTCAGCGATTACACGGGCGCGGCCGCTTTGCTCGACAGTTTGCCCAAAGCGCAATGGATGCTCGCCGACCGGGGCTATGACGCCGACTGGTTCCGCGACGCCTTGCAGGAAAAGGGCATCACCCCCTGCATCCCGGGCCGGAAAATACGGAACAAAACCGTCAAATACGGCAAGCGCCGCTACAAACGCCGCAACCGCATCGAGATCATGTTCGGTCGCCTCAAAGACTGGCGGCGCGTCGCCACACGCTACGATCGGTGCCCGAAGGCCTTCTTCTCCGCCGTCGCCCTCGCCGCCACCATCATCTTCTGGCTCTGATCAATGAGTCCTGACCCTAAAACCGACGTTCCGGATTTTCATTTGCCCAAATCTGACTCTTTCAGCGATCCGGCGTCTCCGCGATCTGGGCGATCTCTTCAGGGGATGAAATGACCAACTGACGTTTTCGGCTGAAAAGCAGGCCCCGGCGCTCCCAGTCCGCCACTATCCGACTGGCGGTGTGGAGCGTAGTACCGGCGATGTCGGCGATGTCTTTGCGCCGGAGCGGAAATCCGATGCGGATACCCGTCTCGGTCGCCTCGCCCGCCTGCTCGACCAGCCGCAACAATGTTCGTGCGATACGACGATCTGCGCTCTGTGTGGCCAGTTCGCGCAGTCTTTCCTGCGCTTCGCCGATGCGCTTGCCGAGGATTGCGACCATGTTGATCGCGATGGCTGAATGCCGCCGCATCAGTGCCAGCAGATCGGCGGGATCCCAGCTGATCTCGACCGAATCGACCATCGCGGTCGCGTCGGCCGGATAGAGCCTGTCGGTCACGATCGGGACGCATCCGAAAATCTCGTTCGGTCCGATGAGGCGGATCAATATCTCTTCGCCATCGCTTCCAGCCTGGGTGATGCGAACGCAGCCCGACAACAGAGCGTGTGCGCGGCCCGCCTGCTCACCCTGCGCGAAAATGACTGTGTCCCGGGCTATGTGCTGCATGCGAGCCATGGCGGCGGCCTCTTTCAGCAGGTCGAATGGCAAGTCCGTCATCAGTGCGATGCCGGCGATCGCATCCGCGTCGGGGGAGGAAGTGGTGGCCACGATCCGATTCTAGGCTGGAGTTTGTTCCAGCGCAAATCATGCGGCGTCTTATTTGGTTATCCTGATGACTATGGAGGCGCCCTTCGATGAGCGCGTGACGAGGGGATAGGCGATGTTCTGTCCGGAATGCGGAGAAGTGATCGGATCGGGCCCGCTCGACTTGCGGCGCGCCGAGTGCGCTCGACGCCGTAGCGTTTTCGGAGCTGTCGGTCGGTGGATAGGCACAATGGTCGGCAGGCTGACCTTCGCAGGCTCCTGGCGCCGTGCCAGCAGACGGCGCAGAACCGGGGACGCTTAAACGTGGCGATCCATCACAGCCGATCCGGTGAGATTTCGTGTCTGGTGTCTATCGACGATCCGGCAACGCGGACCGTGGCGCTGGCTCGCACATCCTCCTTCGAGGCGATCCATCTCGTGATGCGCGCGGGCGGATCGATTCCGTCGCATCACGTGGCAGGCACCATCACGCTTTACTGTGTTGCGGGCCAGGTGCGGTTTTCCGGCGGCTCGCTTCCCGAACTATGGACCGGAGACTGGCTGTTTCTTGATCCCGGGACACCGCATGCACTGGAGGCGGTGACCGACTCATCGCTCTTGCTGACCATATTGTTCGATGGGGCTGGCGACGAAAAGGCGGCGCCTGCGCGGAGCGCCTGACAGAGGTTTTTGCAACGAGGGGGCTGCAATGGGCGAATATCGCAAGCTTTGGTGGACGTTGATCGCGGTGCTGACCGTGACCTTCGCGATTCTGAGTGTGTCGGGCGTCGAGGTCTACCGCAAGGCGCCGCCGATCCCGGCCAAGGTCGTCACGGCCTCTGGCGAAGTTCTGATGACGCGCGAAGACATATTGAACGGTCAGACCGCCTGGCAGAGCACGGGCGGAATGCAACTGGGTTCGATCTGGGGGCATGGCGCCTATCAGGCGCCCGACTGGTCCGCCGACTGGCTGCACCGCGAACTGGTGGCATGGCTCGAACTGGCGGCGGCGGAAAGCTACGGCAAAGCGTTCGATGCGCTCGAGGTCGAACAGAAGGCGGCGCTGACGCATCGGTTGAAGCAGGAGTATCGCAGTAACAGCCATGACGAGGCGACGGGCGTCGTCACGGTGTCCGAGCGGCGCGCACGCGCCATTGCGCAAACCGCTGATCATTATGACCGCCTTTACGGCAGCGATCCCGCGCTGCGGACGATGCGCGACAATTATGCGATGAAGGACGACACGCTGCCCGATCCCGCCAGGCGGGCCGTGCTGGCCAACTTCTTCTTCTGGACGGCCTGGGCGGCCTCGACCGAAAGGCCGGGCACGGTTGCGACCTATACCAACAACTGGCCGCCCGAACCGCTGATCGGCAATCAGCCGACGCCGGAGAATATCCTCTGGTCGCTGGCCTGCGTCGTCATCCTGATCGCCGGCATCGGCGCGCTGATCTGGGGCTGGGCGTTCCTGCGCCGCCACGACGATACCCCGCTCGTGCCTGCGAACAAGGATCCGCTGACGCTCGCGGCACTGACACCGTCACAGCGGTCGCTCGGCAAATATCTGTTCGTGGTGCTGGCGCTGTTCATCTTCCAGGTGTTCCTCGGCGGCTTCACCGCCCACTATACGATCGAGGGACAGAGTTTTTACGGCATCGATGTCTCGCAGTGGTTTCCTTATGCGCTCACGCGAACCTGGCACGTGCAGAGCGCGGTGCTGTGGATCGCGACCGCGTTTCTCGCCACCGGCCTGTTCGTGGCGCCCGTCATCAACGGCGGCGACCCCAAATATCAGAAGCTGGGCGTCGACATATTGTTCTGGGCGCTGATCCTGGTGGTCGCCGGGTCGTTCATCGGCAATTATCTCGCCATCGCGCAGATGATGCCCACCAAGCTTGGTTTCTGGCTGGGGCATCAGGGCTATGAATATCTCGATCTCGGCCGGGTGTGGCAGATCGCGTTGTTCGCCGGTCTGCTTTTCTGGCTGGTGCTGATGCTGCGCGGCATATTGCCGACGCTGCGCAACGGCGAAGGCGACAAGAGCATGCTCGCGCTGCTGACCGTCGCGACCGTCGCCATCGGCCTCTTCTATGGCGCGGGCCTGTTCTATGGCGAGCGCACGCACATCACGATCATGGAATATTGGCGCTGGTGGGTGGTCCATCTGTGGGTGGAGGGCATCTTCGAGGTCTTCGCGACCGTCGCGCTCGCCTTCATCTTCACCTCGATGGGGCTGGTGTCGAAGCGGATCGCAACGGCCGCCTGCCTGGCGTCGGCATCGCTCTTCATGGTCGGCGGCGTGCCCGGTACGTTCCACCACCTCTATTTTTCGGGCACCACCACTCCGATCATGGCGGTCGGCGCGGCGTTCAGCGCGCTCGAGGTCGTGCCGCTGATCGTGCTGGGTTACGAGGCATGGGAGCATTGGAGCCTGCGGGACCGTGCGCCTTGGATGCGCGCGATGCGCTGGCCGCTGATGTGTTTCGTGGCGGTCGCTTTCTGGAACATGCTCGGCGCCGGGGTCTTCGGCTTCATGATCAACACGCCGGTCGCGCTCTTCTATCTCCAGGGACTCAACACGACCGCGGTTCATGCCCATGCCGCGCTGTTCGGGGTCTACGGCTTTCTCTCGCTGGGCTTTGTGCTGATGGTACTGCGCTATATCCGGCCCGAGATCGCGTTCAACGAACGGCTCATGCGGACCGGCTTCTGGGGACTGAACGCGGGGCTGGTGCTGATGATCTTCACCAGCCTGCTCCCCATCGGCTTGTTCCAGTTCGAGGCGAGCGTGACGACCGGCATGTGGTATGCGCGCAGCGACGAATTCTTGCAGCAGGATTTCCTCGAAACGCTGCGCTGGGTCCGCACCTTCGGCGATGTCGTGTTCATCGGGGGTGCGATCGCGGTGGCATGGCAGGTCGTGATCCTCGGGCTGTGGCGAAAGGGAGCGCGGGCTGCGTCATGACGGTGGCCGCGAAGCAAGCAGCAGCGGAAACGCACCCTCCGCTCTGGCTTCAGGGCGGCTACCGCCTGCTGTTCGGCGCCGGCGCGCTATGGGCGGTCGTCGTCGTCATCCTGTGGGTCGGCGCGCTGGGTGGCCGCTGGACGCTGCCGACCGCGATGGAACCGCTCGCATGGCACCAGCATGAAATGCTGTTCGGCTATCTCGGCGCAGTGATCGGGGGTTTCCTCAGTGCCGCCATCCCCAACTGGACGGGGCGTCCCACTGTGACGGGATGGCGAGTCGCGGCGGTGGCCGCCCTGTGGTTCGCGGCACGGCTGGCAATTCTCTTTTCGGGGATCGTGCCGCAACCCGTCGGCGCGCTGCTCGATCTGGCCTATCTGCTGCTGCTTCTCGCCTATGCGGCGCGCGAGATTGTCGTATCGGGTAACCGCAACAAGCCGATCCTGATCATTCTCCTCCTGTTTGCCCTCGCCTGCGCGACCGATCATGCGGCGATGATGGGACGGCTGGCGGACCCGGCGCTGGGGATGCGGATGGGCTTTGCCCTCGTCCTGCTGCTGATCTCGCTCATCGGCGGCCGCATCACGCCGGCTTTCACGCGCAACTGGATGATGCGGCAGGGACGGACCGAGGGCCTGCCGGTGATGCCGGGCCGGTTCGACATGGTGGCGATCGGGCTGACCGCGCTTGCGCTGACGACATGGATCGTCGATCCGGCAGGCCGCATCGCGGCGGGTCTGCTGGTGCTGGCGGGTGGCCTCCAGCTGATCCGCCTGACGCGCTGGGCGGGATTGAAGGCGGCGAGCGATCCGCTCGTTTTCGTGCTGCACCTTTCCTACGCCTGGCTCCCGGTCGGCCTGATCATGCTCGGAAACGCCGTCTTCCATCCGTTTGTTCCGGTGTCGAGCGCGTTGCATGCCCTCGGCGCTGGCGCGATGGGCGCCATGACGCTGGCCGTCATGACCCGGGCGACACGAGGGCATACCGGGCGGCCGCTGGAGGCCGATCGGGCGACCGTCGCAATCTATTTGCTGGTCCATATCGGCGCGCTGCTGCGCGTGATCGCGCCGTGGTTGCCGTTCGACCATATGTCGGCCGTCGCTGTCGCCGGCGGCCTCTGGGGCGCGGCTTTCCTGCTGTTCCTGCTCGTCTATGGTCCCATGGCCTTTCGGCCCGCGACCGGACGCTGACAGGCCTCGTCCATCCCGTATCGGGTTTCCCTGAAAGAGGCTTTGGCGTTGCTCACGCTTCGCCGATCAGCGCCATGATCTCCGCACCGAGGCGCAGATCCGGGACATGACCGAAATATTGCGCCCGGTGGCCGGTGGCGGTGTTCATGATTGTCGCGGTGATACCCATGGTGCGCCGGTAGCGAGTGGTCGCTGATTCTGTCCAGCATATTGCCGACAAAAAGTTGCCTCGACCGCGCACCTCAACAATCGGAGCCGCGACACCCGCTGCCGATGGTCGCGACGAGAATGACATGCTGCCGTCACCACGCCGTTCAATCGAGCCGCGCCTCGCCCTCCGTGGCTGCGGCATCGCGCTGCGTGGACGACGACACATCGGCGCCGAAGTTAACTGCGCCTGCCTCGACATCCGGAAGTTTGTCGCGCTCGTCTCCCGGCGAACAGGCAGCGACAAGAGCTGACAGCAACGCTGCCATTGCAAATTTCAGCTTCATGGACGTACCCCCTGCCCGTCGACTTTTCAGCCCTGTTTGGGCTTCGCCTTCGCGCGTGCAGCGGGCTTGCGGCCGCCGCCGCGGCCCTTGGTGCCAAGACCGATCTGCTTGGCAAGTTCCCGGCGCTTCTCGGCATAGTTGGGCGCGGTCATCGGATAGTCTTTCGGCAGGTTCCATTTCGCGCGATAATCTTCGGGCGTCATGCCATAGTGCGTCATCAAATGACGGCGCAGCATCTTGAGCTTTTTGCCGTCTTCGAGGCACACGATATAGTCGGGTTTCACCGACGACCGAACCGATACGGCGGGCTGCTGCGGTTCGGGTTCGGGTTCCGCGCCGGACGCAAGACCGGCGAGCGCTTCGTGCACCGAGCGGATGACGAGCGGGATATCCGATATGGCGACGCTGTTATTGCTGACGTGCGCCGCGACAATATCGGCGGTCAGCGTGACCAGCATTTCGGTATCTTCCATGCGCGTTTTCCTTCGAGGGCTAACTACTTCGGTCTCCTCTAGCGCGACTATTCCTTCAAAACAAATGGCGAAAGACTGCCCAGCAGGATTAATCGCGCCGCGCTATTCGGGCGGCAGTCGTCCCGCCGCGCGGCGAAGCTGATCGAGCCGCTCCGAACAGATCGTGTGCACGACGCGACCGAGTTCTTCGACGCGATCCCCGAGCCAGCGCAATTCCTCGTCGGTAATACGGCAAAGCGGAGAATCCGAACTTGCAGTGTACAGTTAATACCGATCCGTCGTCAGGCTCGATGCATCGGGGAACAGCTTGTCGAGAAACGCCAGTGTTTCAATGAGGCGTCCACGCAGCGCAGACACCTCGAGCGCGATCAGGGTATCCCGCCGACCGGACGCGATAAGAAGCCTTCTCAGCACCTCATCGGAATGACGGATCAATCCCAAAAGGTGAATTGCGCGCGGCGCATGCGTCCCGGCAAGCCAGTGCTTGACGCTTCTTTCGCTGGCGCCCGTCCAACGCATGGCAATCTTCACGGCCTGATGCGTAGGCCCTAAGCCCTCCATCAGCGCCTCCGCCATTATCGCAGCGAAAGCCAATTCGTCCTTATCCTGGTGCAGGTTCCTGCCCGTTTTCGGCAACATGTTGCTGCTCCTTCAAGTCTATACTCGCCGTAGCTCCTCGCCATCGACTCGAAGAATACGCACTGCGACTGGTCGAGGTTGGCTCAATTCCGACGGCCCGATACGGAGTTGACGACAATGCCGAGCTGGCAAACGCATGTTGATCCAGAACGAGGCAAGTCCCCGGTCATTCGCGCTGCGGAATATGTCCGCATGTCCACGGATCACCAGAAATACTCGACGGAAAACCAGGCCGACGCGATCCGCCACTACGCCGCCGCCCGCGGGATCGAGATCGTCAAAACCTATGCCGACGAAGGAAAGAGCGGCCTCAAAATCCACGGTCGCGATGCGCTCAAACGGCTCATCGAGGACGTCCAGGCGGGAGCAACCGATTTCACCATGGTGCTCGTCTACGACGTCAGTCGCTGGGGGCGGTTCCAGGACGCCGATGAGAGCGCCTATTATGAATATATATGTCGGCGCGCCGGGATCAGCGTCGAATATTGTGCCGAACAATTCGACAATGACGGCAGCCCCATTGCCACGATCGTCAAGGGCGTCAAACGCGCGATGGCGGGTGAATATAGCCGCGAGTTGTCAGCGAAGGTTTTTGCCGGCCAGGGCCGCCTCATCGAGAAGGGATTTCGCCAGGGCGGACCCGCCGGCTTTGGCTTACGTCGAACCCTGGTCGATGAACATGGAACCGAAAAAGGCCTGCTCAACCGCGGCGAGCATAAGAGCATTCAGACCGATCGCGTCATCCTGACGCCGGGTCCGAGCGAGGAAGTTTCGATCGTTCGCGAAGTATACCAGGCGTTCGTCCACCATGGACGCGCCGAGCATCAAATTGCCGAGGACCTCAATCGTCGCGGGATCAAGACCGATCTTGGGCGCCCCTGGACTCGGGGAACCGTCCACCAGCTCCTGATCAACGAAAAATATGTGGGCGACAATGTCTGGAACCGCCAGTCATTCAAGCTCAAGCAAAAGCGCGTCCGGAACGATCCCGACACATGGATTCGGGCGCCCGGCGTGTTCCGCGCCATTGTCGAGCGAGATATCTTCGAGGCCGCGCGTACGATTATCAACGCGCGTTCGTTCCGCCTGTCCGACGCGCAAATGCTCGCCGAGCTTCGGGGCCTGTACGAACGCCGAGGACTGCTCTCGGGGTTGATCATTGACGAAAGCGAAGCACTGCCGTCGAGCAGCGCCTACAGCTTGCGCTTTGGAAGCCTGCTACGCGCTTATAGCCTCGTTGGGTTCAGACCCGACCGGGACTATCGCTACATCGAGATCAACCGGTCGTTGCGCCGGCTGCACCCCGCTGTTCTGCACGAGGTGCTCGAAGGGATGCGTTCCATGGGAAGCGATGTCCACGAAGACGACGCGTCCGATCAAGTTACGATCAACGGCGAATTCAGCCTCTCGGTGGTGATCGTGCGCTGTGACCCCACTCCCACGGGGCTACTCCGCTGGAAGCTGCGCTTCGATACCTCCTTGTCGCCCGATATCACGGTCGTGGTGCGAATGGACCAGTTCAACCAGGTCCCGCTGGATTATTATCTGTTTCCGCACCTTGACCTCGCCGGCGAGCGTTTACGCCTTGCGGAAGACAATGGCCTGAACCTCGACGCTTACCGGTTCGAGAGTCTCGATTATTTCTACGAAATCGCCGCGCCGGTCCGATTTGCGATGGCAGCCTGATGAGCGCCGTGACGCCTCGGCACATCGAGATGGTTCCCATTGCGCGGATCACCGTCCTAAATCCGAGGGCGCGCAACAAGCGGCAGCACCGCGAGATTGCCAACAACATCGAGGCCATCGGGCTCAAACGGCCGATCACCGTCAGTCGCCGCTCAGGCCCCGGCGGTCCTCGCTATGACCTTGTTTGTGGCGAGGGGCGCCTCGAGGCCTTCCAGATGCTGGGGCAGACGGAAATCCCCGCGGTCGTGATCGAAGCGTCCGAAAGCGAATGTCTCGTGATGAGCCTCGTGGAGAATATCGCGCGGCGTATTCATCGCCCCATCGACATCATGAAGGAGATCGGTGCACTCCATGAGCGCGGCGACAGTGACCAGGACATCAGCCGGAAGATCGGCGTTAGCCAGTCGTGGGTTGGTCTCGTCCTGACGCTGCTCGACCGGGGCGAGGAACGATTGCTTGCCGCTGTCGAGACCGGGCTCCTTCCGGTGAGCCTCGCGGTCGAAATTTCGCGCGCGGAAAGCGACGAAGCGCAAAACCTGCTCCTCGATGCCTATGAGTCCGGAAAATTGCGCGGGAAGAAGCTGGCGGCCGCGCGCCGCCTCCTCGATATGCGCCTCAGAAGCGGACATAAGGGAATGCACCCGGGGCGGCTCGGGCGACGATGCAACAACCGCAAACTCACGGCTGCGGACCTCATGGACATCTACCAGCGCGAAGCTGAAAAGCAGCGCCTCTTGGTGAAGAAGTCCGATTTCGCACAGACCCGGCTCCTGTTTGTCGTCGAGGCGATCAAGGACCTGCTCGCCGACGAGGGATTTACGACCTTGCTGCGCGCCGAAGGACTGGAGCAAATCCCGCGAGCACTCGAACTTCGGATGAGCGGCAATGTCATCAACTGAGTGGCCCGACGTTTCAGAACCAGGCGCTGACGGACAAGTTCGCGTCGCGTTCGAGCGCGACTATATTACCGTCGATATGTCGTCGATCGTGCCTCTAAAGCTACTTCGCGACGGTATTTGCGAGAGCAAGAAATATGCCCAGGTTGTCAGTTCCATCAAGGCCATTGGTCTCGTCGAGGCGCCGGTGGTGATCCCGGCTCCGGGGAATTGCGGCCAATATTACCTGCTCGACGGCCACTTGAGGATCGAGATCCTGAAGCAGCTCTCCGTTAAATCGGTCGAATGCCTAATTGCGACCGACGAGGATACCTACACCTATAACAAGCGCGTCAATCGTCTGCCCCCCGTCCAGGAACACCGCATGATTGTCCGGGCGATCGAGCGCGGCGTCTCGCCGGCGCAGATCGCCGATGCGCTTGGTCTCGAAGTCCGAACGATCAGGCGGCGGTCGCGGCTCCTCGATGGGATCAGTCCCGATGCCGCCGAAATGCTGAAAGACACTAACTGTCCGGCCGTGGTTTTTGACCTACTTCGTCGAATGTCGGCGTTGCGCCAGGTCGAGGCAGCGGACCTGATGATCGGTCAGAATAATTTTACCGCGATGTTTGCCAGGGCGCTGCTTGCGGCGACTCCCGACGATCAGCTTGCCAAGCCTCTCAAGAACCGGAATGGTGGAGCGGGTAGCCCCAATGCTCAACAACTGGCACGCATGGAGCGCGAACTCGCTGTCCTGCAAACGCGGATAAAATCGGTCGAGGACAGTTATGGGATCGACAACCTCCACCTGACACTCGCGCGCGGTTATATTGCTAAGCTCCTCGGCAACGCGGGCGTCGTTCGCTGGCTATCGCACAACCGCCAAGAATATCTGGCGGAATTTCAGCGCATCGCCGAGATCGACACGATCGCTGCCGGTCTCGAAGTGGCGTAATTGACGGGGACCCGGACCCGAAAGCGCGGGGACCGCGGGAGACGCCGCACGCTGGGGCGGATCAATCGCGGAGATGGGAACGGCGGCGAACCCGCAGCAAGCCCATCGAGGCCGGACGCCATAATCCGGCTGGAGGGGCATGGCGTGTCGAGGCGTCGGCACGCCATGCCATCTCTCCGCTGAGGCGGTTCACATCGAACCGGATATCGCGAAACTCCAACGCCAGGCCGCGTCGCCAGGCCGGCCACTTTCGAGCAAATTTCGCAACCAAGCGCGTGCGCAACGGCGGCACGGCCTTCTCGATGATCGCAAAGTTCAACTTTTCTCGAAGAGGCGCTTCAGGCTCGCATAGAGAATGAACGTCGATCGGCCGATCTTGACAGTGTCGATGGCCCCCGCCGCGATCAGCTCATAGAGGGTCGAGCGCGGAATGCCGGTGAGCCTTATCGCGTCAGCAACGCGCACGCTGAGTGGCTCGACCGGTAAGGCCGCATGTGCTGCAAACGGCTCGGCAACAGGTCGTTCGCGCTCCCCGAAGCTCATCCCTCGCTTCGCCCGGGCAAACAGGCAGGAAGAGCAAGGCTCGCGAACTTGGCTTGCGGGAACCAGCCTTCGGCATCGGTTTGCCGCCTCGCGAGAACGTGCGACGGCAGCACCTCGTCAAACGTCCCACCCCGCCGGAACGAGATCCGTGCGCCATGTTCGGGGGCATAGCGGACCCCCTCGGTCCGCGAGGCGCAGGCCGTCGCCATCGGCCTCCGCCCGGCGCGGCCGACGGCGTCGATATCGCGGCGCGTAACGGTGCGGGAAGCGGAGCCTATCATCATCCCCCCTTCCCGCTCCGCTCGCGGCGCAGCCGCTGGAACGCGCGATCATTGTCGAGAAAGGCTGCCAGCATCGCGGGAATCAGCTCGGCGACGGGCTCTTCGCGGCCATATTGCTCGCGATAGAAGGCGGCATATTCGCCGATGCGCGCGTGGAGGTCGGGCATGAGGCTGATCGTGAGCTTGACCGGCGTTCGATCGGGCAGTTGCTTGAGGCTGATACCCGCCATCGTCACTCTCCTCGCGCCCGCCAGGGCCGCAGAACGATATCGCTGTGAACGACGACGCGCAGCGGCCAGCCGGGCCGCACGCGCAAGGTCGGCGGGATCCCTAGACTGCGCGCGACGAGCTGGTCGCCCGCCCGCGCGCCGCCCTGCTGCGCGGATTCGCGCAGCGCACGGACAAAATCGCTTTCGCTGCCGCCGAAGCTCAGCTCGCTGCCGACGCCGAGGAGCGTCGAGAGGACGACGCCCTTCAGAAGCTGCCAGCCATGCCGGTCGACGCGGTCGGCGAGACCGGCATAGCCTTGCGCATCGGTCGCCGGCACATTGTCGATGCGGATCGACGAGCCGTCGGGACGAATGATCCGCTGCCACACGACGAGCGCACGGCTCTGCCCGAACGCGATGTCGCTATCGTAGCGGCCGATCAGCCGCGAGCCTTGCGGAATGAGCAGCGACTGCCCGGAGACGCTGTCATAGACATTCTCGGTCACCTGCGCGGTGACCAGCCCCGGCAGGTCGGAGTTGAGGCCGGTGACCAGGCTCGCGGCGATGATGCTGCCCGCCTGCAAGGTCCAGGGCGAAACGGGTTCGGTCAAAGCGTGCGGGTTGGTGTCGGCGCCGTCATTGGCGCGCCCGACCAGCGCCGCCTTGTGCGACTGCCCTTTGGCTTCGGACGCCGCCACTGCCGGCAGTAGCGGCGAAACCTCGGGCGGCGTCGCAACCGATACTGTCGCGGTCGGCGCACTCTCCTTATCGCCGGCCGTTCGCAGCATGACGCCCGATTCGCGCGCCGCGCGGGCTTCGGTGGCAAGGCGCTGGCGATCGGCCTCGGCCTTCTGCGCTGCGCGTCGCGGCGCCTCGTCAGCTGGAGCCTCGGACGCCATTCCCATCTGGCGCTGATGTTCGAGAATCGGTCTTCCAAGGTCGCCGGGGAGCGGCGGCCCGAGCCGCGGAATATCGCCGTAGCTCGTCGGAGCCCCCGCGAGCGCGTCGGGCGGCGCCTTTGCGCCGACCGGCTTGTCGTCGCTCGCCGCCACGAGGGAGAGCGACGCGGGTTTGAGCGCCAGCCACGCGGCCCCGACAATCGCGATCGAACCGGCGGCGGCGATGGCGACGACCGCGCCGCGGCGGAAGCGGGTCACGCGGCCCGGCGCTGCCCGCAGCACGAGCGTCTCGGGGTCGGCCTTGGCGGGCGGGGCGCCGGCAGGCGGTTGCGCCGGATCGGTCATTGGCCTTTCCTCCGCTGCGGCTGGGCGCTCGCGATCCGCACGACCCGCTGCTTCTTGCCGCCGAGGCGCAGTTCGGCGGCGCCGAACAGCCGATCGACGACATAATAGCGGCCCGCGACGCGGTAGTTGACGAGCTCGGCTTCGCCGTCGTCGCCGATGACGAACAAGGGCGGCGCCTCGCCCACCGTGATCGACGGAGGAAACTCGATGAAGGTCTGCCGCCCGTCATCGAATGCGCGCAAGGGACGCCACGCCGGCTTGTCGCCCGAGATCGCGTAGTTGAAATTCAGGCGCTCGACGGCGAGACTCGACGCGATCGGACGCGCCGCCGCGGCGGCAGCCTCCTTGCGCTGCAGCGCGATCAGCTCGTCGTGCGGATAGCGCCATTGGAGTGCCGCCATCGCGCCGCTCGCGCGGCTCTCGAGTTCGAGACGATAGACGCGGCGGTCGGTCGCGATGACGAGATTGGTGCGAAGGCCCGCCGCGAACGGCTTCACCAGGATGTGGGTGCGCTTGCCCTCGCCGCTCCCGCTCGTCGTGTCGCCAACGGTCCAGCGTAGCGTGTCACCGGCGGCGACCGACGTCACCGCCTCGCCAGGCTGCAAGGCGATATCGGTCACGCGCTCGGGCGCCGCGTAGAGCCGATAGAGCGCGCCCTCGGCGTAAGGATAGACCTGCACCGCATCGACATAGCCCGCGCGCGACGGCTCGCGCAGCGCGGCCTTGTTTGCCGCTGCCACGGCCCCGGTGGGCTGGGCCGCGGCGGGAAGGACAAGCGACAGCGCGCTCGCCGACAGGAAAAGGACACGGATCATGGCTGGCTCCTTTCGAGCGGATCGAGGGGTTCGGACGAGGGTCGATCGGCACCGACCGGCGAGCCGCGCGGCAGAATCTCGCGCGGCGACGGCATCGCCTGCTCCGTCGGCGCACGCTCGGCGGGCGACTCAATCTCGCGGCTCCAGTCGATCGCATCGATGTAAAGCCCGAGCGGGTTCTTGCGCAGCACATCGGCCGACCGCGGCGGCTGCACCTTGACGGTGAGCATCGCGGTCCAGCGCGACGTCCCGGCAAGGCTGCCGCGCTCATAGGCCTGCTCGGTCCACTTGACCTGGAAGCTGCGCTCCGACGCGCGCACCACGCTCGTCACCTGCACCGACACGGTGCGGCGGCCGACCTCGGCGAACGGATTGGACGCGCGGGCATATTCGCCGAGGAAGAGCGCCGCGCGCGGCGTCGCGAAATCATAGGCCGACAGCCAATGCTCGCGCATCAACACCGGGTCGAGCGAGCGGGAACGGACATTCTTGATGAACTTGCCGAGGTGCCACGAGATCTGCGCGTCACTCGCCCGATAGTCGGCCGCCGCGGGAGCGACGCTGCGCGCTTCGCCGAGCCGGTCGACCTCGACGACATAGGGAATGACGCGGCTCTGCATCGACTGCCAGGCGAGCGCCGACGACAGGCCGATCGCCAGGAACAGCCCGCCGAACGCCATCAAACGCCAGTTGCGTGCCTGGACGCGCGCCGATCCGATCCGCTCGTCCCATAGCTGGCCGGCGCGCTGGTAGGGCGTCTCGGGTTCGCCCGTCCGCCCAAAGCGCTGCACCGCACGTTTGAATTTCATGACTCAGTCCCTTTCCTTGATATCAGGGTTGGCGCCAGCGCCGCCCTTGTCGCCACCCTGAATGGCGTGGATCGCCATCTGGCGGCGATGCCGGCTCGCTTGCGCGCCCTGGAGTTTCTGCGCCCATGCCGGCGGCGCGCTGTCGCCGCCGCTGGCGCTGCCAACCGGCGAACTGGACGCGCTCGCTGCGCCGCCGCTTCCGCCCGCGGCCCAAGCCGCCTGCTGCCCGCGCGCAGCGGCGGCGCGGAGCCCGAACGCATTCTTCATCTTGTCCGTCGCAGCGCCTTTCGCGGCGTTCGCCATGCCGCCGATGCCGGCGCCGACGCTTGCGCGGCCCGACGTTTCCTGGCCGAGCTTGTAGGCGGTCGATGCCGCGCTCCCCATCGACGTGCCGTCGCGCAGCGCGCCGAGACCGGCGCCCGCTACGCCCCGCGCCGTGGCGACCGCGCCCGCGCCGCCCATCGCGAGACCGCCCGCAGCGAGCGCGGTGGTCGTCACCGCCGAGCCCGCGCCGAGCTGCGGCGCCCCCGCGACCAACCCGGAAGCAATGCCGGGGCCAAAGATCGCGAGCCCGAACAGCGCGAGGCTCGCGAGCATCAGCGACACCGCCTGCTCGATCGACACCTCGTCGCCGGCGATCGCGCCGGTGAAGTCGGCGAAATAATTGGAGCCAATGCCGACGATGACCGCGAGCACCATGACCTTGATCCCCGACGAAACGACATTGCCGAGCACGCGCTCGGCGAGGAACGAGGTGCGGTTCCACAGCGCGAAGGGCACCAGCACGAAACCGGCGAGCGCGGTCAGCTTGAACTCGAGGATGGTGATGAAGAGCTGGATCGCGAGAATAAAAAACGACGCGATGACGATGAACCACGCGATCACCAGCACCGCGATCTCGACGAAATTGTCGAAGAAGTCGATCGGCCCGACGAGCTCCTTCGCCTGTTCGAGCAGCGGCCACGCCGCCTCGAAGCCCGTCCCCGCAAGCCGTCCCGGCATGAGCAGGTCCTGGGGGCCGATCGCGCTGCCGCCCGCGGTCAACCCGAGCCCGGCGAACGAGCGGAAGACGATGTCGGCGAGGAGCGGAAAACTGTTCAGGATCAGCGCGAAGGCGCCGACATAGAGAATCTTCTTGAGGAACTTGCCGATGACATCCTGCTCGCCGCCGAGCGCCCAGAACAGCCCGGCGAGCGTGATGTCGATGCCGATCAGGATCGTCGTCAGGAAGCCGACGTCGCCGCCGAGCAGCCCGAAGCCGCTGTCGATATAGGCGATGAACGCCTGCATGAACTGGTCGATGACATTGAGATCCTGCACGGCAATCACACCCCTGGAAACACAAGAAGAGGTGCCGCGGGACCGGTCCCCGAGAGGGGAAAGCGGATCCGGTCCCGCGGCGGGCGGGCGCCAGGCCGGGGAGCAAGCGGCGCGACGCCGCCCAGGCTCATTGGCGCGGCGTGTAGGCCTTGCCGTCGCCGAGGAAGCGCGTCGTCCGCGCGCGCGCTTCGAGCGCGCTCTGCCCGCGCCGCGCAGCTTCGAGCGATTCCTTGCGGAACTGCGCCGCCATCAGCGCCTGGAGCTGGAACTGCTGCTTGGTCGCGAGCGCCAGCAGCTGGTTCGTCGCCTGCTGCGCGGCGAGCGAGCCTTCGGCGCCCTGACTTTTTGCGACGATCTCGCTGAGCGCCGCCGTGTCATCGCGGACATTTTCGACGATCCCGCTCTGCACCTTCATCGTCTGCCGGAACGCCGTCATCGCGGCGTCGAGCCGCTGCTTGGCCGCCGCGATCCGTTCGTCGTGCGTCATCGCCGAAGCGAAATCGTCGGGGAAAAGCTGGCGGTAACGCGCGTCGAGCTGATCGACGCGAAAGTCGATCCCCTGCGCCTCTCCCATCAGACGGTCGATCTCGCCGAGCTTTTCGCGGAGCCGATCGATCTGCGGGAAGTCGATGCGCGAAAGGTTCTTCGCTTGCCCCGCGAGCATTTGCGCCTCGTTCTGGAGCGAGCGGATCTGGTTATTGACCTGGCTCAGCGTCCGCGCCGCGATGAGCAGGTTCTGCGAATAATTGCTCGGGTCGAACACGCTGATTTGCGCCGATGCGGGTGCGCCGGGCAGGACGACCGCGAAGGCAAGCGCGCCGAGCGTGCCGAGACCGAGCAGGCCGGTGACGACGTGGTGACGGAGGGGAAGTGGCATCAAAAATCTCCTTCTTGGGGGGCTTGGGGGGATGGAAAATCGGCGAGGAGGTCGGCCGCCCAGTCGAGGCCGGCGCCATTGAGAAAGGCGCGCGCGAACGCCGCGGGGTCGCGCGCGCCGACACCAAGCCGGTCGAGCTTCGCTTCGATGGCGTCGATGCGCTTCTGCGTTTCGGGGTCGGACGCGCCGCAAAGCGCGAGCGCGATCGGTCCAAGCCCCAGCTCGAACAGCCGGTTGCCACGCGCCGATTGCAGATAATATTGCCGCTTGGGGACCGCGCGGCTGACGAGCTCGATCTGCCGCGCGTTGAGCCCGAAGCGCCGATAGGCGGCCGCGCCCTGCGGCTCGATCGCCCGGTCGTTGGGGAGCAATATCCGTTGCGGGCAGCTTTCGATGATCGCCGGCGCAATCGAGGACTCGGCGATGTCGGCGAGGCTCTGCGTCGCGAAGACCACGGCGACATTGCGCTTGCGCAGCACCTTCAGCCATTCGCGGATGCGCGCAGCGAACAGCGGGTGATCGAGGAACACCCACGCCTCGTCGAGAATGAGCAGGGTCGGACGCCCGGTGAACCGCGCTTCGAGACGGTGGAACAGATAGGAGAGTAACGGCGCGACGACACCCCCCTGCCCCATCAGCGCCTCGGTTTCGAAGCATTGCATATCGGCGACGCGCAAATCATCTTCGGCGGCGTCTAGCAGTCGACCGAAGGGGCCTTCGAGCGTGTAAGGCGCGAGCGCCGCGCGCAGCGGCGCCGATTGCAAGAGCAGCGACAGGCCGGTGAGCGTGCGCTCTTCGACCGGGGCGGTAGCGAGGCTGGTCAGCGCCGACCATAGTGCTTCCTTCACGTGCGGATCGACCGACACTTTCTCATGCGCGAGCAAGGCGCCGATCCACTCCGCCGCCCACGCGCGTTCGTCGGCACGGTCGATCTGCCGCAGGGGCTGGAAAGCGATCGCGGGGCCACCCTCTCCGGCTTGACCGCCGTCATCGCCGCCGAGCCCGAGCGCGTGATGCGCGCCGCCCATCGCAAGCACCGCGGCGCGCGCCGAATATCCCTTGTCGAAAATATAGACCTGGGCATCCGCGTAGCGGCGGAACTGCAAGGCCAGCAAGGCGAGGAGCACCGACTTGCCGGCGCCGGTCGGTCCGACAATGAGCATATGCCCGACGTCGCCGACATGGGTGCTGAGCCGGAACGGAGTCGACCCACTGGTCTCGGCATAAAGCAGGGGCGGCCCACCGAGATGCTTGTTTGCTGCCGGCCCCGCCCAGACGCTCGACAGCGGCACCAGGTGCGCGAGATTGAGCGTATGGACGATCGGCTGGCGAACGTTCGCATAGACATGGCCCGGCAGGCTCGACAGCCACGCCTCGACCGCGTTGATGCTCTCGCGGATGCAGGTGAAGCCGAGCCCGTTGACGATGCGCTCGACGGCGCGGACCTTCTCTTCGACGCGGGCCCGGTCAGCATCGGTGACGGTGATCGTCGTCGTCAGATAACCGAAAGCAAGCATGTCGGCGCCGAGCGCCTGCAGCGCGAGATCGGCATCGACCACCTTGTTGTCGGCGTCGCTGTCGAGCAGCTGCGCCGGCTGGTCGTAGAGGACTTCGCGCAGCATCGCGGTCACCGACTTGCGCTTGTTGAACCATTGGCGGCGGAGCTTGGTGAGCGCCCTCGTCGCCTCCTGCTTGTCGAGCGCTATGAAGCGCGTGACCCAACGATAGGAAAAGTCTTCATGATTGAGCGCGTCGAGGATGCCGGGTCGGCTGACATTCGGGAAACCCAATATCGTCAGCGTGCGGAGCTGCTGGTCCCCGAGCATCGGTTCGAGCCCGCCCGCGAGCGGCGTGTCGGCGAGGAGGCCGTCGAGATACATCGGTGTCTCGGGCACCGCGACGGCATGGCGGCGCGTCGAGACCGTACCGTGGAGATATGTCAGCGTCTCGCCGTCACCCAGCGCGCGCACCTCGGGCATGAACCCCGCGAACAGGTCGAGCGCGCGATCGGTCGCGGCGACGAATCCGGCGAGCGCCTGGCGCCAGTCGCGCCCCCTGGCCGCGCCGCTGCGCTCGACGAGCAAGCGGCCCGCCCTATCGGCCTGGTCGGGCGGCGGCAGGAAGGTGAGCGTTAAATAGTAGACGCTCTCGAAATGTGCGCCCGCGCTCTCGAAGGCGGCGCGGCGTTCCTGCTCGACGAGCCATGACGCCGCGTCGGGAAAGGCGCTCTCGGGATAGGCGAGCGCCTCGCGGCGCTCGGCCTCGAAATGCAAAGCCCAGCCCGATCCGAAGCGCTTGAGGACATTATTCGCGCGCGCGCAGGCGGCAACGAGTTCGGCCTCGGTCGCGCTCTCAAGGTCAGGCCCGCGAAAGCGCAAGGTGCGCTGGAAACTGCCGTCCTTGTTCAGGACGACGCCGGGCGCGATCAGCGCCGCCCATGGCAGGTGGTCGGCGAGCCGGTCGGCGCGACTGCGATATTCGCCCAGGTTAAACATGACGATGCTTCAACATGAAAGATGTCCCCGCTGCCGGAGGTGGCGCGCGAGAACGGGCGCAAAATCGGGGTCGCGCTTCGCAGCAAACACCGCGAGCGTGTGGCCGAACGCCCACATTGCGAGGCCAGCGACCCATTGCTGCAAACCGACGCCGAGCGCCGCCGCGACGGTGCCGTTGACGATCGCGATCGCGCGCGGCGCGCCGCCGAGCAGGATCGGTTCGGCGAGCGCGCGGTGCATCGGCGCCTCGAACCCCGCGACATGACCGTTCTCGACTGGATGGTCGGCGCCGCTCATGCGATGAGCGCCCCGCCGCCGAAGGAGAAGAAGGAGAGGAAGAAGCTCGACGCGGCGAAGGCGATCGAGAGGCCGAAGATGATCTGGATGAGCCGCCGGAACCCGCCCGCGGTCTCGCCGAACGCCAGCGTCAGCCCGGTGACGATGATGATGATCACCGCGACGATCTTCGCCACCGGCCCCTGGACCGATTCGAGAACCTGTTGAAGCGGTTCTTCCCACGGCATCCCCGAGCCGGCGGCGTGGGCGGCACCGGCAAGGCCAAGAACAAGGCCAAGATTGATGCTGACGGCGGCCAGCCGCCGCAGGTCGGGCGCGCGGGCGCGGGCCTTTGCTATCAATGGTGCGAGGGCGCGAACTTGCATGTCATTCTCCTTCAAGAGCGTTGGGATCGGTGAGGTCGCGGACGGCGTAGCCGCCCTGCGCGTCGAGCCCGGCGACGCGCGCTATGGTCTCGACGCGGCGCGCGAGGCCGCGCCCTGAAATGAAGACGATCACGTCGATCGCCTCGGCGATCAGCCGGCGCGGCACGGTGACGACGCTTTCCTGCACCAGCTGTTCGAGGCGGTAGAGCGCCGCGCCCGCGCTGTTCGCGTGGACGGTCGCGATGCCGCCGGGGTGGCCGGTGTTCCAGGCCTTCAGCATGTCGAGCGCCTCGCGGCCGCGCACTTCGCCGACGATGATGCGATCGGGGCGAAGGCGGAGCGTCGAGCGCACGAGGTCGGCCATCGTCACCGCGCCGGCGCCGGTCGTGCCAGCGGTGCGCGTGCGAAGCGCAACGACATCGCTTGCCGCGCATTGCAACTCGCGCGTGTCCTCGATGATGATCACCCGCTCGTCGAGACCCGCCATTTCGGCGAGCAGCGCGTTGGCGAGCGTCGTCTTGCCCGACGAGGTGCCGCCCGCGACGAGAATGTTCCGCCGCTCGACCACTGCCATCGACAGCAGCCGCGCTGTCTCGGCGGGCATGATGCCGTCCTTCACATAGTCGAGCAGCGTATAGATGCGCGCCGCGGGCTTGCGGATCGAGAAACAGGGCGCGAGGCTGACCGGCGGGAGCACGCCCTCGAACCGCTCGCCTGCCCCTTGCCCATGCGGCGGCAGCTCGGCGGAAATGATCGGCGCCGCGGCATGCGCCTCGGTTCGCGCATGGCTCGCGACGAGCCGGATGATGCGTTCGACCTGCGCCGGGTCATAGCGTGTGCCGGTGTCGATACGGCCGTCGCCGAGGCGGTCGAGCCGCAGCACGCCGTCGGGGTTCACCATGATCTCGATGACCGCGGGATCGGCCAGCGCCGCGGCGATGCTCGGCCCCATCGCGGTGCGCAGCATCGCCCGTCGGCGCCCGGACGAGAGCGTGGCTGGCGAAAGCGCGTCGTTCATGACTGCACCACGCCGCTGGTGTCGGGACCAAGCGTTCGCTTGCCGGCTGCGAGCTGGCGGCCGAGCTGCGCGATAAAGCGCTCGAAGCGTGCGTTGCCCACCGCGAGCGCAGCGGCGTCGGCCTCGGGCAGCGGCGCGGTAACGGTGAGCTGGTAGCGCACGAACAGCGCGAGCGCCTCGATCACCACCTCGATGTCGCGCCGCCCCGCCGCGACCTCGCGCGAGATGCGATCGAGCCGCACCTTGAGGAGGTCGTCGATCTCCTTGCTCGCGCGGCGCGCCAGCCAGTCGCGCAGCGCCGCGTTGACGATGCGCGACTTGTTGCCGCCGCGCCGGATAACCAGCGCATCGAGGGCATCGCCGAGGTCGCGGTCGATATAGAGATTTTGCCGGATCTTCATCGCCTATAGTCCCGGCAAGAGATCTTGGGTTTGCGACTGGTTGAGCGCGTGCCCGCGCACCAGCGACGCGCGGACGCGGTCCATGACGCGCTTGTCGGCGGCGGCGTCGGGATCGTCGCGTTCGAGGTCGGGGAGTTCGAGCTGTTTCGCCGGCTCGCTTTTCACCCTACCTTCGTCGAGCGCGGGATGCCGCTGCTGCTGGAGTCCGCCGTCATCGTCCGCCTCGGGCTCGTTGCCTTGGCTAAGACGATCGTCGGGCGCGCGGACCAGCCCGCTCCAATCGTCGGCGCGCGGCGCCGGGCGATCTTCATAGTCGCCATCCGAAAGCGCGGGCGGCGGCGCGAGGCGCGCGCGGAAATTGGCATCGTCGTAGTAGCGAAGCTTCTTCGCGCGGATCGGCGCGACCCCCGATACCAGCACCAGCTCGTCGTCAGGTGGCAGCTGCATGACCTCGCCCTGCGTCAGCAGTGGGCGAGCGGTCTCCTGGCGGCTTACCATGACGTGCGCGAGCCAGGGCGCGAGGCGATGACCGGCATAGTTGCGCATCGCGCGCTGTTCGGTGGCGACGCCGAGCGCATCGGAGACTCGGCGCGCCGTACGCTCGTCGTTCGTGGCGAAGGCGATGCGGACGTGGCAGTTGTCGAGGATCGAATTATGCTCGCCATAGGCTTTCTCGACCTGGTTGAGGCTCTGCGCGACGAGAAAGGCGCGCACGCCGTAGCCCGCCATGAACGCGAGGCTCGTCTCGAAGAAGTCGAGGCGCCCGAGCGCGGGGAACTCGTCGAGCATCATCAGGAGCTGGTGGCGGCGCACCGCCGAGCGATGATCGTCGAGCTTCTCGGTGAGTCGGCGCCCCACTTGGTTGAGCAGGAGCCGCACCAGCGGCTTCGTCCGCGAGATGTCCGACGGCGGGATGACGAGATAGAGCGACACGGGATGATCGCCCTCGACGAGGTCGGCGATGCGCCAGTCGCAGCGCGACGTAACCTCGGCAACGGTGGGGTCGCGATAGAGACCAAGGAACGACATCGCGGTGGACAGCACACCGCTGCGCTCGTTCTCCGACTTGTTCAGGAGCTCGCGCGCGGCCGAGGCGACGACGGGATGGACTCGCGGTGCCTCCGCTGTGCCGAGATGATTGGTCGTCATCATCCGGCGCAGCGTGGTGACGAACGGGCGCTGCGGGTCGGACAGGAAGGTCGCGACCCGCGCGAGGGTCTTTTCTTCCTCGGCGTAAAGGACGTGGAGAATTGCGCCGACGAGCAGCGAGTGCGACGTTTTCTCCCAGTGGTTCCGGCGTTCGAGCGCGCCCTCGGGATCGACGAGGATGTCCGCGATGTTCTGGACGTCGCGAACCTCGTGCCTGCCGCGGCGCACCTCCAGCAGGGGGTTGTACCTGGCGGATGCCGGATCGGTCGGATTGAAGAGGAGCGCGTGGGAGAAGCGCGAACGCCACCCGGCGGTAAGCTCCCAGTTCTCGCCCTTGATGTCGTGGATGATCGCCGAACCAGTCCAGCTCAGCAGGGTCGGGACGACGAGGCCGACACCCTTGCCCGACCGTGTCGGCGCGAACGCCATGACATGTTCGGGGCCATCGTGGCGAAGGTAGCGGCCATGCTTGCGCCCAAGGAATATGCCTGCGTCGCCGAAGAGGCCGTTGCGTTCGATCTCGCGAATGGTTGCCCACCGCGCCGAGCCATAGGTAGTGACGTGACGCGACTGCCGGGCGCGCCACAGCGACCCCGCGATGGCCGCCGCGCAGCCGAGGAAGCCGCTGCTGCCTGCGAGCATTCCGGCCCTGTCGAATATTTCGGGCGCATAGGCTTCGTAATGATACCACCATGGGAAAATCGACCACGGCCGATAGACCGGCGTATCGCCAGCCATGAACCAGGCTGGCCCGAGCTGTGCTTGATAGCCAAGCTGCGCGGCACACCACTGCGTCGATGCCCATACCCCCGCGAATACGATCGCGAAGACAGTGAGGATCTGTCCGACGAGGAGCTTCGTGGGGGTCAAGGCATTCTCCCGGCGAGGCAAGGGGTCGCCTCGACGCCCCACGTTGGTCCGGAAGGAGAAAATCACATATGACGGTCACGACGCGCGACGACGCGAGTTGGCGCAAGCCGCGCATCTCGAGCATCAGATCAATCGGGGCGCGCGACAGGTCGGTTTATCGAGGCGCAATAGGCTCGACCCGGGTCGCCGTCTGTTTTTGCGTCCGATTTCGGAAGTCTTAGCGGTCAAGTTCCGGTCCCCAAAAGCTGCCTTTGGCGAACGGCATCTTCTGCGCGAGGCAATCAAGCGCGTCGCCTCATGGGTCTGCGAGGGATCGCGAAAAAATCGAGGCCGCCGTCGCACGCCATGTGATAGGCCTCGGCGGGGGTGCCGATCCCATGGCTGCACGATGTGTGCGCGTGGAGATTGCCGAAACGGATATCAGCCAGCTAGGCCGGGGCGGAAACCTGGCTGAACCCTGCCGAGACGATAGCTGCCGCGAAAAAATGTCCCGTCGACGTCATCCCCCTTTGGCAGCCGCTATCATCATTCGTCGGTGAGGGTCGAAAAAAGATTGATTCAATTTGGGGAGGGCAAGGGCGCGGCGCGCGTGCCCGCGCGTTCCGGACCGCTGCCTTACCGCCGATCCCCTGTCATGCGCCGAAGCGTGAGCCTGACGGCCGTGTCGTGGGCGCCATGGACGTTTTGCCGCAAGCAAAAAACGCGCAAGGGACTGGCCGTTCCATTCGCGTTCATCTTGTGTCAGGCAAGAATTCCGGATGAGATGTAGGCGGGGGCATGGTCATGAATTGGGGAGAATTGCACGGTCGGCGAAAGTTCTTCTGGATGTTCGCTCTTGCGGCAGCTTCATCCATGTCGGCCGGTCAGCTTGTGCCAGCAAGCGCCCAACAGGCATCGGCTAGGGCAACGCCGCTCGAATGGTCCAATTTACCCGCGCTGGTGGGCCGCTATCCTGGCAGCTATTCCAGCGCCAATATCGACCTCTTCGAAAAAGGTGCCATTGCCGGGGCGCTGATAGGTATGCTGGGCGCGAAGATGGCAGTGCTCGAGGCGAACCTGGCCACGGTTGGCCCGCTCGAACGCCATGGGAACCTCTATTATATTTCGGGGAACGCGCCGCATCGCGGCGGCGAGGACCAGGCCTATGTGCTGATCGACCCGGCCAGGCGCGTGGTCCAGGTCGGGCTATGGGAAAGGGGCAAGCTCACGGTCTATGCGCCCGCGGGCGGCCGCTTGCCCGAACCGCCGGCGATTCGCACGATGCTGGCGAACAGCCCGGGCGAGGGCGCCAATGCGGCGCCGGGTACGCCATGGAAATTATTGCCGGTCGATGGTCGTGCACCGGTGGCCTATGTGGAAGCCGCGGCATCCCCAAGCATCAAGTCGTTCACGGTCTATTGCGAAAAGGGCCGTCCCTATATCGCGATGTTGCTCGTCAAGCCGCGCGCGGCCCCGCACATCACGCTGACCTGGAATTTTGCGGGACGGATTGTCAACATTCCGGTTCAGCGCGCCAATAATGCGGGCACCTATTGGGTCGGCGGCATTGCCGGGACGCCTTTGATGCAGCACTTCATGGTGCAAAAGGACATGGCCTATTTACGTCTCGACGGCCGCCTAGAAGGCGAGGCATCACTTGCTAACGCCCCCGCCGTACTCCGCCAAGCCATGCGCCACTGTGTCAGGCTTTAATACCCGCGTCGGCTTGCCCGCCTGAAAAAGTGCGGACGCCCAGCAAATGCTACCCTCGGAAACGAAGATCGAGGTCGCCCGGCTGCCTTTCAGCCCACGATCGAACGCGACCTCCAATTTAGACACTCGTGCTCGGCTTGAACTGACGAGATGGGGTGGACGGCCCCTGCACCGAGGCAAGTGCGCAATGATGCGGCTGTGGATCGCATATCTAGGACAACGCCCTATTGAAAGGACGAGAACATTGCCAAAGCAGTTGCTGCGTTTTCGATATTGGATCGGCGCCAGCGCTTACCGCCGCACTGGCAGCAATGTCTCCGGTTCACAATTTCGCGCCAAAACCTGCCTGACCTTAAACGGCCACAATGACACGAACCCTTGCGCCCCAGATCCGCAAGGACGGCGTCCCGGAATTGTATCTCCTGTTCGTTGCCGCGATCGCGTGCCCAACGAGCCTGCCGCGCGACGCGAAGCGTGGCTTCCTTTCCGTGCCGCGATTCCATCTGCGCCGAAGAGACCCTAACGCTCTGACCAGAATAAAGCATTGCCGATCTCCGCTATTTTCCTGCCGGTCATCGCCAGGATGGGGGCGGCGCCAGGATGGGGGCGGCGGAGCCCCGCCGCCCCCTTTGTCGTCAGAAGTCCATCGCCGGCATCGGTGCGGCCTTCTCCTCCTTCGGCAGCTCGGCAACGAGAGCTTCGGTGGTGATGAGCAGCGATGCGACCGATGCCGCATCCTGCAGCGCGGTGCGCACGACCTTGGCGGGGTCGATCACGCCGGCTTTCACCAGATCCTCATATTCGCCGGTGGCGGCGTTGAAGCCCCAGTTATAATCGTCGCTCTCGAGCAGTTTGCCGACGATCCACGCACCGTCCTCGCCCGCATTGTCGGCGATCTGGCGCGCAGGCGCGCGCAGCGCGCGGCGGACGATGTCGATGCCCGACTGCTGGTCGTCGTTCGCGGCCTTCAGGCCTTCGAGCGCCTTGAGCGCGCGGAGCAGTGCAATGCCGCCGCCGGGAAGAATGCCTTCCTCGACCGCTGCGCGCGTCGCATGGAGCGCGTCGTCGACGCGGTCCTTGCGCTCCTTGACCTCGACTTCGGTCGCGCCGCCGACGCGGATCACCGCAACGCCGCCCGCAAGCTTGGCGAGCCGCTCCTGGAGCTTCTCGCGATCATAGTCGCTCGTCGTGGTCTCGATCTGCTGGCGGATCTGCGCGATGCGTGCGTCGATGTCGCCCTTCGCGCCGACGCCGTCGACGATCGTCGTATTATCCTTGTCGATGACGACCTTCTTGGCGCGCCCGAGCATGTTGACGGTAACATTCTCGAGCTTGATGCCCAGATCCTCGCTGACGACATTGCCGCCGGTGAGGACCGCGATATCCTCGAGCATCGCCTTGCGGCGGTCGCCGAAACCCGGCGCCTTGACCGCCGCGACCTTGAGGCCGCCGCGCAGGCGGTTGACGACGAGGGTAGCCAGCGCCTCGCCCTCGACATCCTCGGCGATGATGAGGAGCGGCTTGCCCGATTGGACAACGCTCTCGAGCAGCGGGAGTATCGCCTGGAGGTTCGAGAGCTTCTTCTCGTGGATCAGGATGTACGGATCGTCGAGCTCGACCTTCAGCTTCTCGGCATTGGTGATGAAATAGGGGCTAAGGTAGCCGCGGTCGAACTGCATGCCCTCGACCGTCTCGAGCTCGGTCGCGAGGCTCTTCGCCTCCTCGACGGTGATCACGCCCTCATTGCCGACCTTCTCCATCGCCTCGGCGAGGATGCGGCCGACTTCTTCGTCGCCATTGGCTGAGATGGTCGCGACCTGCGCGATCTCGCTATTGGCGCCGACCTTCTTGGCATGGGCTTCGAGATCCTTGACCACTGCGCTCACGGCGAGGTCGATCCCGCGCTTGACGTCCATCGGGTTCATGCCCGCGGCGACCGCCTTGGCGCCTTCACGAACGATCGTCTGCGCGAGTACGGTTGCGGTGGTCGTGCCGTCGCCGGCTTGATCGTTCTGCTTGTTCGCGACCTCGCGCAGCATCTGCGCGCCCATATTCTCGAACTTGTCGGCGAGTTCGATTTCCTTGGCGACCGTCACGCCGTCCTTGGTGATGCGCGGTGCGCCGAAGCTTTTCTCGATCACCACGTTGCGACCTTTCGGCCCCAGCGTAACCTTCACTGCATTCGCAAGCGTATCCACGCCGCGCAGCATGCGATCACGCGCGTCCGACGCAAATTTCACTTCCTTGGCAGCCATTTTCGATACCTCCTTTTCAGATTCCTTTCAGGTTGCTGGAACGGTGCGGCGTCAGGCCGCTTTCTTGAGTGCCTCGGCTTGCTCGATCACACCGAGAATGTCGCTCTCCTTCATGATGAGCAGCTCCTGGCCATCGATGCGGACCTCGGTGCCCGACCATTTGCCGAACAGGATGCGGTCGCCGGCCTTGACGTCGAGCGGGATGACCGTGCCGTCCTCGGCGCGGGCGCCCGGGCCGACGGCGACGACTTCGCCTTCCTGCGGCTTTTCCTTGGCGGTGTCGGGAATGATGATGCCGCCCGAGGTCTTCTCCTCGGCTTCGATGCGGCGGACGACCACACGGTCGTGCAAGGGACGGAAATGCATGCATAACCTCCATGTTGCATAACGATATGATACGAGCCGCCCGCCTCCCGGACAGGCGGCGTGGATGAGCTAGGAAAGCGAATTTTTCGGTTCAAGAGGGCGGCGAAAATTTTTTGGCACTCTATGCTGTGAAGTGCCAGAGGAAGACGCTGTCGGCTATGGCGAGACCTCTTGACGCGACTCGTTTCCGTTCCAAAATGGCGATGCGGCGGATCGCCGCATGCGATGAAAAAGGAGCGACTCAGGAAGGAGGCACGATCATGTCGCAGCCATTTTCCCGTTTTCTTCATCCCTTCGATATTGCGCGCCACCCTAGCCTCGAACCCGAGGTCAAGCGCGCCCTGTTGGCAAGATGGGCCTCGGACCGCGCCGCGGTTCGGGACAAGCCCGCCCTCCGCAAGCTGCCTGGCGCGCAACGCGCGGTCCCGGTCGACGATGTGCTGGCAGCGCTGCGGACGCTCGATCAGGGCGGCGGGGAGCACCGCGCTGCCTTATGAGCGATCCCGCGCTGGCCCGACAATTGCAAGGCTATGGCTTGACCACGGCCGAGATCCATTATTACCGGCCCGATCATCCGTCGCTGCTGCAACTGTTCGTCTGGCAGGAATATGATCTCGCGCCCGACTTCCCGGTGCTGTTCGACTTCCTCGATCATTGGCGGCGCGAGGTCGAGGCCGCGCTCCACTCGGTCCGGATCGCGCACGAGCGGCTGATCCGTCCCGCGGAATGGCGCGCGGCGGACGACGTCCTCTCGATCCAGTGAGCGGCGCGGCGGCGCGCTACGAGACGCGCCGCGTGCCGTCGTCATTTTCTGCCGCGCATTGCTCCAGCAGCGGATATCGCCCGCAGCAAAGCGCATGCGGTCCGCTCGGCCAGCAGCATAACGGCGTGGTCGCGACCCGCGGGAACATCGGTACGCGCGGCGGCCCGGGTGGCGCAAAGCGGCACTCGAAAGATATGCCGGCCCGCCGGCAATAGGCTTCCGCCGCCTCCCGGTTGGCGAAACGCAATTCGATCGTGCCCAGCGGATCGCCGCCACCGGTCCAGCCGGTCAGCGGATCGGCAGACGGTCCCCATCGCGGGGCAAAGCGCACGCGCCAGCGGTCGCGATGCGCACGGCCCGATGTGACCGGGCTCGGGGGCACGGGTTCCACGATCGCAATCGCGTCGTCGGGCCAGGCGCCGAACATTGCACGCCGCCCCGCATGATTGTCGTTGGCGACAGGCCCCGGCCGGATAGCCCGGGCCGCGCCGTCAGGCCGACTTGCCATTGATCGGGATGCGGCGCACATTCTGCTTCGCCGCCTCCGTCTTGGGAAGCGTGACGGTGAGCACGCCATTCCTGAACGTGGCGTCCGCGTGGTCGCGATCGACGCCCAGCGGCAGGCCGATGCGGCGTTCGAAGCGGCCGTAGCTGCGCTCCGAATAGCCGCGATCCTTGTCCTCGATTTCGGCGCGCTTCTCGCCGCGCAGGGTCAGCACGCCTTCCTCGACGCTGATCTCGACGTCCTTTTCATCGAGACCGGGCAGTTCGGCGGTGACGCGGATATCCTTGTCGGTCTCGCTGAGCTCGACATGCGGCCAGCCGCCGTCGCGACCGAAGCCGCCGAAGGCTGGAACGCCGAAGCCGCGAAAGACATCATCGAACAGCCGGTTCACCTCACGGTGAAGCGACAGCAGCGGATGCGTGTCATAGCCCCGGTCACGCTCGGGGCTGACCGGATGGGGGAGCCGGTTTTCCTGCCGACTCCAGGGAATGAGATCACGAAGTGCCATGAGTCATCTCCTTTCTGGCTGGAATGAGCGTGGCCGACCGGCCCGCCTCGGGCAGGCGGCGCCGGAGGGCCGTTCCTTTGTTGCGGGATCAGGCGACTTCGGCCGCCTTCTCCTTGCGCGATTCAATCCGTTCGCGCGCGGATCTGCCGCCGCCGATCGCGATCTTGCGCGGTTTCAACGCCTCGGGGACGACGCGCTTCAGCTCGATCGAAAGCAGACCGTTGTCGAAGCCCGCCTCGCCGACTTCGATGAAATCGGCGAGCTGGAAGCGCCGCTCGAAGTCACGCGCGGCAATGCCTCGGTGCAGATACTGGCCCTTGCCATCATCCTCGTTGCGCTTGCCGGTGACGGTGAGCTGGTTCTGCTGCGCGACCACCTCGATCTCGTCGGGGCGGAAACCGGCGACCGCGAGCGTGATCCGGTAGCTGTCCTCGCCGTCCCTCACGATGTCGAAGGGCGGGTAGCCGTCGGTCGCGTCGCCGCGCATGCCGGTCTCGAGCAGATCGAAAAGACGGTCGAAGCCGACCGTGGAGCGCCGATAGGGCGTAAAGTCGAAGTTGCTTCTCATCTCCAAATCCTCCTTCTCGAAGCAATTCGGGCATGAGATGCGCCGGTAGCGAAGAGCCGACGCTCTCCATGTCCAACCGGACCCGAACCTGGCGTCCGGCGATGAAAAGTTAGGAAGGCTATATATGGATTCAAGGGCTCTCTCCGATCGCGACTGCCCTCACCCGGCTCGTCTCCAACGCCGCCGATCTGCTTGCGGCCAAATGAGGTCACGAGATGCTCGGACCGCCCCGCTGGCGCCCGAAAGTCCAGCTAATACCGCCCTCGCGCATGATGCCTGAGACGTTCTTGCCGATATGCCGCTCCATCACCGGGCGCCACGGAACCAGCGTGAAGTCGCGCGATCGCTCGACCAGCGCATGGCGTCCGCTCACCATCTCGACCGTGCGGACCAGGCGTCCCTCGATCGGCTCTCCCGGCTTCGCTTCGACGAAGTGTTTGCCGATTTCACCCGATAGCTGGCGCGCGACCCGAAACAATTCGCGGCGCTGCAAGGCCGCGAGCAGGTCGCGGCGATACACGGTTTGGCCGTCCTTTTCCCCGGCAAGCTGCTCGGCGACCAGCCATTGCCGCCGCATGGCCTGCGCGGCACGGACCTCCAGCCCGAAACCGGCATCGCGCAGCGGTACGGGATTGTCGGCGACCAGTTCGCGGTCGAGCCAGGTCGCGGCCTCCGTTCCCGGCAGCTTGTCGAGCGGCACCGCCGAGAGGATCTCGATGGAGACGGGTTGGTCGCGAAGCTGGCGGGCTTCGAACGCTTCCACCTTGGCGAGGTGGTCGGGGGTAATGATCCAGGTCCCGCCGGGTTCGCGCTCGACGTTGCCCGCGACGCGCCGCATCGCCTCGAGCCTGCGAAAATGGGCTTCGGCAAAGCGTTCGCTGGCTGCCTGGTCATGCTTCAAGTGCGCGTCGATCGAATAGCGCCCGCCGTTGGCGGCAGCGACCTCGGCGATCGCGCGATCGACGGCCCGAACGCCGCTGCCGCGCGGCCTGATCTCGACAATCGCATCGTTGGGGATCGGACCGACCGCCCCGCCCTTCCCGATCTCGGCATAATGGGTACGGCCGTCGATGGCTTCGACGATGACATAATGACGGTCGGCATGTTCGTCGGACAGTCCTCGTTCGACGAGGCGGCCTATGAGCGGGCGGGCATCGGCCGCGGCCGGATCATAAATGGCCTGGTCGACAGGCGCAGGCGCGGTCCCTCGCGCCGCATAGGCGCGCTGCATCGTGCGGACGATGTCGGCGCGCTCGCCCATCCGGCGCAGCGTCTCGGACATCCCGGGGGCCAGCCGCCAATGCGCCGCGCCGTGCCGGCTCGCCAACCCGAGACGCTCGAGCGTCTTGAGGCGGCCCATGCGAATGTCATGGTCGAACGGCCCGCGTGCCTGCGAACTGACCAATATGCCCTTGTCGGCCTCGCGCAGCATCGCGCGGTCGATGCCGGTGAGCCGTTCCTGCTCGACCTCGGCGCGAAGCCGCTGCTCGATCGCCCGGTCGGTGCGCGGACCAAGGTCGAGATCGACCAGCTCGCACGCGCGTTCGCGCAGGCCATGGCTGATATAGTCGCGCGCGATGACCAGGTCCCTGTCGCGCGCGTCCTTGCCGCGGACGATGACATGGGTGTGGGGATGCCCGGTGTTATAGTGATCGACCGCCACCCAATCGAGAGTCGTCCCCAAGTCCTCCTCGACCCTGGCCATGAGCCGCCGCGTCAGCGGCTTGAGGTCGTCATATTCCATGCCGTCCTCGGCGCTGACGATGAAGCGAAATTGGTGGCGGTCGTCCTTCGCCGGTTCCAGCCAGGCGCCCCGGTCCACGGCGTCGCTGTCGGCGCTGTAGAGTTGCCCGCGCCCGCCCTCGCGCGTCGTGCCGTCGCGCTCGACATAGCGAAGATGCGCCTTGGCGCCCTCGAAGCCCTTGCCGCCGAGTTTGACGGTCCGGGTCTTGACGATGACGCGGCGTCGGCGGAAAGCAGCGTAGCGGTCGCGCGCCGACAGGACGCGGCCGACCCCGGCACCGCGCCCGATCCGGCTGCCGGTGAACGCCGGCTGGCGGGCCAGACCAGACGCGCCTCCGCGCGCAAGATTGGCGGCGGCGATCACGCGCGAGAGGAACCTGCGTGAACGCGGCTTGCGGCCCTTGTCGCCGATGCGGCCGAGCCGCGGTTCGAAATCATCTTCGGTGGACATCGTCGATGCAGTTAAAGGGAGAGGGAGCGCAATTATGGGCGCGCACCCAAAAGATGAAAATCGGTGCCGGAAAAATGGGCGGAAAACCGCCGCTTTCTGCCGGGTCGGCACCGTCGCCGGCAGGACGGCACTGTCTCAAACCCACTAAAAAGGACGTGCAGACAATGCGTTACGGTACCCGGGGGTGCCGTAGCTTTCTATCTTGCCTTCCGCCCCTCCCCATTCTCCCTACCGCTCGCGTCATTCCTCGATCCCCTTCCGCGAGCAAAAAAGGAGCAGCGCCTGCTGGCGCCGCTCCGGTTTCGGCCTCGCTCGATGCCCAGCGAGCTATCGCCGATCTGCGATTTCCGGCCGCCGATCTGCCCGGTTGGTGCAGCGCCATTGCCGCTCGGCGGCGCGCAATTCGGCCGCGATCTGGCGCCGTTCGCCCGCGTCGTCGCACCATGAAAGTTCGGCGCGCAGTTCCTCGATTTGCTGTTCGATACGCATATCTGCCTCCTGGCTTTTCGTGAAAGATGGGAGCCTCGCCCGGCGGCGGGCGGGCCGGGTCAAGGACCGCGGAGCGGCCGCGCAGCGGCGATGGGGGTCACGATTTTGCGCAGCAAAATGGTGGGGCCCCGTCGTCCTTGACGCGGCCCGTTCGCTGCCGGATGCTTGGCCGATCCGAGCAGACAGCCTCTTTCCTGAACCTCAATTGCAACCCGCGTCGGCAGATTTTTTGGTCGCGACCGGCTGTTTATCGACAGGACCAAAGACGCAAAAAATGCGCCGCCCGAACCGCGAAAGCGGCGGGCGGCGCGATGCTGAAACAGGCGGGCGGCGGCGCGCCGCCGCCCGCTCGAAGGTCACGCGGCTTGGCGTTCGGCCGGCGGCTCCGCCTCGGCTTTCGCCGGTGCCGGGAGCGCGATCGCCGCACCCGGACCCGCCGGTTCGGGGCCATTGCCGGTGCGCGCCGCCTGCACCCTTGCGTGGGCCGCGACCGTGCCGACCCCACCGCGCGCGGTGTAGGCCGACGGCGGGAAAGCCATCCATTTCGGCACCCAGCCTTCGACCTTCGCGCGCCCGTTCGACCCGTCGAGGTGATCGCGGATAATGCGCTTCAAGGTCGCGCCCTTCTCCTTTGCGTTGGCGGCGGCGACCGCTTCGCCTGCGACCTCGGCGACGATGCGCGTCAGCACCTCCTTGTCGCGCAAGGCTTCGAAAAAGGCCTCGTCGGCCTGCCAGTAGGTCGCCATATCGACCCCGATTTCGGCGCCGACCGCCTCGACCGCGGCGCTTCCAGCGGCGAGCGTTTCGCCGATGACGATCATGATGACGTCCATGACCGCGCGGTCGGGAAGGTCGAGCAGGCGCAGGAAAATCCCGGCAAGCCCAAAGCCGTCGCCATTGCCGCCGGTCACCGTCGGCTCCTCGGGCGAGAAGCCGAGCAGGTCGAGCACGGCGCGGCGTTTCTTGTCGAACTCGGTCTCGCCCTTGCAGGTTTCGACCGACTCGCGCACCGCCTCGTTGCGGCAGGCCTGCGGTTCGGGCTGCACCTTCCACAGGTGCGACCCGGCGATGGCGTGGGCGACCACCAGGCGCAGCGCGACCTTCGGATGGTGGGTGAGCGCGGTGCGCACGGCGGCATGGCGATGGAGGTCGACATAGGTCTGCATCGTGCGCGTGATTTCGGGGCGCGGCGCCGTGGGGCCGGTATCGATTGCCTCGCCGCGTTCGAGCCTTTTGCCTTCCTTGGCGGTCACATAGCCTTCGTAGACGGCGATTTCGCCGTTCTCGCGCACGTCGATATAGACGCGCCCGCCCTTGCGCTTGGGCGCCTTGGCGAAATCGTAGCGGTGGAAATATTCGCCCGGCGGGACGATCACCACGTCGCTCCACCCCTCGTCCAGATAGGCTTCGCGGCGCGCGTCGATGGCGGCATTCTGCGCGGTCCAGAAGGCGTCGGCGTCGGCGAAATAGCGGTCCTCGCCGAACAGGTCGGCGATCACCGCGAGTCCGCTGGCCTCGACGTCGAACAGCGCATGTTCGGTCTTGATCGACGCGCCGCCGAACAGCCATGCCTTGAGCTGATGGCCGGTCGGACAATAGCTTTGCGGGTCGTCGTGGAGCGCGAGCCACGCCTTCTGCTGGCTCCTGCTCGCGAGCGTGAGGTGGCGGACGGTCGCGGCATCGATCTCCTCGCGCCGGTATAGGTCGCGAATGCGTGGCAAGAGATTGCCGAGCGCGAGAATGCGCTTCACCCCCGGTTCGGGAATGCCGAAGGTCGCCGAAATATCGGCAGGGTCACGGCCTTCGCGCACCAGCTTGGTGAAGGTTTCCCAACGCGTCACCTCGTCGGGCGCGAGCCGCGCGACATTCTCGATGAGCGACGCCTCGATGGCGGCGGCATCGTCGCCCTCGTCGAGGATCGCGCACGGCAGCGGGTCGGCGCTGCCATCGCCGCGCTCGTCGGCGACGAGCTTGGCGGCGGTGTAGCGCCGCGCGCCCGCGACGATCTCATAGGCGTCGGGACCGCAGTTGGGGCGCACGATCAGCGGCACGAGGACGCCGCGCGCGCGCACGGTCGGAAGGATATCGGACACGTCGGGCGCCTTTTTCGCGTAGCGCATATTGGCCTTGCTGATCGACAGCTTGCCAAGGTCGATAAAGTCGAGTTTCATAGTCTTGCTCCTTGTGAGCGCCGGTCCCGTCTTGTCTTGAAGCGGGGCGGGACCGGTTCGATTGCGGCGGAAACGCGCCGCGCGTCATCCATCGGTCGATGGAAGTTCGTTGTCGCCGTCATTCCCCCCGGTGCGGCGAAGGTCGCGCTCGGCGCCGATGATCGACCCCGCGCGGCGCGCCGCGTCGGCCCAGGCCGAGAGCGGGTGAGCCGACGTGAAATGCAGGTCGCGCTCGATGGCGAGGCCGAACGGCAAGCGCACGCTCGCAATTTCGGCGAGCGAGAAGCTGCCGAGTTCGGGGCAGCCGAAGCCGAGATCGGCGAGGCCGAAAAGCGTGTCGCCGTCGGCATCGAGCTCGGTCGCGAGCCATGTCGCGGCGCCGACGGGTGAGAAAAACTTGACGACCGGCACCGGGTCGGGTTCGCGCTGCGCGCCCTGCTGCGCGGCACGGCGGGCGATGTCATTGGCGCGCAAGGCCGCGCGCAACTCGGAGGTGAGCAAGATCATGCCGCCCTCCCTTCAAGGCGCCATGCCCCACCCGCGCGCCGCGCGCGACGCTTGCTGATCCTGTCCATTGCTATCCTCCTCGAGCGCCCAAAACCCCATGGGCCTCCCCCGGAGTGGGGGTGGGCGGCGCGTTGCGACCTGCCGGGCGCGGCTATGAGGCGGCCCGCATCCGCAGGACCGGAACGCAGAGGAGGAGCCGGCGCAGCCGGCTTGCGGGGCGCCGGGCCGCGCCCAGGAGGGAGCGCCGGCCACCGCCGCGACGGCGGGAAGGCCCCGAACCGAACGCCGCCGCGCGCCATCGCGCGCGGCGACCACATCGTGCTGCAGGCACCCAACGAGAAACGCGCCCTTGGCGACGCCGCCGGCGCGGCGGCGTACGCGCGGGCGGGACCGGGTCGGCCATGGCCCCGCCATGGCCTGGACAGCGCGGGGCGCTGTTCACCCGGCGCACGGGCGCCGCCGCCGTGCCCCCGGCCAAAGCCAAGAGCGCATGCGCGGGCAAAAACAACGCGCGACCCCTGGCGGCGGCCCCCGCCGCCAGTGTGCGCTCTTCTTTCCCGCGCACCTTCGCGCATCGCGCCGCCGCGATGCTTCCACAGCGTCACGCAATGTCCTATGATCGGACGTGGGCGGGGAGGCCCGCGATGAGCGATGGGAAAGAAACGCAGCCGAACGGCGCGAAAGTTCAAAATTTGATAGCGCTGGAGCGCGACCGATGAGCCGCCGTCGCCAATCGAGTTCCATGGGCCAATTCGGGCTATTTACCGAAGAGGTCGAGCTTCTCTTGCCTCCACTCTATGCCATCCAGGGCAAGATACTGAACAGTCGCGTCCAGCAGATCGCAGTTCCGGCCCGGCGCGAAAAGGTGGTTCTCACCAAGTTCAACATGATGCGGATCGAGGGCTTCGAAACGCGTCTTTCGACAGACGAACATCTCAGAATCATAGCCGCGAAGACCGCGACAAATCTGGACGCCGACCTTATCCTCCTCGTGCCGGGAGCGCATGACGAGGCTACCATTGTCGCCGCACTTCAGCGCGGAGAGGGACGGTGGCTCGGCACGTCGACGATCGATATCGCGACGATGGATGACGACGCGGTCGCTGAGAAAATCGCGGCGATAACGCGCTCCTGGAATGGAACAGTCAGCCTCAGGGAAGCAACGGCTGCATCCGGCACAACCCCGGCTTCTCCGGGCTTTCGCCGTCCGCAAATTGGAGCGCTTCACGCCGCATTGGCACATGCGACACGATCACAGGCGCCGGCAACGATCGTCATGCCGACCGGGACAGGTAAGACCGAGACGATGCTGGCACTCAATGCGCAGCGACAGTTTGATAGGCTGCTCGTCGTCGTGCCAACCGATGCGCTCCGCGACCAGATCGCCGACAAATTCGAGTCGTTCGGCGTCTTGAAGCAGCAGGATTGCCTAAGCGGATCCGCCGAATATCCGCTCGTGATGCGTCTCACCCATATTCCCAGCTCCCCCGAAGACGTAGACCGCCTGTTTGCAAGCGCTAATGTCATTGTCGCGACTATGCATATCGCTGGGCGCGCGGACGCTGATGTCCAAGATCGGATGGCAGCGCTGGCCTCGGCGCTGTTCATCGACGAAGCTCACCATATCGGGGCTCCGACATGGGCGCGGTTTCGCGGCCTTTTCATCGATCGTACGCCGCCGTTGCCGATCGTCCAGTTCACCGCGACGCCGTTCCGCGAAGACGGCCGGCGTGTCGATGGCGAATTTATCTACACCTATCCGCTGGCGAAGGCGCAGGCCGAAAATTATTTCAAGCCGATCCGGTTCGAGGCCGTGAACGGGCTGGACCAGGCCGACGCCGATCTCGCGATTGCCGAGAAGCTCGGCGAAGTGCTCAAGGCCGACCTAGCCTCGGGTCGCAATCACCTGGCGATGGCCCGGTGCACGACGATCGACCGGGCCAAAGCACTGCACCAACTCTACTGGTCGCTCTATCCCGAATATAAGCCGGCGATCGTTCACAGTCGGCAAGCCATGCAGGAGCGACGCAAGAATCTCAGCTCCCTCAGGCGCTTCGAAAGTCGGATTATCGTATGCGTCGACATGCTCGGTGAGGGCTTCGACCTTCCCGAACTCAAGATCGCAGCACTGCACGACCCGCACAAGAGCGTCGCAGTCACCATTCAATTCGTCGGCCGGTTCACACGGCAGGATCCGCGCCTCGGCGATGCAACAGTGATTGCTAACACGGGTCCTGACGATATCGATCGGTCGCTGGCGAAGCTTTATGCCGAAGACGCAGACTGGAACGCCCTAGTCGAATCCCTGAGCACGGCGAAGATCGACCGGCAGATCAGGCGATCCGAGATGTTCAAGGGCTTCACGGGGAATCTCAACGATATTCCACTGCAGACGCTCGACCCCAAGATGAATACGATGGTCTATAAGGTTGATTGCGACCTGTGGGACCCGCTCAAGGCCGAAGATCTTTATGATCCCGGCGTGTACTTGGGTATGAAGGTAAACCGGCACCGCAATGTCGCGATCTTCGTGACGCGGACCGAGGAACAGGCTCGTTGGACCAGCGCCCAGCACGCGATGAACATCTACTGGGACCTGACCATGATGCACTGGGACCCGGTCCGCCGCCTTCTCTACATCAGCAGCTCGGGCAAAGGTCCGTACGACCGTCTCGCGCGCGCTGTCGGAGGCGAAGCTGCCCGGCGCGTCCAGGGCGAAGACGTGTTTCGAAGCCTTGAGGGCTTCAAGCGGCTCATCCTGCGCAATCTCGGCCTCACCCATCACCAGGGGCGGGGAGTCCGCTATTCGATGTACATGGGGGTCGATGTCGCCGAGGGCCTGGCCACCGCCAAGGCGCAGGGCCGGATCAAGAACAATGCGTTTGCAACTGGATTCCTGGACGGCATGCCCACGACACGCGGCTGCTCAACGAAAGGCAAATTCTGGTCCTTTGCGCCGGTGAACGATCTGAGCGACTGGGTCGAATGGTGCGACGCGATCGGCCGGAAGGTCGACGATCCCGGGATCACCACCGACGAGGTGTTCAAGAGTGCGATGCGACCGCGCCAGATTACCGAGCGGCCGAGCGTTCCAGCCGTCGCGATTCACTGGCCCGAATCGCTGCAGATCCAGATCGAGGAGCGGGTCGAGATCAGCATCGGCGAGCATTCGTTTTTGCTGACCGAAAGCGATATCGAGCTGGTCGGGCACGACGTCGATACGCCACTCCGGTTTCGCGTATCGAACGACACGGCTGCAGCCGAGTTCGAGATCGATTTCGCCGATGGCAGCGCAAGTTACCCCCAGAAGAGCGGCGCGCCGGCGACAATCAAGGTGGCGGGCAAAACGAAACCACTCTCGGAAAGCTTTTCGGACGATTCCCCGCAAATCGATTTCGGCGACGGCTCGCTGCTGATTTACAGCCATCTCTATTCGCTGCCCGATGGCGAGAGCTTTACGCCCTATCCGCCCGAAAAGATCGAAGCCTGGGACTGGAGTGAGGCGAATATCCGGGTGGAGTCGCAAGGCCCCGCAAAGCGGGCCGACTCGGTTCAACGCAAGGTGATCGAAAAGCTACTGAAGGAAGAGCCTGGCTATGACATCGTGTTCGACGACGATGGCAAAGGCGAGATCGCCGATGTTGTGACCTTCCGCATCACCGAAGGCCTCATCCAAGTCGTGCTCTACCACTGCAAATATTCGAGCAAGGACGACCCGGGCGCGCGGCTCAGCGACCTCTACGAAGTCTGTGGCCAGGCCCAGAAGTCTGCCCGATGGCGCGATCGGCCTAATCGCATTTTCACGCATATGCTCAAGCGCGAGAAGCTGCGCCTCGATCGAAAGCAGGGATCGCGTTTCGAGGAGGGTAAGGCAGCCGACCTCAAGCGACTCAAAGCGACCTGGCAAGACTATCGGTTCGAGTTCGATGTGCGGATCGTACAGCCTGGCCTGTCGCGCGCCGCCGTCACCGACGAGGGTCTGCATTTGCTCGCTGGCGTCGAAACCTATCTTCTCGAGACGCGAGGAATGCCGCTTCGGATAATCGGCAGCGAATGATCAAGGGCCATCAGCGGCCCGCAAGATTTCTTCGCGCGACCGACCCGCTACGCATGAATGACGTGGCGGCAGGCAAGCGCTACCTACCGCCGGATGAAGAAAATCGACTGCTCCGACGCGCGCGCGTCGCCAATCGGGTTTACGAGCGGGGTGGCACGAACGGGCGCCGTCGGCGCTGAGCGGGACAGACGGCCCGACCCCGCCACTTGCGCAACGTAGGCGCGCGTTTCGGCGGGCAGGCCCTGCCGGCCCGCGAGGTAAGCGGAATAGCGCCCCGGCCCCGCGTTATAGGCCGCGAACAGGCCGGGATAGCCGAAGCGGTCGTACATCAGGCGCAGGTACAGGGTTCCCGCCAATATATTGTCGCGCGGCGCGTGCGGGTCGGGCCCAAGCCCGAGCCGCGCGCGCATCGCCGCCCAGGTGCCGGGCATGAGCTGCATCAACCCCATCGCCCCGGCACGGCTGGTGATCGGGCGCCCGCCCAGCGTCGTGCGGCCGCCGCTCTCGGCGCGCATCACGCGCTCGATCCATTCGGCCGGCACTCCGAAGCGCGTCGAGGCTTCCTCGATGTGGGGCCGCCAGCGATCGACCGAGTGCGCGCGCACCGGCGCGGCGGCGACGAGCAGCAGCGCCGCGAACGCCGCGGCGCGGCCTAGCGAAGCCATAGCGGCACCGCCTTACCGACGACCGCCCGTCGCTCGACCGGCCCGAAATAGCGCCCGTCGAAGCTCGCGGGGTCGTCCATCATCAGCAGCATCGCGCCATCGTCGAGCGTCCGGCAACCGTGCCACCAGGGCAGCGGCCGCCCGCGGCGATCGGCGCCGCGGCGGAGCGCGATCACCCTGCCCTCGACGAAGATCCAGGGACCGAAGGCGCAGACGCGATCGCCGGGCGCGGCGGCGACGCGCTTCAGGAGCGGGACATTGGCAGGGAGATAGTGGCGCCGCGCAGCGAGGTCGCGCCAAGGCTGCCCAAGCCGCGCGACGACCATGTCGCCGCGGCGGACGGGTGCACCGGGAACGACCCGCCACAGGCCGACCGGGGCGCTGGCACTCGCGTTCCAGAGCAAGCGCGGGCGCGGCGGCGCGGCCAATGTCGCTGCCAGCGCGATCGACAGGACGGCACAGAAGCCGATCCAGCACCTCCGCGTACGCGTCCGCCGCCGCGCTACGCGAAGCGCCGCGCCGACGATGCGAACCGGCGCCCTAGGCATCGGTACCGGCCTCGCCGACGCTCCGCGACCAGGCGTCGAGATCGTCGACATGGTAGCGGATATGGCGGCTATGGCGCCGGAAGCGCGGGCCGGTACCGGCCGACCGATATTCTTGCAGTGTGCGCGGCGACACGCCGAGATAGAAGGCCGCCTGGTCGGGGGCGAGGAAGGGCGACCCGCGCCGCGCGAGCGCCGCGCGCGCGTTGGCATCGCTGTCGGTTATGTCGGTCATGGCATGGCACCTCGATGCGCGGCGCCTCAACGCGCCGCCTGGTGCCCTGTTGATGTCGCCGCGGCCGCTTCCCCGGGAGGGTCGAAGACACCAAGCGGTAAAAACGACCCCTTGGCCCCCGGTCGGCGGCGAGGCTAGCCGCTACGCCGTCGGCTTCGGCGTTCGATCCTTGTTGCGCTTGTCCGCGACATAGCTGTGCCCGTCGTCACCCTTCACGATGTCGAACAGGCCGGTCGCGGCGAACAGTGCCGGGAAATTCTTGGCGCCGTAATTGCGCGGCTCGATCGGCGCCTGCCGCTTGGCGGCGCTGCCGGCGGCAGACACCAGCGCCCAGCCGTCATCGCGCGCGGCGGCCTCGACCGCACCGCGAAGGGTCGTGACGAGCTTGGTATCCATCGCCAGCGACTTGCTTGCCGGCTTGGCGGGGGCTTCTTTGGCCTTGGTCGATGCTTTTGCCTTCGAAACGCGCGCAGCCGAGGCATCGGGCGACCCCGATCCCGCCTCCCCCTCGAGGCTATCGAGATAGAGGAAGGCGGTGCAGGCGTTGACGAAGGGGCTCGGCGTCTTGCGCTCGCCGAAGCCATAGACCTCGTGGCCGTTGGCGCGGAGCTGCATCACCAGCGGCGTGAAATCGGCGTCGCTCGACGCGAGGCAGAAGGCGTCGAGTTTCTGCGTGTAGAGCAATTCCATCGCGTCGATGACGAGCGCGATGTCGGTCGCGTTCTTGCCGGACGAATAGTTGAACTGCTGGATCGGGCGGATCGCGAAATCGTGGAGCTTGTCCTTCCAACCCTTGAGGCCATCGCTTGCCCAGTTGCCGTAAGCGCGACGAATGTTCGCGGTGCCATATTTGGAGAGCTCGGCGAGCATCGCGCCGATCTTGTTGTGCGAGACGTTATCGGCGTCGATCAGGAGCGCGATCTTGCGATCGGGCGTCGTACCCAAGGGCTCGGCAACCTCGGTCACGAGCCAACGCCTTCCGCCAGCCGACGCTCGGCAATCGCCTTTACCTCGGCCTGCAAGAGCTCAATGCGCTCGACGAGCCATTCGAGTTCGGGGCCGGTGATCTTGTAGTGCGGCGAGTAGCGCGCGTTGACATAGGCCTGCTGCAAGAGCTCGAAGCAGCGGCGACCGAACTTGCTGTCGCGCGGCCAGACGGGAATGAGGTCGCGCGCGATGTCCTCGGACTTGTCGCGCAGGAAATTGATCTTGTGCGATTTCGGCGAATAGAGCGTCAGGACGTGCAGCACCGTGTGATAAAAATGCTCGGTGGCCTGATGCAGCAGGAAGGCTGCGTGATTATTCAATCCTTTTTCAACCGCTGAAACCGCCAGTTCAAGGAAGCCCGCCGCGCTTTTGAACCACTTGTCGAAATATGCTTGAGCCTCTGCCCTCGCCTCTCCGTGCGACAGCGGTTTGGGAGTGTCGAACGCCTGTGTACCGAGCTCATAGAGCACGATCCCGTCGCGCACGATGTCGATGAAGAAGGGCCGCCCGCGCGATAGCTGCTGGTTCACGTCGGCGAGGCTATGGACGATCAGGCCGACGGGCGCCGACAGCTTTTTCGTCACGCCATAATCGCGCAGGAAGCGGTCCTCGGCCTTGTACCAATAGTCGACGGGATCGGTCAGCCGCTCGTCGTTGACGACGACGAGGATATCATAGTCCGAGTAATAGCCGCCCTTGGGATCGGCAACCCAGTCGCCGCGCGCGTAGCTGCCGTAGAGGATGACCTTGAGGATGCGGCCCTGCTTCTTCCATTTCTGCGTCGCAAGCGCGGTCGCGTCTTCGAACTCGGCGAAGAGGATTTCGACGATGCGCGCGAGGTCTTGCTGCTTGCCGCCGGGAAGATGATCGAGATCGGTTTTCATGTCTCGGGAATCCTAGCCGAATATCACGCCGTGACAACGAAAAGGGTGACCCCGCGCCCGCCGGAGCGGACGCGGGGTCGTCGCTCAGTCGGCCGGGTTCCAGATGACGGCGTAGGTATCGTCGTCGTCCTGGCCCGCGGCGCGGCCGAGGTTGGCGTAGAGCCGGCGCGGTCCGAACTCGGGCGCCGCGAGGCTCAGCGAGACATAGGTCTTGCCCGACACCTCGCCGGTGCGAACCCAGCCGGCCCCGATCTCGACGCCCTCGGAAAAGACCCGGAAATCGGGCTGGACGTCGCTTCCCTTGTTGCGATTGGGACGGATCTCGATGCTCGCGCGGATCGAGAGGGTCTTGAGCTGACCAACGAAGCCTTTTTCGATGGTGCCGTTCACAAAGCCGATAGCTGCCATTGTTCGTCTCCTTCATCGCTGCCGGAGACCGTCCCCGGAGCGTGAGCAGGGACAGGGCGGACGCCATGGAAACGCCGCGCACCCGCAGGGTCGCAGCGAAGCGGAGAAGGGATGGCCGGCGCTTTTTTGGACGCGGAACGCGGGGCGCGAGGAGCCCGCGCAGCGGGCGGGGAAAAAAGAGGCGGCCATTGGTTGCGCGGCGTTTCGCGGACGGCCACACGGCTCACTCGGGCACCGGGGCGGCCTGCGGCAACGGCGAGCGACGAATGGCGGCTAAAGAATTTTTACCGGGCATGTCATCGAATTTGGCATGGCCAGGCGCAGGCAATCGTAGCAAGGCGTGCAGGATCGATCGCCGGATTCGCGGACGGGGCGGTTCGTGCCTCCGGCTTATCAACCGCGGTGAGCGCGCGTGAACCAAGGGGGATTCGCAGTGGACGGCAGGGCTGAACTATTGATCGCGAGCGAGCGCGGGGATCTCGATGACCTCGCGGCGCGCAGCGCCGGGATCTGGATCGGGCTGTCGATCGACGACGCCGCGCATGCCGCGCTCCGCCGCGACGGAATCGACCCCGCCACGCTGCGGCTGACGGGGCTTCATCCGTTCGAATACGCAGCGGCCCCGGACGACGGACTGCTGGTCATTGCGCATGCGAACGACAACGAGACGGCCGAGGCGCTGCTCGACCTCTTCCGCGTCTATTTCCTACGGCGGCTGCTGGCCTGACCTGGGACGCGAGAGGGATCCACCGGAAGCGATTGTCGATGCCCTCAGCTTAAGGGGCGGGAAGCAAGTAAAGTCCCGACCCCATTTGCGATCATTCGTCATCGCTGCTGCCAGCAAGCACGAGGATGACGCACAACAGTATGATCCCGAACGCGGTCAGTCCGACGATGAGCACCCCGTCGCTCACGCAACGCTCCAATCCACTAAAGCAGCGACGGCGTGTCCGATGCGCTGGGTTTCGCCTTGGACCAAGGTTCGGCGGTTCGGTCGACGACCAGCCTGCTAGCGGGATATTGCCGCACCAGCGATATCGCTTCCTCGGGGGGCGCGCGCAGCCATGCCTCGTGCTCGTCGGGGTGCAATATTACCGGCATCCGGTCGTGAATGTCGAAAAGCTCCTCGGTCGCATCGACCATCACGCCGGTATAGGCATTGCCCCATTCGTCGGTCGGGCGCCACAGCCCTGCCCAGGCCGCGGTCGGCTGATCGGCGACGCTGATCCACGTGCGCGTCATCCTGCCCTTCGGCCCCTCGGCCTCGGCAAAGGCGGTGAACGGAATGAGACAGCGATGTGCCGGCGTCGTGAACCAATGCTTCCAGAACGGAGATAGAAGCTTGTCGTCGCGGGCGTTGTTGACGGGCTGCGGCTTGCTCGTCGGCTTCATGCCCTTGAGGCGCACTGGAAAACCCCATGTCATCTGGTCGATCGCGCGGGCGCCGTCATGCTCGCGGACGACCAGGCCGGGATAGCCCGGATAGACGTCGGCAGGCGCGTTGAAACCGTGCGGCGCCGACGCCTTGAACAGGTCGGCCATCTCCTGCACCGCGGTTTTGTTGGTGTAGAGGTTGCACACGCTCCAATCATGCCGCGCCTGACCAGCCTGTCAATCGGCAACCGGCCGGGCGTACGCGCGTTCGCGATGCGAAGGAGACATGACATGACCGCCGAATATGATGCTGCAAAGACTGCGCCCGTCGAGCGGGTTGCCCGCGTGCTGGCCGGTCATGCGCTGAGCCGCAACGCCGAAGGCGACCTGGGATCGGCGGGATCCGCGGTCGACGATCTTTGGCCCGACTATGCCCCGGCGGCGCTCGCGGTTCTGCGCACCCTGCGCGAACCGAGCGGCCGCATGATCGCGGCGGGCGACGCCGACACCTGGGACCGGATGATCACGGCGGCGATCGAGGACGAAACCCTCTCGGACTGAGATGTCTATCGCCGCCGCCTGAGCTGCCGCTTCCATTCGATGATATCCGGCATCGGCAATTGCCGCGTGTGATTTTCATCGCATAATTCGAGCGCCGCGAGCGTCCGCTTTCGTTTCGCCACATAGCATTGCAGGCACCGCATCCGCCTGCGCACCGCGGGCAGTTTGTCGTTCCATCCCTTCCGCTCGAACAAATACCACAGCGCGTGCGGATCGAAGATGCCGACATTGCCGCACCCGCACGACACCTTGATCGTGTGATGCCGGACCGCTGCGTCGAACAGGTCCTGGATCGGGTTGACGAGGTCGCGACTCATGCTGGACAAATGAGAACATTAGTGGAACATTTGCGCAATCGAGAATCGAGTCGGAGATGAAAGATGGACGTGCAGGCGAGGAGCTTTCGCGGCTTCAGTATCGTGGGCCGGGGCGTGCCGCAGGAGACGGTCGATCGTGCCCGCGAAGAGGTTGAGGCCATATTGGAAAAGCATGGCGTTACAGCGGCGGAAATCGACGCCTTCACCCGCAGGTTGCCCGACATTGGGATGGGCGTGGATTTGCAGCGGTTCACCGCAGCGGACTGGCGACGCTTCGGCGTTGATCCCAAGCTTGTTCGTGCGGATAAGCATGTTGGTGCTGCACTGAATGCGGCGCTTAACAGCGCTCCTGCCCATCCGGGTCGGAGCCTTGGATTCAAGGTCGAGACCGCGCACGCATGACACCGCTGATCGGACATAACGGTCCTTCGGACGCCGACCGGATTGCCGACTATATCGAGGATCGCGCGCGCCGATACCGCGACCGCGCGGAGAGGACCGGCAACCCCGACCTGCTGACCCGCGCCACGACGGCCGACGCGATGGCTTCGGACGTCCGCGCCCGGCTTTATGAGGATTGAACGATGGCAAGCGGTCTGACGATCTACGGCCAGGATCAATTGGCACCCGACGTGCGGGAAGCTGCGCTCGCGGCGGCACATGCTGTTCTATCCAGCAAAGGGGTCACGGCAGCCGATGCTGTGGCGGCCTATGGCGTCGATTTGCTGCTCGCGGAAGGCCTGTCCCCGGAAGAGCGAACCGACGCGCACTTTCGCGAGCATGGCGCGAGCCTGCGCGCTGCTGAGGCCTATTGCGCTGCGAAAGAGGCGGCCGAGGCGGAAATCGCCCGGCGTGGCGCTCGCTTCGCCGTCCTGTTCTCCGTGGCCAACTGACATGCGGCGCATCGATCGACAGGATTTGAAGGACAGCTTTTACATCAAGATCATAACCATGCGCCAGGGGCGGCATGGCCGCGGGCGTCACCCGATCCCGGAACTGAAGGGCGACTATGCGGCCGGCCAACTCGCCGCCACGCTCGTTGATATTGTCGATGGCGATAGCCGGATGGTCGTGAGCACCGATGAAAAGCCCAACACATACGGCGTCTGCGGCCGTTGGGGCGTCGATGAGCCTTGGCCAAAAGGGTGCGAGCCGCAATGATCCTGTCGCTCATCCTTGCAGCAACGGTTGTCCCTGCCGGGCAATCGTTCGATTGCACGCCGGTCGCCGTATGGGACGGCGACGGGCCGATCTGGTGCGCCGAGGGGCCGCATATTCGTCTCTCGGGCATCGCGGCGCGCGAAATGGACGGGTCGTGCCGTGCGGGCCACCCCTGCCCCGCCGCCGATCCCATCGATGCGCGCGATCATCTCGTGAGGCTGCTCGGCGAGCGCATCGGCACGCGGCGCACGGGGCATGTAACGGTCGAGGGTCCGACGATGCGCTGCCGGTCAGCTGGCGGCGCCGGGGGCAATCGGACGGCGGCCTTTTGCACCTCGCCCCGGTCGGGCGACCTCAACTGCGCGATGGTCCGCGATGGCTATGCGGCCCAATGGGATCGCTATTGGCAAGGGCATCGGTGCCGGTGATCAAGGATCCCAAATGGCGCGACAAGGCGCTCGCGATCGAATATTGGGCCTTGACCGTGCTGGTCGCCGGATCATTTGTTGCTGGCATCGTCTCTGCCGCGAAAACGCTGTTCGAATGAAGGTTGAGGCCGACAGAAGACGGTCCAGGCGAGGCACGCGCCAAAGCTGACGTTTCAAACCTAGTTCAGCACCAAGGTCTGCGACCGCCCGCATACCAGCGCGCGAGCCCTTCAGCGACGAGGGCCTCCCCGACGCTTTGACCATCGACCATGACGATACGCAGCTTGCGGCCATATTGGTCGGCATCCCGTTCAATGGATCGTAACGCAATATTCCCGCCCTGGAGAATTTCACGCAGGCGCACCGTAGCCCGGTCTCCCAGGTCCTTTTCGGCTTGGCACCGATAGTCATGGGTCTCGGGCGCATCGATGTCGGCAATCCGGATCTTCATTCCCTCGAGCCAGATCGTGTCGCCATCCACGACGCAGTTAAAGCCGCCGCCCGTGTGGCAAAATGAAAAGCTCAGCCGCGTCGAGGGCTCGCTCGGTTCGGAAGTTTCGGCGGTTGCGGCGCTGGCAAAGGATAGCGGTTTTCCAGATACTCCATCGAACCAACCCGACAGATAGCCTTGGGTGACGGCAACGGTTCCGGCGAAGACCAGCAGAAACAGGACAAATAGGGGAGGCTTGCGACGGGGCCTCTGCCGCCGTGAGGGGCGCTTCGATTGGTTTCCCGGCCACCCGCGATACTTGCGCATGATGCCTCCCTAACGGCCGCAGCATAGTTTCAAGATGATCTACTGCCATCCCAAAATCGAACAAAACAATATCGGCGAATGCGAATACAGGATTCGACATCCGTTCCATTACGAGGCATCTTCCCGGCGGGGGCGGGGCTATGCATTATTTCCAGATTGCTGCAGCGTTGGCTGCTTTGACATGGCCTGCCGTCGCGGCTGCCCATGGCGGCGGACTTGCGGCGGACGGCTGTCATAACGATCGCAGGAATGGCGAGCGGCATTGTCACCGCGCGCCGAGCAGCTCGGCGCCGCGCGCCGAACGGCCGCAGCGCCTTACCGGTCCATCGAGAGCATATTCCAACTGTACCGCAGCGCGTGCCGCGGGCGCGGCCCCGGTGCGCCGCGGTGATCCCGGCTATGGCCAGCACCTCGACCGCGACAACGACGGCATTGGTTGTGAATGATTTGGGGGAACCATGACAAGCTACTTTAAGATTGCTGCGGCGATGGCGATTGCCTGCTGCCCGGCGGCCGCTGCTGCCGAGGACTTGACGATCAACGACATCGTTGCGCTGACCGAGATGCAACTCGGCGATGCCGCCATTATCGCGAAGATCGAGGCCGAGGCAGCCAGCTTCGATCTCACCACCGAGCAGATGATCGAACTCAAGAAGAAGGGCGTATCGAGCAATGTTATCGCGGCGATGGTACGCTCGGGCAAAGCCGACCCCGCAGCCGAGCTATCGGTAGACTCGTCCGATCCCAATGTGCCGCACCCGCCGGGCGTCTACCTTCTGCACGGAACCGTCGAGGAAGGGCGGATGGAGCGGATAGAGCCGACCAGTTCCAGCCAGGTCAAGACCGGCGGCATCTGGGGTTATGCGCTCACCGGCGGCATCGCCTCGGCGAGCGTCAAGGTGTCGATCCCGAATGCCGCAGCGCGCGTCGTGTCGACCAGCAAGCCCTTTTTCTATTTCTTCTTCGACGAATCCCAGAAGGGCGCGACTGCCAGTTCCTTCATGGGATCGGCATTTCTCGCGAGCTCGCCCGCCGACTTCAACCTCGTTCGTCTGAACATGAAGAAGGACCGCCGCGAGGCGCGCGTCGGCAGTATGAACATTGGCGGGGCGAAGATGGGCGTGATGGACAAGGATCGCATCGCGATCGAATATGAGCTGGTTCGACCCGGGGTCTACAAGGTCAAGGCCGGCGACCCTTTGGCGCCTGGCGAATATGGCTTCCTTTATTCGCTGCCAGGCGCGGCCGCGGGCGGCGCTGCCAACGCGCGCATTTTCGATTTCTCGGTGAAGTGAATGGGGCACCGGCCCAGCCAGGTATTGAGAAGCGTATCGACCGCCAACTATGCGCTTTGACCCACCGCCTGACATCCTTCCAAGCGCGACGCTTTCATATATATCGCATTACAGGCGCTGACGCGCGCGCAGCGCCGCTGCGGGCCACGAATGGACACGAATCCTGCGACGTCCCCTTGGTCCCTCTGCTCGAGCCGAGCAGATGCTCCCGGGGACGCCGCAAGCCGTGTCCGCAGCATCATCGCTGTTCCTCGAAACGCACCGCTTTCGCGGTGGGAAGCGGTACAGCTCTTCCGCAGACGGCTTTGAAGTAACCTGGCGAGTTCGAGGCCGAAATCGGGTAATCTACTTAAGCATCTGCCCCGATCAAACTTGATCAGGGCCGTGCAAGCATATGGCCGTTATTCAAGACGAACTGCAATCAAATCGAGACATTTATCGATCATTTACCGATGGGCAGTTAGTGGCGGCTCAACCCCGCCGTCTCAGCGATCCAGGACGGCGGGGCCAACGCTTAACAGGTTCCGCCGACAAGTCCGCCTCCGTCGCCGGTGTGGCGATCAATGTTCAACGGCACCCGGCAGATCGCGCCAATGCCGTCCGCGGACGCGATATATCATTTCGCGCCGCGCGGCCCCTCGTCTTCGTCGCCGCCCGCGCCTAGCTGGCCCGGCTCATCGTCATCGCTGCGCTCCCCGCGGTAAGCGTCCATGTCGACTTTGCCCGAACGCTCCATCTGACGCATATGATCAACGACGTCCTGGGCATCGCCGGTTTCATCGCCAGTTTTCGCCTTGGAGCTGTCTGCGAGGGGACGCTCCTTGCGCGCTGCCTCGGCGACAGATTGAGCCTGCGTGTCTTCGTCGTCTTGCTCACGATTTACCGTCTCGGGGGCATCGGTGTTTTTCGGATCGCGGGTCATGAAACTGGCTCCTGTTTTGCGTGACCGAAACGCGGACCAGGTTATCGCGGTTCCTTCGTTCGCGCGGTTGACCGACGGAGGAGACTGAAGAAGGGCATCTCACGGCGGCGGCGATGCATGAACTCCAAAAGTGCTCGCGATCCCCTTTCTAACCCATTCAGGCAGTCGAGGGCTGCAACTCTCCTTAGTCAAGGCAACCGCTGACTCTGGCCGATCGCGGTCAGGCTGCTTTCGAGCGTGGATTCAAGATAGCTGACATTCGTCAGGATCCCGCAGTGCATCCGAAAGCTTCGGCCTTTTGTCTGTCGATCACTTGCACCGGCCGGAACGATATTATCATCCCACGGCGCTTTGTACGCCCTGTAAGGATTTCAAGGTTTTTGCAGGGCGGATCCGTCTTCGCCTTGGCCGGAGTGTAGCGACCAGCGCTGAACAGTTTCTCATCGGCCAACTAGCGAGCGTGCGTTTTCGGTGGTTTGCGATGCTCGCAAATGATTGGTAAGATCTGCAACGAGATGGGAGATTTTTGAATGTACGCTGCAGTAATGCGTCTCTCTTTTGAAGCGGAACTCGCTCCGCGCGCTGCCGCTGCGTTTAGCGACGAACTATTGCCGAGAGTTAAGCAAGCCGATGGCTTCATCGGCGGCTACTGGCTCGACCCATCCGCTGGAGAAGGTTTGGGCCTGATCTTGTTTGAAGAAGAGGAACAAGCCCGACAGGCAAGTTCGCCCGAACTGTGGAAAGCACCGGGAGTCACCGTGCAAAGTGTCAACGTTAGCCGCGTCGCTGCGACTGCATAGCTCCCCGGCGCCCTCCTGCTAAGTGGGCCCGAATATCGGCGTGAATCGTCAGAACCAGTTACAATCTGGTTGGCCTGCGATGGCCGTTTGCAGACTGACCGTTATTGGACATCTTGTCCAGTAAAGCGGCCGTTGGCATCCGCGCGCCTCACTTATGCATTACGCAGGGGGAGCCTTGCTCGCCTGGTAGCCCTGTCGGGATCCAATCCTCACCGATGTAGGCGCCCCAAAGTCGGAGCAGATGCCGCGCGGCGCGAGAAACGTCCTGCAAATTCTTGTCCCGTGGCAATTGATCGTATGAAGCGTCCGCAACGCTTCCGCGGTCGCCCGCCACAGGTCGGCCTTCGCCGCATCGTATCGCAAACGCACCTTCTCCGGCGCGAAATCGTCTTGATCCATGTTAGGCCGCGAAGATTATCGCGCGCCAATGATGCCGGGATGGATTGCCGCCGTGCCGCGCTTTGCAACCGCCGCGGCCAGCGCGCGTTGCAAATTTGTGACAACGCCATCACCGTGCCGCTGCGCCGCATTCTGTATTCGCTGCCTCATCTGCTCCATCACCAGGACCAAATAGTTGGAACTGCTCGACCCTGACCTGTTCTGGCCGATCATCGGCGCAATCATCGCCAGCGCCATTATCGGCGCCGAACGCGAATATCGGGCCAGCCCCGCTGGGCTGCGCACGCATATCCTGGTGGGCCTGTCCTGCTGTCTGTTGATGCTGTCGGCGGTGCATCAGATGGCGTGGCTCAACGACGCCCCGGTCGAGGTCGTCCGCATCGATCCGGTGCGCATGGCGCATGGTATTTTGACCGGCATTGGCTTTCTGTGCGGCGGGGTGATCTTTCGCGAAGGGTTCAACGTCCGCGGGCTAACCACCGCCGCTTCACTGTGGATGACCGCGACGCTGGGCATATTGTTCGGTATCGGCTTTTACGAGCTGGCAATCTTTGCGGCGACCGCGACGGTGCTGGTGCTGGCCGCCGTCACGATCACCGACCGGCGCGCACCGCAGCAACGCATCGTGCATCTAAAGGTCCGCTATCGCCGGTCAAAGGCCATCGCGCTGGGCGACTTCGCCACGCTGCTCGCCGACCACAAGCTCCGATCCATCACCATCGACCAGTCGATGAACGACGATGTCGTCGAATATGGCGCCATCGCCGACGGCTACAGCGAAAGCGGCGCCGAGCAACTGGCCGCGAGCCTGTCGGGTGACCCCCATGTGACGGGATTTGAAATTCGCCCTCAGCAGGCCTGATGAACGATCAACCCTTCTTTGCATTGAGTAGTTATCATGTCGGTATGGCGCTGATCGGCGCCGGGATCATCGCGGCCTTTTGGCTGCCGCGCTTCCTGTCGGGGCGCGAACCGGCGGCCTCGGCACTGCTCATCCTGTTCGGGATCGCGATCTACTGGATATTGCCCGATGTCGCCAAAGGGCTTGATCCGCGCGCGACGCCAAAATTCTGGGAGCTGGCCAGCGAGCTGGCGGTGATCGTCGCGTTGTTCGGAACGGGTATCCGCATCGACGACCTGTCGAACTATCGCCGCTGGCGCCCGACAATCCGGCTGCTGGCGATTGCGATGCCACTGACGATCGCCGCGGTGGCGTTCATGGGCCTGGCCTTTGCCGGAATGACGCTGGCGGGCGCGATCCTGCTCGGCGCAGTGCTGGCGCCGACCGACCCCGTGCTCGCCGGCGAAGTCCAGGTCGGGCCGCCGACCGAAGGCGAGGAGCAGCCGGTGCGCTTTGCGCTCACCACCGAAGCAGGGCTCAACGACGGGCTGGCTTTTCCGTTCGTCTATCTCGGCCTGCTCGTTGGCACCACGGGCTTTTCGGCCGCGATGCTGTGCGAGTGGCTGTTGCTCGACGTCGTCTATCGCATCTTGGTCGGCTGTATTGGCGGCGTGGTGATCGGATGGCTGCTCGCTCGCATCCTGTTCGTCATCCCGCGCGGCAATGTCTTGGCCGACACGGCCTCGGGCGTTCTCGCGATCGCCGGGGTGCTGCTCTGCTATGGCGCAACCGAACTGGTCGAAGGCTATGGCTTCATCGCCTGCTTTGTCGCCGGGATCGTGCTGCGCCGGTTCGAGGCCAGCCATGAATTCCACGGCAAGCTCCACAGTTTCAACGAAGCGATCGAGCTCGCGCTCACCGCGCTGCTGCTGATCCTGATCGGCGGCACCTTTCCGCTGCTGTTCGGTGAGCTCGACTGGGCACATGCGGGCATCGCGATCGGCCTGCTGTTCATCGTGCGCCCGCTCGCCGGGTGGCTCAGCATGGCCGGCACCGACCTGCCGTCGCAAGACCGGCTCGTCGTCGCTTTCTATGGCGTGCGCGGGATCGGGTCGGTCTACTATCTGGCTTATGCGACCAGCCATCTCGAGCTGGTCAACGAAGGGCAATTATGGGCAACGATCGCCCTGACGATCCTGTTGTCGACCGTCGTTCATGGCTTCACCGCGGGGCCGGTCGTCGATCACATCGTTCGGCGCCAGCGCCGCGTTAGCGGCTAAAGCCTTATCGCCGCCATTGGCCGATTGCGGTCAGGCCACTATTGTCGGGAGACGGGGTCTAAGAAGCCATTAAAACCAGCTGGCGTGCGCCTGCCGTCGCCAAAACTGCCGCGAGCATTGCCCATCCTGGCCGCCGGAATACGGCCATCACCGTAGCCGCCACGCCCACTCCTAGAACCAGCGGCCAATCCCCTTCAAAAGCTGAGGTGAACACGATCGCCGCCATTAGCGACGTCGACAAGGCATTCAGAACGCCGCCCAGCCTTGGCGACACTGGCACGCTGGCCATCAGGATTGGCCCCGCTGCCCGGGTCAGGTAAGTGACCATCGCCACGGCCAAAATCGCATAGAAGGATGCAGAGTTCATTTTGTTCTGATGAGACTTGGCACGACCGCAGGGACAATCAGCGCCCAATGGGTTGGCAAAACAAGCGCCAACGCCAAAGCGCCCGACCCGGCTCCCAGCACACGGATAAGTTCTGCTAAATGCTTTGTCGCGCCGACCAGCAAGCAGGAGAAAAATGCTGGCATCAAAACATCCAACCCGAATTGATGAAAATTTCCCAGCGAATTTCCGCCCGCCGAACCTAGAAACGTTCCTAAAACCCATGCGCCCCACAAAAGCACGCCCCCTCCCAGAATTATAGCTGGGGCACGCGCATCGCTTTCGGGATCCTGCTTGCCATTGCCCAATTGGAATCTGAGAGGAAAAACAGAACCAACGAGCGCGTACCGCTTCTCAATCGCTGAAGAGGCTGGAACAATGTTGCGCCCAAAGCGATATGGCGCGCGTTTATTGCCAAGGTCGTCAAGATAATTGCCCCCAGAGGCGACGCCGTTTGCCCAAACTCAAGAAACGCAAATTGCGCTGCGCCGGCGAACACCAAAACGCTGATGAGTGTAGATTCGACCGGCCCGAAGCCGGTCTCTGCCGCCGCCGCACCGAAGGCCATTCCAAAAGCCGCCGTAGGCATCGCCGCGGTTACAAGCTGCCGGGCACCATTGGCCACCGAGTTCACCGTAAGTGGAGACAGCGGTTCTTCTGACTGCTCCGATGTAGTGGGTATCATACGCCCCTCCCCGAAAGACGGCAATGAAGCAGGCCAAATTTTTTGGCTTGGGCGATCGTTAGCGCACCAGCCTATTCGCAAACCCATTGTCAGGAAGGGAGCATGGGGCGCATAAAGGTCCGGCCATATCTGACAACGCATTTGCTTTTGATCACGAGCGAATCCTCTTGTCGCGGGCTGATGTCGGCATTTGGGAGAAACTTGGTGGCGGCGAGTGCGCCGAGGAACCGAGGCGCGCTAAGCGGCTCGAGCGAGGTTGCCAAAATCCGGATCGCATGCCGCGCCCGCCACCTCGGTGTGCTCGACCTCCGGCTCCTGCCAAAGCAGAAACGCAGGATCGAATTCATAATATTTCGCGATCGTCGGGTTGGTTCCGGCAAAGGCGTGGATGGCGGCCATGCCGGTCCAGAAAGTCAGCATCGTTATTTCGACGATGTTCCCGCGCTCCGCATGGAGGCAGAATGCTCCGCAGTTGCCGCTGATCGCACGATAGTCAGGGATGGCGACGTCGCGCATCAATGCCAGATACTCCTCGGCGTGTTCGCTCAGAACCGCACCCGTCCAACGTCGCACTATCACGGTCTTCTCTCCTTCATGGCTGTCGTAGGGCTATGCCGAAGGAGCGGGGTCGATAATCCGCGGCGCTGACGAACAGGTCGAATTTCCTGCCAAAACTGCGCCGTAAGTCCACCGGGAGGCCACCCTGTCGGGATCATGGACGAAATTGGCACCAATCATCCAACGCTCGGACGCCGCCGCTGTTACATCGTGGGCGATCTCAACCGACACAGGATCCCTGAAAAATGAAACATGTCGCGATCGCTACCTGTGCAGATTTTCCTTCGCTTGGCCCCTATGATCGCGACGTTCTGGCCAAGCTCGAGGAACGCGGCGTCAAAGCGTCGCCAGTCATATGGTCCGATCCTTCGGTACGCTGGGAGGCGTTCGACCTTGTTGTCGTCCATTCGACCTGGGATTCGCACCTTCAAACGACGCGCTTTCTCGAATGGGTCGCGCAGCGGTCGTCGAGCTTGCGCAATTCGTCTTCGCTGATCGGGTGGAACTTTCACAAGCGGTACCTGCGCGATCTCGCAGATGCCGAGGTTGCGACCGTCGCGACCTTATGGATCGACAAGGGTAATTCGGTCGATATCGAGGCCCGGCTGAATGCGGTGGGTTGGGATGTGGCGGTGCTGAAGCCGGCGATTTCGGCAACCGGACACAATACGCATATTATCGCCCGCTCAGACATAGCCAAAGCAAAGCAGCACTGTGACGAACTGACCGCATCGGCGGACGTCATGATCCAGCCTTATCAGCGAGCGTTCGAGACGATTGGCGAGACGTCCCTGATCTATTTCAACGGAGCGTTCAGCCATGCCGTCCGGCGTCCCCCGACGCTCGCGACGGTCCCGCGCGGCTTCACGGAACCGCACGTGTGGGAAGCCGATGCCCGTGAGCGGGCCGTGGCCGATGCAGCGATGGCCTGTCTTGCCGAACGACCGCTTCATGCACCGGTCGATCTTGTCGAAACGAACGACGGCGACGTCGCGGTTCAGGAACTCGAAGCGATCGAGCCTTGCTTTTTCACGGCTCTCAGCCCGGGAGGCGTCGACCGTTTCGCCGATGCCATTCTCGCGCATTTCTGAACCGGGAGGACCGAGATGTCGATCGACAGCACCCTGAGCATTTTGACAGCGGCGGCGGCGGCGGCGGCCGAGCATATCGACAGCCGCAGCCATGCACGCGTGGTCGGGAACACCAGTGACGCTGAATTGTTTCGGCGCCTTGACGCTTATGATTTCAGCAAGCCACTTAAGGTCGCTTCGATCGTCGAGGACCTTTTCGATCTTCTTGGCCGTCATGCCGTTCGGAACGACAGTCCGCGCTATTTCGGGCTGTTCAATCCGCCTCCGCTGACCTCGGCGGTGGCAGGCGACCTGCTGACCGCGGCAGTCAACCCACAGCTTGCGGTCTATGGCCATGCCCCTGCCGCGGCAGAGATTGAGAAGCGACTCATTTCGCTGTTCGGCTCGGCGATATGGGACGACAAGGCTGCTGCCGGAACCTTCACGAGCGGGGCAGCGAGGCTAATTTCACTGCGCTTCTCGCCGCGCTTTGGCGATTTGATGCCGGCTGGTCAGAGAACGGGATCGACAGATCGCGCGGCCTTCCCGCGGTCTATGCCTCTAGCTAATCCCACCTTGCCTGGATCAAGCTGGCACGCGCCGCCGGCCTCGGCGCCAGTGCCGTACGCCTTGTCCCGGCGGGTGCCGATTTGCGCATGACGCGCAGCGCGCTGAAAGCCGCTATCGCGGCCGACAAGGACCATATCCCGATCCTGATCGTGGGAACGGCGGGCACGACCGCCCATGGCGCGGTGGACGATCTCGAAGGCCTGTCCGATGAAGCGCGTTCTTGGAGCGCCCATTTCCACGTCGACGCGGCGTGGGCCGGAGGCGCGCTGCTGGACGTTGACCAGCGGCGGCATTTCCCGGGCATCGAGCGGGCCGACAGCGTCACGATCGACCCCCACAAGTGGCTGGCCGTTCCGATGGGCGCGGGTATCTATCTTTCCCGCGACTGGCATGCGCTTTCGAAAGCCTTTGCCGTCACCACATCTTACATGCCGTCGGCAGATATCGAGCGGCACGACGCCTATATCCATTCGCTGCAATGGTCGCGGCGCTTTATCGGCGGCAAGCTCTTCGTGGCGCTCGCGGCGCTCGGCGTCGACGGCTACGCCGCAATGATACGGAAACAGGTCGAAATGGCGCGGTTGTTGCCAAACCGGCTGCACGATGCAGGCTGGTGCCTGCTGAATGAAACACCTTTCCCTCTCGTTTGCTTTGTTCCTGAAGACGATGACGAAGCCAATATCCGACGGATCGAACGCAGCGTCTGCGAAACAGGACTCGCATGGATATCGACCGTCGCGTTGCATGGTCGGCTGGCGCTTCGCGCCTGCATTACGAGTTTCGAGACGACGGCCGCCGACATCAATTGTCTCGTGGGCTTGCTTGACCGCATCCGCGCCGACCGGGAGCCGGACCGATCGAGGCCCGAAGGCGAAGGTGGCGCCAAACAGGAGGCACGTCGTGGATGAGCTTATGGTTCCCGTCTATTTTTACGGCGGACTCATCAACCCCAAGGTCCAGCAGTCGGTGGGCCTGACGCTCACAGAGCCGGTCACGGCTATATTGTACGGCTACTCGCTCGCCTTCGAGCCGTGGGTCAATCTGCGCCGCGATCCGCGCAGTCATGTTTACGGGCTGCTGGCCTCAGTGCCGCAGCCGATACTCGAGCAGGTCTATGAGCGGCTCGCAGCACGCTACTATCCCTATCCGGTGGTCTGCGCGGTCGACGACTATCAACTTCGACCAGCGCTTTGCTATATCGCGCCGGCCATGTCGCCGGGTGCGATCGACCGGGCGCATGTCGAGAATCTGGCAATAGGCGCCGAAGTATGCGGCTTCCCCGACGCCTATGTGACGATGATCCGCAGCTTTTGCGACTGACCGCGCCGGGTCGGGCGCCTGGCACATTCTTTGCCGAGCTTGGCACCCGAAGCCATGGCCGCGCGGCATCGAAAAGCCGAATGTGACCGCGCAGTTCAGGCGATAGAGGAGGTACCATGCCCAGCAATTCCGTAACCGCAATCCCCGCCGCTCCGGCGCACGTGGCCAAGGAACATTTCGAAAGCGAATTCACCTTCGAAACCGACTGCGCCGACGTCCACGAAGCGATGGCGTCGGGCGATCCCGGATTTATCCTTCTCGACGTTCGGGGGCCGACGCAATTTGCCGCAGGCCACGTCCTCGGCGCACTAAATCTGCCCCACGGCAAGATCATCCGTTCGAAAATGGCAGCCTATTCCGACGATACGCTGTTCGTCGTCTATTGCGATGGACCGCACTGCAACGGCGCGGCACGTGGCGCAGCGCGGCTGGCGGGACTGGGCCAGCCCGTCAAGAAAATGGCTGGCGGCATCCACGGGTGGGAACTCGATGGCTACAGTCTGGAACGCGGCGCCTGACGCCTTGCAGATACCAAGCCCATATAGCATCGATATCGGAGAAATCATGAAACGTCGCGTCGCCATCCTCATATTCGAAGACGCCGAAGTGCTCGATTTCGCAGGCCCTTTCGAGGTGTTTTCGGTTGCGTCCGAACTGCATGGCGACGCGCTATTCGATGTCCAGCTCGTAGCGTCCACACCGGCGCCGCTGCGCGCGGTAAATGGCATGGTGGTCCTGCCCAACGCGACCTTCGCCGAAACCAGCGCGCCCGACATTCTGGTGATCGCCGGCGGCGCGGGCACGCGCCGCGCCATGACCGACCCGAACCTGCTCGACTGGGTCGAAAAGACGGCGGCGCAAGCCGAAGTCGTCATGTCCGTTTGCAGCGGCGCCCGGATCCTTGCGGCGCTCGGAATGCTCGACGACCTGGAGGTCACGACGCACCATCAGGTGTTCGACCATGTTGCCGAAATGGCTCCGAAGGCAAAGCTGCGCCGCGGCGAGCGCTTCGTCGATACCGGACACATCATGACCACCGGAGGCATCAGCGCCGGCATCGACGGCTCTTTTCATCTGGTGGCGCGACTGGCCGGCGCCGATGTCGCCAAGGCCACCGCAGCTTATATGGAATACCGCTGGGTTCCGGAGCGAACCTACCGGACAACCGACGCCTGACGACGCGAGCGCGTCACCGGCCGGCTGACTTCGCATGAGGATCAATCGTCGAAGGGCGCATGCGCGATCAGGTCGCGCGCGTTCGGGATCGACAGGCTGCCGCAATCGTGATGCAGGATCATCGCGGTAGGGTGGAATGGCGGCGGCGGCGCGCTCCTGGCTTCCGCCGACATCAGATCATAGAACCCCCCTTTGAATCCCAGCCGCGGGAACAGGGTCAATATTCGCTCCATCGCGGACGCATCCAGGAGATCGGCGCCCGCCCCGACGACGTCCGCCAATATGCCCATCTGGACGGCCCATGCTTTATCCTGCTTGTACAGATTCAAGTCGTGGGTATGGAGCGCCACCGTGTCCCATATCAGCCAGGCACGCGCATCACTGACGCCTTGACCAAGCGCGAAGGCGCGCGCGGCGTGTGCGCTGCGAACCTCGAAGCGCTCTTCGCATTGGCGCTTCTGGTCGGTCAGGCCGATATCATGCAGGATCGACGAAACGGCGATGACCTCCCGATCCTTGGCTTGCGGGCGCATTCCCGAAAACATCTCGGCGAACAGCGCGCTTCGCATAACATGGTTGACCAGCATCGGCGATGATTCCGACTGGGCGCGTTCGATCGCGCCTTCCACCATCGCGCTGTCGGGAAGCTGGACGCCGCTGCGCCTGGCGATGGCCTCGATTTGCGTTCGGCTCACTTCCGATCTCCGACACCAATTGATCGCGCACTGCAGTATGAGGCTGCCCAAGGGGCCACTACTCGTGTTGCTGCCAACATGGGGAAAAATGACGCCAACCCGATACCTCTAGTTGGCGGAATCAAGAGGGTATCCGGCAGCGAACCGCATCGTAGGAAGAACCGCGTTGGGCCAGCATCTTGGCGAGCGGGCAAGAGCATCGCCGACCGCGGCAGGGAGTAGCAACATGTTCAGCAAGCATATCTATCATCACGGCGGGCAAGAATTCACCGGCCTCGTCGCCGACGGATCGTCAGGGCAACGCGCACCGGGAGTCCTGGTCTGTCACGAAGCGGCGGGACGCGAAACGCGCGCGAAGCGAGCGGCCGAGCGGCTCAGCGAGCTCGGGCTGGTCGCTCTCGCGATGGACATGTACGGCGAGCAATTCCCGACCAGTGAGGCGACTGCGCGGCACAATGCCCTGATGGCGGAGCCGGGCCTGATGGCCGGGCGGGCGCGGGCTGCGCTCGACGCCCTCGCCAAGCATCCTAGTGTCGATGCGAGCAATCTGGCGATTGTTGGCTTTTGCCAAGGCGGTGTCGTTGCGACGGAACTCGCGCGGCTTCAGGCGCCTATCAAGGCGGCCGTCGGCTTTCATCCGGCGTTCCTGCGCCCCGCCGGCAGCGTCGATGCTCCGATTGTGGCGCGCGTCCTGATGATGATTGGCGACGCGGATCCCATCGTGCCCGATGAAGACCGCAAGCGTTTTACCGACGAAATGAACCGTGCGAACGCCGACTGGCAGCTGCATATCCTTGGCCGCGTCGGCCATTCTTATACCAATCGGGCAGTTGACGCGCTCGGCCTTCCGGGTTTCGGTTACGACGCCATCGCCGAGCGCCGGGCGTGGGCGATGATGGTCGATTTTCTGGGCGAATGCTTTGGGCGCGCCGATCTTATGGGACCCCTCCCATAAGGTGACACAAGCTGTTGCTCACTCCGCGGCAACGGCGAGCGCTTCTCCATTAAACTGCCGACGATAATCGGCAGGCGTGCAACCCACGATCCGCTTGAAGTGGATGCGCATCGTCTCGGGGCTGCTGAAGCCGGCATGAAATGCAATTTGATCAACCGACAGGCGGCCGGTTTCGAGCAGGTCGCGCGCCACCGCAATACGTTCGACGAGCAACCAGTCATAGGGTGATTGCCCCGTTGTCTCGCGAAACCGGCGAAAGAAAGTCCGAGCGCTCATCGCCGCGCGACCGGCCAGATCGTCGATCGTCATTTCTTCGGTGGAATGCGCGCGCATCCAGTTGATGACCTCGCCCAGGCGTGAGTCGCGAACTTCGATAACCGGCCTGATCGCGAACTGCGATTGGCCGCCATCACGGTGCGGCGGGATGTTCAACCGACGTGCGACGGCGTTGCAAACCGCACTGCCATGATCGCGGCGTACAAGGTGCAGCAGCATATCGAGTCCGGCTGCCGAGCCTGCTGCCGTCACGATATCGCCCTCATCGACATAGAGCACGTCCGGGTCGACTCGCACCGACGGATACCGACGTTGCAGTTCCTCCGCATAAAGCCAATGCGTGGCGGCGCGACGACCATCGAGAAGGCCAAGCGAGGCGAGCAGAAACGCCCCCGAACAGATCGAGAGCAGGCGCGCGCCGCGCTCCCGCGCCGCGAGGAAGGTCTCCGCCAGTGCCGGCGGCAGCGGCGCGCGGCTGTCCCATCCGGGAATGATGATGGTGTCCGCCCGCGCAAAGAGGTCGAGACCATGCGCCACGTTGAGATCAATACCCCCCATCGAAGCGACGGCCCCCGGCTCGATCGAACCGACGGCGAAATCATACCACGGCACGTCGAGTTCAGCTCGCTGCCTGCCGAAGATCTCGACAGCACAGCTAAGCTCGAACAGCGATACCAGCGGGTGGGCAAGAACTGCGACGAGATGGCCGCGCATGGCAGCATCCTTATGCTATGGAACTTATCGCCAACATAATAAGCCTCTTTCCCGCTGGAAAGGATGTCGCTTGTGAATGGCACAATCTAACGCTTGTTTGACATGATCGTCCGGAGTCGTCCGATACCTGTCGCTTACTGCCGAATGCGCCCGCTATCCTGCCAACACTCCTGCAAATCATTGACAAATAGAACGATCGATCTATTTTGGCCTAATGGGAAAGGGAGATGACACTCGCGATCGGATTCTGTCGTTCGCTCTGGCTCGCACGGCCAGAGGCGGGCTCAACAGCGTGACGGTGGGAAGCAGCGCCAGCGATCTAGGAATGTCCAAATCGGGATTCTTTGCGCATTTCGGAAGCAAGGAAGCGCTGCAGGTCGCCGTCGTAGAGAAAGCCATCGACCGGTTCCGACTTAAGGTCGTCGAACCCGGCCTGCGACACCCGAAACCGCGACAGCGCCTCGAGGCGCTGCTGGATGGCTATATCGCATGGATGGTTGGCGACGACGAACTCGCGGGCTGCCCTTTCGTCCTGGTGGCGCAGGAAGTTCGCGACTGTCCTGGCCCTGTGCGCGATGCGCTCGTCAATGCGCAGGAAAGCTGGCGCGCACTTCTCACCGCAACGATCTCGGACGCCAAGGAAGATGGAAGCATCGCGCGACATGCGCCGTCGGCCCAAATCGCCTTCGAGCTTATCGGCGCGATTCTGTCCTACCAGTTCGCGCACGCCATACTCCGTGAAGATGGCTCTTCGCTCCGGGTATTGGCAGCGATCAGCCACGTCCTCGACAAGGAATAATCTATGGACAAAGGCGTGTTTTCACAAGCAATTAAAAGCACGAACGATCGTTTTAAAATAAGCGATCATTTGCGGCTTTATTGCGGTCCGTTCAGCATGTTCTCGGCAAAAGTTGAGATCGCGCTGCGAGAGAAGCAGCTGTCGTATGACCGCGAACTGGTCCCCTTTTCGATCGGTAGCGGCTACGCACCGAAAGATCCGACGGTGGTGGCGATCAATCCCAAAGCTCAGATTCCCGTGCTTATCGCGGGCGATCTCACCCTTTATGATTCGACGCAGATATTCGAGTTTCTCGAAGATGCTTTTCCCGAAAATGCCTTGTGGCCGACAGAGGTCGGCGACCGTGCACGCGCGCGGCAATGGGAACATTGGTCGGACGAGATACTCTTTCCGACCGCGCTGAAACTGCGCGATCGAGGCCTGTCCAATGAAGAACGTCGGTCGGCCGCCAGCCTGGCGCATCGGCGTCTTGATGAACTCGATGCCCATCTGTCCGGGCGGACATATGTCGCGGACAGCTACGGCTTTGCCGATATCGCCCTCTTCATGGCCGAGCTGTTCTCGGTGCTCTTCGGTCTTCGGCGAAAGGGGCGTCCGAACGTCGAGGCCTGGCGCGCGCGCGTGGCTGAGCGGCCGGCCGTTCGCGGGATCGTTGAGCCGATGGCTCGCTATGCCGAAGAAATCGGCGTCGCAAACGCGGCTGATCTTTTGGCCATGGATGGAGGCAGTACTGATGGGTGAAGACAGCGACGACCCCAAGATGGTGGTCATCGACAACGACAACAGGCGTTACGGGACTCTCGAAGAATGGGTCGCGCGCTTTGCCGACCTCTGGGTGCGTGGTGCCGAATGTCGCGACGAATTCGTCACTTTGCTCAGTCGGAACGTGCGACTGGTTGCACCGGGCCTCGCCCCTACCGAGGGGTGGGAAGCCGGCCGGGCCGCCTTTAACCGGACCTTCGACGCGCTTCCCGACCTGACGGCGACAGTCAGGTCATGGGCCGCCCGCGATGACGTCGTTTTTCTCGAGCTTAGCTTTCGCGCGACGATCGGCGGAAGGCTACTCGAATGGCCCGCCGTCGACCGGTTCCGCTTCGAAAATGGCGAGGCGGTCGAACGCATCATTCACTTCGACCGCACCCCGCTGCGACGGGCCTATTTCGGGACTGTCCGCGGGCTCATGCAGCTTTGGCGCATGCGCCGCATAAGGGAGAATTGACGTGATCTCCTCGATCATTCTTGTCCATGGTGCGTGGCACGACGGAAGTTGTTGGGAACGGGTGGCGCCGCTGCTTCAAGAAGCGGGCGCGACTGTGTATTGCCCGACGCTTCGCGGCCTGGAACCCGGCTACACGGGCGCGGCGCCGACCCTCGCCGAGCAAATCGATGGGCTGGGCCAATATATAGAAGGTTTGGCTCCGGTGGAGGCACTGCTCGTCGGGCACAGCTGGGGCGCGATGGCCGTGACCGGCGTTGTCGGACGCTGTGCGCGATATCTGCGCCACCTAATGTTCCTCGACGCAGCGGTCCCGGCCGATGGCGACGATTTTGCGTCGCAAGTGCCCGGCCAGGATAGCGACGCACTCGCGCGTCGCAGGGCGATGTATCAATCGATGGCACCGGACGGCGTCTGGTTGCCGCCGCCTCCTGCCCAGTTGGTCGGCGTCAACGATGCGCGCGATGCCGAATGGCTGGCGCCGCGCCTGCGGCCGCATCCCGTCCGGACGTGGCTGGAGCCAGTGACCGTCGACGAGGCCGCTCTCGCGGCGCTGCCCAAAACCTATGTCCTCGCGACCAATCCGGCGTCGCCCATGATGGGCTATCCGGCGCAAGCCGACCGCGCTAGCGCGAGCGACGGCTGGCGACGCCGCGATATCGATTGCGGTCACGACATGATGGTCGTCGCGCCCGAACGCACCGCCGAGCTGATTCTGGAAGCGGCCCGCAGCTGATGTGGCTCTACGCATATCAGGGAACGCTGGGATATGAGCATCTGCGATGCGACGCATCCGACGAGCCCGATCCGGGTCCAAACGACCTTGTGATCGAAATGCTCGCCGGCTCCGTCAATTACCGCGATCTCGCAATCGCCGAGGGCGCTTATCACATCGACGTCAGCCCCCCACTCGTCCCTCTCTCGGACGGCGCGGGACGAGTGGTGCGCCACGGCGCGGCAGTGACCCGGTTCGCCGTCGGCGATCTCGTCTGTCCGCTTTACCTGCCGAACTGGATCGACGGTCCGATCACGCGGCAAAAAGCAGCGCGCCGTCTAGGTGGACCGGATGATGGCATCTACACGCAGTTCATGTGCGTGAACGAAGAGGCAGCCGTTCGCGCATCGCGACACCTCGACCCATGCGAAGCCGCGACCCTGCCGGTTGCAGCCTTGACCGCATGGCATGCACTGATCGCACAGGGCGGCCTCCAGGCCGGGATGACCCTTCTGGTTCAGGGCGTCGGGGGTGTCAGCTCCTTCGCCATCCAGTTCGGCAAGCTGGCTGGCGCGCGCGTGATCGCACTTGTTCGCAGCGAGGTCTCTTGCGAGGTGGCGCGCGGACTGGGTGCCGACGACGTCCTTGTCGCACCCGATGCAAAAGATTGGCCCGCCATGGTTCGAAGCATCGTGGCAGAAGGCGTCGATCGCGTGCTCGATATTTCCGGCGCGAACCTGACCGCCAGCATTGCCTGCTGCCGGGGCGAGGCCACCGTCCACATCGTAGGCTATACGGGCGGAACCCGAACCGACCTCGATCTCTTCACCGCTATTCGTCACGCGGTCACGTTGCGGGCTGCCGGCGCCGGGCATCGCGCGAGCTTCGAGCAGATGGTGCGCGCAATGGAGCGGGCGTCGATCAGGCCGCTGATCGGTGCAACCTTTGCGCGCGATCAATTCGGCGACGCCCTGGCAGCGCTTCAACGCAAAGGACGCGCAGGCAAAATCACGCTCGATTTCAGCGAAACCCGAAACCTCTAACCGGTGGTCATCAGGAGGCCTTGCACCCATGAAACTTTATTTTTCGCCATTCTCATGCGCGCTCGCCGTGCGCATCGCCGCCTATGAAAGCGGCCAAAAGCTCGACTTCGAGCAAATCGATCTTGAGACGAAGACAATTTTGAACAGCGGCGCGGACTATCACGCGATCAATCCCAAAGGCTTGGTGCCGGCCCTCATTCTCGACGATGGCACAGTGCTCACCGAAAATGCCGCGGTGCTGCAATATATCGCCGATCGCGTGCCTGATTCCCGCCTGGCTCCGCCATATGGTTCAATCGAACGCGTTCATCTGCAAACCTGGCTCAACTATATCGCCGCCGAAGTGCACAAACTGGTGTTTTCGCCGATTTTCCGCTCGTCTTTCCCGGAGGAAGCGCGCAACTATGCACGCAGAGGGGCGACCGAGCGCTTCGATTATCTTTCGAGCGCGATCGAAGGCCGCGACTGGCTTATGGGCGACACATTTACAGTCGCCGATGCCTATCTCGCGGTCATGCTCTTCTGGACCGAGCCTGCGGGCCTGTCGCTCGCTCCTTGGCCCACGCTGGAAACCTATCGCGGCAGACTTCGCTCGAGGCCAGCAGTGGCGCAGGCACTGGCCGATGAACTTAAGTTGAAATCCTGAACACTTCAAAGTGGTGGCAGCCAAGAATCTCTGGCACCCAAATGGAGGACTCGAAACGGTTTTCGCCAGCTGTTGTTTGTTCGGGGAGCGCGTGGATGAGCCACAACCTCCTGTTCATACAGGCTGCGCCACGAGACGAAGCTGCGAAATCCAATGCAAAAGTGCGATGCTTTTTGCGGCTTTTGAAAAGTGGCTTTCGCAATTGAACGGCTCTCTCATGAAGGTCGGTTGGCGGGATCCCGCCGGGAAATGTCGCTGCTGATGCTGTGCAATTTTCCCCAAACCTTAGAAATCAAGTGGTCCCTTACGAGCAGTGCGAGAGACCTTCGCCGTCGTCGCTCTCGGAAGATTTCTTAAAAAGGAGGCATCATGCTAAAGCTCGGAATTATCGGTACAGGACGAATGGCGGTGCGACTGGCGGATCTGGCAGCCAGAAGCGGGCATCGCGTTACTCTTGGCTCGCGCGACCCGGACCGAGCACATCAGATTGCAAAGGCGCTTTCCAGCGCTGGCGATATCCGCGGCGGCGACTATGAAAACGCTGCTGCGGAAGAAATTGTCCTGCCTGCGATTTTTATCAGAGACGGCGCCTTTGAACAGCTTCGTAACTTTCGCCAGCAGGTGGCGGGAAAAATTGTCGTCGATATTCTTAATCCTTTCAATGACAGATACGACGATTTTCTGCTGCCGTGGGACACTAGCGCAGCAGAAGAACTCCAAAAGATATGGCCGGAGGCGCGACTCGTCTCCACGTTCAAATGGCCATTTTGGGAAGCGTTTGACGCCCCGGAATTCGAAGGCGGGCCGCTCGATGTCATTTATACAGGTGACGACGAAGACGCCAAAAAGGTGGTACTCAAGCTGTTCGAAGCCTCCCCTTGGAGGTTCATTGACGGTGGCGACCTAACGGCCGCGCGGTTCACTGAGAGGATGACGCTATTTGCCGCTAAACTCGGTTCTACCATGGGTTATCTTCCGAGGGTGGGTTGGAGGCTTTTAGGCGATCCTTGGGCAGCGGGGGAGCGAGACAAATTCAGCGATATTGTGAACCGATGGAACAAGCCATGAGACACTTCTTTCGCGACGCCTTGGAATTCTGCCAGGAGCGTTCCCTGACAATTGCAAACACTTTGTTTGTGGCGATCTTGATTACGGCTCTGGGGCCGAAGGTATTTTCGCCAGCATCGGCACAACCTTTGAACAGCGCTCAACCCGCATTGTTTCGTGACTGCGACGATTGCCCGGAGATGGTGGTCATTCCGCCGGGCCGTTTCCTGATAGGTTCTCCACCAGACGAGGCCGGTCGAGCGTCAGACGAGGGGCCGGTTCAGGAGATTGCGATAGATTACGAATTCGCGATGTCCCGTTTCGAAATCACAGTCGCACAATATTCCCGCTTTGTGGCGGCTACGAACCGAACGGCTGGCGGAAATTGTATTACGGACCGCCGACGCCCGTTCGATTGGGTTCCAGACGCAGACACCAATTTCAAGAATCCGGGCTATATTCAATCCCATGACCATCCGGTCGTTTGCGTCAGCTGGCTGGATGCGACCGCATATGCACGGTGGCTCAGCGAACAAACCGGCAAGCGATATAGGTTACCCTCCGAGGTGGAGTGGGAATATGCCGCACGCGCTGGCACGCAGACCGCATTTTACTGGGGACGCGACATGGAGAATGCGTGCGACTACATGAATGGAACCGACCTGATCGCATTCAGAAAATATCCCCAAATCGAGCATATCGGTTGTAACGATGGCGCGCTCAACACCTCGCCCGTTGGCCAATATCGGCCCAATGCTTTTGGGCTTTTCGACATGACGGGCAATGTGGGGGAATGGACCAGCAGCTGCTCAACAGACGGCTACAGCTCCCCGTTGGAGGACGGTCGGTTCCCCTTCGGGGATTGTACAATGCGAATGGTAAGGGGAGGATCGTGGGGAACCATACCACGGCAACAGCGCGTCGCAGAGCGTATGCGCTACTCCCCGGAAGATCGGGATGATTCCATCGGCATCCGGTTGATACGAGAACTATCCCAAAACGGCCGTTGCTTCCGAGATTCCAGCGAGGGGCACGTCAAACGATGAAGCCTCGCCCGGAGACCGGGCGGGTTGAAACTAATAGTCACAACGCTTTCGGGACACTGCCGCGACCAGATGACGCCGAATTCCTTGCCCCTCTCGTTTGCGAAGAGGTAGGCGTAGATGGGGGCAGCGAAGCCTCGATCGTCAATATTGAGGCCACGATAATCGCGGTACTCGTTGGACGGTGTGGCCATACGGCGCCGATCCCCGCAGGGCCAGCGATGACACGATGCGATAATGCTTATCTTCCTTGCTCCGAGACCATGCCTCTCAGTTAGCTTGTGACAAGACCGGGAGCGCCGCAGCGGCAGTCTTTGGCCGATTGCGGTCAGGCAGCTTTTGGCCGACCAACAAAGAGAGCGGACGTTCCAACACAGTTCAGAGCGTTCGCTCTCCAGGATATCGAGATTTTGCGGTTAGACCTCGATGCCTTCCGCCAATGTCAGTGCATCTTCAACATCGACGCCAAGGTATCGGACCGTGTTTTCAATTTTGGTGTGGCCAAGCAGAATTTGCACCGCGCGCAAATTGCCAGTCGCCTTGTAAATAATTGATGCCTTTGTTCTGCGTAGCGAATGTGTTCCGTAGTCCTCGCTTCGAAGGCCAACCGCCGTCACCCATTCATCGACAAGGCGCGCATATTGCCGCGTGCTCATATGAGCAGCGTGGTCGATGCGGCTGGGGAAAGCATAATCCTCGATCGATCCGCCGCGCCGCTCGAGCCAATCGAGGAGACTTCGGCGAGCATCCGACGTGATTTCAAATTGAACCGGCCGACCCGTCTTTTGCTGAATAACTATCGCCCGAGTTCGCATCTCGGCACCAGTGACAAGATCGCCGATCTTGATCTTCACCAGATCGCAGCCTCGTAGCTTGCTATCGATTGCGAGGTCGAAAAGCGCCCGGTCTCGAAGCCGGTGCTCCCGATCCAGATGAAAGCGAATTGCCCAAATCTGCCGTGGCTTCAGCGGGCGCTTGGCGCCGACCTTTCTACCGGCATTCCACGCCGGACGAGGCGACGAATAATCGAATTGTGACCTACCCATAATCGTTCTCCTGTGGCCAAAATGACCGAAGGAAGAACGCTCAAGTCGGACACATGGCGGGGAGCTTGTCTTGGTCAAACGGAAAAACCGGGCAGGCACGGTGGTCACTATGTAACGTCGCCAGAGCACGATCGTTCACTCGCGACACCCCACAACCAATGGGCTACAAATTGAGCGGAGGGCGAGCGTCACGGCCTCCCCTGTTGCCGGAGGTTTCTCCCGCAGTTGAAAGGTGACTTGCTGATCAGACGCAAGGGCGTCGACCAGGTAGAAACGTCCCGCGAAACGTGCGCCCGATACGGTCGCGGCAACGCCCGTTGAACTTGGCACAATCGCGTCGGGCCGGACGGCCAGCTGAGCGGCACCATCGGTAATACCATCGGCATTTACAGCGCCCAGCGCCGTGTCGGCCATTCCGTTTGCAACGATGGCGTCGATCACGACCAAATCGCCCAGCAAGCGCGCCGCCGCGATCGACGCGGGTCGATGGTAACAATCCTCCGGTCGTCCCGTCTGGAGAATATGTCCCTCGGCCATCAGGATCAAATTGTCGGCGATCATCATCGCCTCTTCGGGATCATGGGTGACGATGAGAACTGTCGTGCCCGCCGCACGGAGATCGGCGAGGAGCGCATCGCGCACCGCCCCGCGCAGATGACCGTCCAAACCCGAAAAGGGCTCGTCGAGCAGCAGCAGCGACGGTTCGCGTGCCAGCGCGCGCGCGATCGCCACGCGCTGCTGCTCGCCGCCCGACAGCATATGCGGCCAGGCGGCGGCGAGATACGAGATGTGGAAGCGGTCGAGGAGCGCCGCGACGCTTGCGCGGCGGGCGTCGGAGGCCATGCCGGTGAGGCCGAAGCCGACATTGGCGCTGACGTCGAGATGCGGGAACAGCGCATTGTCCTGAAACACCAGCCCGACGCCGCGATGTTCGGGCGCCGCCGTCTTTCCCGGTTTGGAGACGGTCCGCCCGCGGATCCGGATATCGCCGACATCGACAGACTCCAGCCCCGCGATCAGCCGCAGCAAAGTGCTTTTGCCGCAGCCAGAAGCCCCGAGCAAGCAGGTTATCCCGCCGGAGGGCAAGGCGAAGGACGCGCCATCGACTGCGGTGCGGCCCGGATAGGCGCGCACGACATCGCGCAGCTCGAGAACGGGATCATCGGTCACGACAAAGTGCCTAGTCGCCGGGACGCGCGGTTGCAATGCGGCGTGTCAGCCAGATCACCGCGGGCAGCGACAGCGCGACGATCAGCAGCGACGGCAGCCCCGCCTGACCCAGCCGTTCGTCGAGCGCATAATTGTTCGCGAGCACCGCAAGCGTGTCGAAATTGAACGGGCGCAGGATCAGTGTTGCCGGCAGTTCTTTCAGCACATCGATGAAGATGATCAGCAGCGCGGTCAGCAGCGCGCCGCGCGCGACCGGCAAGTCGACGGCGAACGCCGCGCCGGTCTCGCCGCGTCCCAGCGTGCGCGCCGCGTGGCGCATCGACGGGGTGACGCGCGCCAGCCCCGCGTCGATCGGCTCAAGCGCCGCCGCCATAAGCCGCGCCGCATAAGCAAGGACCAGCAGCACGATCGCGACCGCCGTTCCCGACCCCGGCGCAAGGTTCCAGATCAGCCCTGCAGGCGCGAGCAGGCCGATCGCCATCACCGCGCCGGGGGTTGCATAGCCGAGGCTGGCGATCCGCGCCGCGATCGGCAGGCGCCGCGTACCGAGCGCCAGCATCGTCGCGAGCGCGACGGTGACGAAGGCTCCGGCGATTCCCAAGAACAGGCTGTTGCGCGTGGCCGCGACGAGCCGCACCCAATCGGGCGTCGTCTGCGCGAGATTCCAGATCAGCCAGCCGACCGGGAGCAGCAACCCCGCCGTCAGCAGCGACAGGCAGAAGCCGAAGGCGAGCCAGCGCCGTACCCCGGTGAGCGGCTGCACATCGATCGTCCGCCAGCGCGCCCTGCCCGTTTCGTGCGTTGCGCCCCTACGACTGGCGCGCTCGATCCACAGCAGCAGCGCGGCGGCGGCGAGCAAAGGCAGCGCGAACCGCGCCGCGCTGACCGTCGAACCGTAAACCGACCAGGCTCGGACGACGCCGGTGGTCAGCGTCTGGACGCTGAGAAACTGGACCGCGCCATAATCGGCGAGGGTTTCCATCACCGCGAGCGCCACCCCCGCAGCAAGCGCCGGCCGCGCCATCGGTAGCGCGACGCGCCACAGCGCACGCCCGCCAACGCAACCGAGCATCCGCGCCGCCTCCAGCACATTCACCGACTGGTTGAGGAAAGCGGCGCGCATCGCCAGATAGACATAGGGATAGAAGGCCGCCGACAGGATGAAAGCCGCCCCGCCGATGCTGCGCATCTCGAACGGCAGATCATGTCCGGTCGTGTCGCGGAGCCAGATGCGCAGCGATCCCGCGACATCGAACAGGTCGGCATAGCCATAGGCCAGCGCAAAGGCGGGGGTCGCGAGCGGCACGGCCAGCGCCCAAGCGAACAGGCCGCGCCCGGGAAAACGGTGCATCACCACCAGCCACGCGGCGATCGTCCCCGCCAACGCCGTAAGGCAGCCAACGAGCAGCGCCAGCCAGGCCGACGTCAGCGCATAGCGCACGATGTCGCGGCCCGCGATGTCGGCAGTATCGGTCCCGAACGCGGCGAGCAGGACGCCAATCAGCGGCAACGCCACCGCCAGCCCCGCCAGCGCGGCGAGACTGGCGAGCGGTGACGGGACAGAGCGACAAAGGGTGGCGGCGCTCGTCAGCGCCAGCCCGCCGCGCTCATCAACGACTGCGCCGCCGGTTGCCGCGCCGCAAAGGCGGCGACACTCATGGGATTTGCGGTGAAGTTCGCATAGGCATCGACGGGCGGCGGAGCCGGGACGTCGGGCGAGGCAGGATATTCGTTATTGTTCGCCGAAATATGCTTTTGCGAATCCGCCGAGGCGAAAAACTCGAGCAGCTTGACCGCATTGGCCTGGTTAGGCGCGTTTTTCGCAACGCCGCCGCCCGAGATATTCACATGCGCGCCCTTGCCGTCCAGGCTGGGGAAACCGAGCTTGACGTTGTCGGTCACCGCGCGGTCCTGAGCATCGTCGCCGGTCGCCAGGCGGATATAGTAATAGCTGTTGGTGATCGCGACTTCGCACACCCCCGCTGCGACGGCGCGGATCTGGTCGCGGTCGCCGCCTTCGGGCGGGCGCGCCATGTTGGCGACGATGCCCTTGACCCATTCGCCCGCCTGTTCGGGCCCCCATGCCTCGATCAGCGCGCCGACGAGCGAGAGATTATAGACGCTGTCCGACGACCGGACGCAGATTTTGCCTTTGAAGCGCGGTCCGGTGAGCTTGGCATAATCGTCGATCTCTTCGGGCTTCACCTTGGCCGCATCATAGGCGACGACGCGCGCGCGGCGCATGAAGCCATACCAGTTGCCGCCCGGTTCGCGCAGGTTCGCGGGAATGCGCGCCGTCAGCGTTTCCGAAACCGTCGGTTGGAACAGCCCCGCCTGCTGCGCGCGCCACAGTGCCCCCGCATCTGCGGTGATGAACAGGTCGGCGGGGCTGTTCGCGCCCTCGCTCTTCATCCGCGCGACCAGCTCGTCGGCTTTGCCTTCGATGCGGTTGATCTTGATTCCGGTTTCCTTGGTAAACCGGTCATAGAGCGCCTGATCGCTGTCATAGTGGCGCGCGGTGTAGAGGTTGACCTCTTGCGTATCTGCGGACTTCTCGCCGCCCGAACAGGCGCCAAGCATCGTCACGGCCACCAGCGTCGTCACCAGCCTCTTTTGCACAATTACCTCCTTATGTGTCGGATTCTGTTCGCTGCTAGCACTATTGCGAGCGATTCTCAAATATTGACTGGTCAGCCGTGCGACCATTCGCGCAGCATATTGTGATAACATCCGGTCAGGGCAATCAGCGCGGCATCATTATCGCCCACACGCGGGCGCAGCGACTGGATTGCCAAATCGAGGTCGAACAGCGTCGCCCGGTGCGCCGCGCTGGCGACAAGGCTTTCGATCCAGAAGAACGAGGCTACCCGCGCCCCGGCGGTCACCGGCGTCACGCTGTGCAACGTCGTGGCGGGATAGAGGAAGAGATGACCGGCGGGCAATTTGACGCGCTTGCCGTCATGCCCGTCCTCGACCACCAGCTCGCCGCCCTGATATTCGTCCGGGTCGCTGAGGAACAAGGTCGCCGAAATATCGGTTCGCAGCCGCCCGCCACCCGGCAACGGACGCCAGGCGTTATCGACATGCGATCCAAAGCCGTGTCCCGCGCGGTAACGATTGAAAAGCGGCGGAAACACTGCGCGCGGCAAGGCGAAGGACTGGAATAGCAGGCTTTGCGAAAGCGCGGCCGCAATTTCCGTACCAAGTTCGCTTGCTTCGGTGCAGCCTTCGGGAAGCTGCTCGTTGTTCTTGGCGAGCGACGACTGATAGCCCGCGGTCACCTTGCCATCGGCCCACGGGGCGACGGCAAGGCGTTCGCGCATCCGGCGCACAGCCGCGGCGTCCAGAAGCTGCTCGATCTCGATCATCATCGCGACCGAGCCTTCCGGGATCAGAAGTCGAAGGTCAAGGTCAGCGTCGCCGAGCGCGCCGCCGCCGGAATCGACTGGCCGCTGGCGACCGAATAGAAATAATCCTTGTCGCCCATGTTATAGACATTGACCCGCGCGCCGATGCGATCGCTGAACCGATATTCGGCAAAGGCGTCGAACACCGTGTAGGACGGCGTCACGATCACAAAGTCGGCGGTCGCGGACTGGCGAATATTGCTGGTCCGTTTCGACACATGCTGCAATCCGCCGCCGACGGTCAGCGCGTCGCTAACCGCAAAGCTTGTCCAGATCGTCGCCGAATGCTTGGGCGTGCCATCGAGGCGCTGGCCGACTTCGAACGCCCGGTTCGATTGGGTCACTTCGCCATCGAGATAGGAATAGCCCGCGAACAGGTTCCAGCGTGCGGTCACTCGGCCGATCGCCTGAAGTTCAAAGCCGCGCACGCGCTGTTCGCCGTCGAGTACCACAGGCGGGTCGCCGGGGTTGACGCCGGGGGTGCGGGCATTGTCGCGCGTGATCTGGAACAGCGAGCCCGACAGTTGAAGTCCACCGTCCATCAGGTCGAACTTGGCGCCCGCTTCCCACGCTTGGCTGGTTTCGGGATCGACAAAGAAATTGGCGGCGGTAACGGGCGCATTGTTGTTGCCTCCCGCCAGTTGCACCACCTCGGCGCCGCTGCCGGGTTCGAAGGCTGTTCCGTAAGCGACATACAGGCTGGCGTTCGGAGCCGGCTTGAACACCAGCGCGGCATTGCCGCTCCACTCGCTGTCCTTGCGTGCAAAATCGATGACGAAACCCGGCGCGATGCCATTGTCGTCGAAACCGCGCGCGCGCGTTTTGACCCAGTCGTGGCGCAAACCGCCGACGATCCGCCATTGCTCGCCGATCTCGATCGTGTCGAACAGATACAGCGATTTGGTCTCGACATCCGTCCGGGCGCGGGTGCCGTTATAAGCGATGTCGGGCGCCGCTTGCAGCACGGGATCGAACAGGTTCGTCGCCGGACCATTGGCGTCGAGACGCCGACGGTTGTGGTTCGATTCATCGACATATTCGCCGCCGACGACCAAGGTGTGTTTCAGGCCGCCCGTGTCGAACTCGGCCGTGAGGCTGGTCTGATTGACGAACAATTTATCGGTCTGCGTGCGCGGCTTGCGGTTGCCGACCGCCTGCGTCGTCGGCCCCAGCGTGGTCACCGCGCCGACAAAGCGCGGCGAGGAAATCAGCTGATCGTTGTGGACGCGTGCGAACCGGGTGACATTGCGCAGCGTCACGCCATTGCCAAAACTATGCTCCAGCCGGCCCGTGACCGTATCGGTTTCGACATTGCGATAATCGCTCGAATAGCCGTAGAAATTGCTGCGCCGGACCGGCGCCGTCTGGCCTTCGAAGCCCGATCCGCCGAGGCTGAAATTGCGGGCGTTCGGCAGCCCCGCATCGGGCCGGTCATCCTGCTCCAGATGCAGATAATTGACGATGAAGCTGGTGTCGCCGCCAATGCCGAAGCCGATCGACGGCGCAACGGCCCAGCGGCGGTTGAAAACATGATCGCGCCCGGGTTCGTCGGCGCTGTGTCCCATTGCGGTCAAACGCACCGCGACGCCATTGGCTTCGTCGATCACCTGGTTGACGTCGACCGTGCCGCGGTAGAAATCGTCGGTTCCGACGCCGATCTCTCCGCCAATGCTGTTGGTCAACGTCGGCTGGCGCGTGACGATATTGACGGTGCCGCCGACATTTCCACGCCCGGCGAAAGCTGACGCCGGGCCTTTGGTGACTTCGATACGCTCGGCGTAGAACGGGTCGCGGAAATAATTGCCGGGATCGCGGATGCCATCGACGAAAATGTCGTCGCGTGCCGAAAATCCGCGCACGTTAAAGGCGTCAGAGCCACCGGGCGGATTGCCTTCGCCGGCCTGGAAGCTGATGCCGGTGATGTTGCGCATCGCATCGCGCAGCGTCCGCCGTCCCTGTTCCGCCATCAGGTCATCTTCGATCACGACGACGGTCTGCGGCGTATCGAGGATGGGGAGTGTTTGCTGGGGAAGCGAAAGATCGTCGGCCAGATACTGGCCCGTCACGACGATGTCGCCAGTCGCTTCCGCGCTGTCAGCAAATGCCAGAGCCGGTGCGGCAGTCAAAGCCGTGCCCGTTGCAAAAGCCCCGATCAAATGACGACGGATCATATTTCCCCCTGATGGTCAGTTCGCGACTAGGTTCGACGCGGCTCGGCCATTAAGGCTAATGCGAATAAAACACAATAGCGCAAGCGGTAGTTGATCGAGCATGATTTGCATCGTTTTTTGCTGTGGGAGGGGTCACGCTCGGATTGGCCGCTTACTGCCCGTCCGCTTCTGGATGAAAGACAGTTGAAAACGGCCATTGTAATTGTCGCGCTCATCGGCGACCGAATTAGGTGAATTGCGCAAAATCGGGAGCCCGGCGCTCCGCGAATGCCAGGAAAGCTTCCCGAGCCTCGGGGCTTTGAAGGCGCTGCATGAATTCCTCGCCTTCGACGCCCATGTGAGCGGTGACGGCGGCGCTGTCGCGCATCAGCCGCTTGGTGGCCCGCACCGCGCCAAGTGGCTGCCCGGCGATTCGCGCGGCGACCGCAGCGATTGCAGAGGCGAGTTCGGCTGCCGGGACAACGGCGTTGGCGAGTCCCCATGTCACGGCCTCGTGCGCCACGATGGTTTCGCCCAGCGCCAGCATGGCGAAGGCACGGAGGTGGCCGATTCTTGCGGGGAGCAGCCGGCTCGACGCGGCCTCGGGCACAAGTCCAAGATTGACGAACGGCGTGGTAAGTTTCGCGTCATCGGCGAGCAGCACATAGTCGCAGTGGAGCAGCATCGTCGTCCCGACACCGACCGCGCGGCCTTGCACCGCGGCGAGGAGCGGCTTGTCGATTTCGGCGATTGCGCGGATGAAGCGGCTGACATGGCGCGGACCGTCGTCGGGCCGGGCAGCCGCAAATTCGGTCACGTCATTGCCAGCGGTGAACATATCGCCTGCACCGCGGATCACCACGACACGCACCGTCTTGTCGGCGCCCGCTGCCTCGATCTGATCGGCGAGAACTCCGTACATGTCATTGGTCAGCGCGTTCTTCTTGTCGGCGCGGTTCATGACCAGCGTCAAGATGCCGTCGGTCTTGCTCACGAGAATATGGTCGGTCATTTCAGGTCTCCTTGGGAAATTTCAGGGCGGCGGCTTCGAGCCACCGTGCGACGACGGCGAGTTCGGCCTCGTCGAAGCCTTCGCAAAGACGGTCATTCAGAAGGCGTGCCGAACGGGCGGCCTCCGCGCGCCGCGCCTTGCCGGCCTCGGTCAGGCCGATATTCCACGCGCGTTTGTCCGCAGGGTCCGGATGCCGCTCGACGAGCCCGTCGCGCGCCATGCGGTCGAGCAGCCCGGAGAGCGACGAGGCCCCGAGGTCGAGACGGGTCCCCAGTTCCTTCATCGCCATAGGCGAGCCGTCGGACCGCAGCGCCATCAACAGCCCCGCGCGCGCCGCCGTCTTTCCCTCGGTGTCGTCTTGAATGGCCGCCTGAACGCGCCGCTGAGCCACGTTCATCAGGTAGACAAATCTCGGGCGCCGCGCCGACGGGCCATTCTCGCTACGCATTTTTGACGCCCCCACCTTTCCGAATCAGTGCGTATACGTAATATATATTTCGTATGCGAACTACAATCCGACATTCATCCACCGCCGATCCCTGCTCAGACGGACGGCACGCGGGCGCCTTGAGGATGGGATGCCGTAGTTGCCCGGAAAGGGCGGATAGCGACCGCGGCGCATCGGTTTGCTGTCCCTCGGGTGCGGTCATGCGTTATGCAGGGAAGACAGGAATCTATATTGACCGATCGGCAACGCCTTGATGGGGAAAGCACGGACTTCGATCGCCGTTGGCGACCGGCGCTCAGAAGCTTTTTCAGCCGGCGGCTCGGCCGCGTGGACGACGTCGAGGATTTGACGCAGGAGACGCTCTTACGCGCGCTGAACGGCGACCGGACGGCGGAGGCGGCCGACGGATATATATTCCAGATCGCCCAGAATCTGCTGATCGATCGCGCCCGCCGCGCGAAAGTCCGCAGCCTCCACGCGCAGTCGCTGCTTGCCGACAAGCTGCGCGATCATGATCCGCTGCACCCCGCGCGCATTCTCGAAGGGCGCAGCCAGATCGAAACGCTGCTAGCCGTATTGCAAACACTTCCCGAACGGACCCAGACGATCTTCATACTTTATCGAATTGAGAATTTGTCACAGGATGCGATTGCGCAAACCTTTGGTATTTCCGTCAGCGCCGTCAAACAGCAGGTGGCCAAGGCGATGGGGACGCTGGGCCGCGCGATGCAGGAAACATCATGACTATCCCCGAAGATCAGATGGAACCGGACCGCGATACCGAGGCGGCGCTGTGGTGCCTCGCGCTCGCCGAAGAGGATTTCGATGCGGCGCGCGAAGCGGCGCTCGATCATTGGCTCGCCGACGAAGACAATGCCGCGGCGCTGCGGCGCCAGCTCGCGCTGTGGGACCATAATGATGCGCTCGCGTCGTCGCCGCAGATGCTTCAGATGCGTTCGCAGGCGCTCGATGATTTTCGCGCGCGCAACGAGCAGCGCTGGGCCCCGGCTCCGGCGAAAAGCTGGCGCCTGCCACGTCTCTGGCAGGCGCTGGCCGCTTCGGTGCTGCTTGCGGCGGGGTCGGCAACGATGCTCGCGCTCCAGGACAGCGATGTCGAACATTTTTCCACGGCACTCGGCGAACGCAAGATCATTAGCCTCGAAGACGGCTCGAAGCTCACGCTCGATGCCGACAGCGAAGTGGAGGAGCGCTTTTCGAAGGACCGGCGCGATCTTATCGTCGTGCGCGGACGCGCCAAATTCGACGTGGCCAAGGATAGCCTGCGCCCCTTTGCCGTGACCGCCGGCACCGAAACGGTCGTCGCAACGGGAACGAGTTTCAGCGTCGAGAAGCTCGGCACCGCCGTCGACGTCGTCCTCTACGAGGGCAAAGTGACCGTCGTGCGATCCGCGCGAAACGAACATTTCGAGAAGCTCCAACCGGGACAGGCACTCGTGCTTCCGAATTCGGGTCCGCTGCAGATAGCCCCGATCGAGCCGGCACGCGCCGCCGCCTGGACGACGGGCCAGCTCGACTTCAGCAGCGAGCCGATCGCGGGCGCGATTGCACGGGTGAACCGCTACGCCAGGAAGCCCCTCGTTCTCGACCCAAGCGTCCCCGCGTCGCTGCGCGTAACGGGTGTGTTCGATGCCGGCGACACGGCCGCCTTTGCCGAAGGCGTCGCGGCCGTCAGCGGCGTCAAAGTGCGGATCGAACGCGACAGGCTGGTGCTTACCGCCGCGTGATCATGTCTGCGCCATAACGGAAGCTCAACTCGATCCCGATTGTGCGCGGACGCAGTCGCGGGGCGAATTCATCGCTGCCGGTCTCGATCGGAAGTACGCTCCGGTAGCTGGCAGCGCCCCGGTCATCGCCAAGATTATCGGCGAACAAGGCGATCAAGAGCCCGCCGACATCGACCCCAATCCGCGCGTCGATGCGATCGATCGCGTCGCCAGGAAGATTTCCCGGGAAGGCCACAAAGCGGCGCGGTGAGGAATGCTGCCAGCTGATGCGTGCAAATCCTTCGAAGTCACCGGCGAGCTCGGTCCGGTAATCGATCGCAGTATGCGCTGTGAACTTCGCGATATCATCGACGAGAGCTCCTTCGACGATGCCGGTATCGGGCACGGCTCCGGCATAGGTCGCGTCGACATAGGAGCCGCCGGCGGTGAGGCTCAGGCCAGACACCGGCGCGAAAACGAAGCTTAACTCGGCGCCCTTGGTCGTCGTGCCTTTCGAATTGATGAGGCCGTTGAAGCCCGAATCACCGATCGGGATGCGGACAGTCACATCCTTCCAGTCGCTGTAAAAGAGCGCAGCCTCGACCGTCAGCGTGCGGTCCAGCAGTTCGGCCTTGCCGCCGACCTCGTAGGACCAGATCGAATCCTGCGCGAGCGCGGCGGGCAGATCGATACCGAGCGGGCCGGCAAGCGCGCGCGATGTATTCGGCTGGAGCTGCCCGGCGCGAAAGCCCTTGGCGGCGCTCGCATAAAGCGTCGTCCGCGGGGCAGGATGCCAAGCGATCGAGAACCGCGGGTTCCAGCTTTGATAGCGGCCTCCCGGCTGGGGCGTGACAACGCCAGCGTCGACTTCGAAACCGCTGAGGCGTTCGTGATAGTAGCGGAGGCCGCCGACGAGATCGATCGGTGCGAACGCCATCCTGTAGCCAATCTCGCCGAACAAGGCGCGCGCCTTGCTGGCGACATGACCACGATTGTCGATGTCGAGAGGCGCGAACACGAACCCGTCATTACGCACGGCGTCGCGCGCGTAGCCGCCGAATGTCCATTGCAAGAGCCCTTCTCCGGTCGAGTTCAATCGCGCTTCATGGGCTTCGACCGAGACGGCGACACCGCCCATAAGGTTGCCCTCCATTATTCCTTCTTCGGGAACATCGACGGTCAGTCTTCCCGATTGGGGAAGATCGAACCGGTTGCGCGAGTAGCTGTAGAAAGCCTCGGCACCGCCAAGATCATAGCGTGCGGTCGCGCCATAGAGGCGATAGCGGGTGGTATTCTGCAGCGTCACCGAGCGCGACTGTTCGCCTTCGTCGCTGGCGGTCGAGCCGCCGCCGGGGAAGCTGCCCTTGTAGAACCAGTAGCTGCCGGTGATCGACAGCCGTTCGGTGGGGTCGAAGCGCGCCTTAGCGCGGAAGGTGGTGAAGGTCTGATCGTTGAGATCGGTTTCGCCGGCCGCGGCATTGTCGATCCAGCCGGGAAAACGCTCGCCGGTCCCGGCAACGCGGACGGCGAGAATGCCGGGCACGATCGGCGCGTTGAACGCCCCCTTGATCCCGCGGTTGGTGCCGCCATCCTCGGTCTGCGAGACGAAGGCCGAGCCCTTCGCTTCCCAATTGTCGAGATCGGCGCCCTTGGTCAGGATGCGGACGGTGCCGCCCATCGATCCTTCACCGAACAAGGTGCCTTGCGGGCCGCGCAGGATTTCGACGCGGTCGAGGTCCCATGCCCGCACGTCGGGCGCGATCGGGACAGTCACCCCGGTGAACGGCAGATCGTCGAGATAATAGCCATTCTCGTTCGCCCCGAGCGACGTCGAAATCCCGCGGATCGTGATCTTCTGAAGACCGTTGCCGATGTCGTAGACACCAACGCCGGGCGCTTCCTGGAGAATGTCAGACACGCTGTTCGCGCCGCGGCGCTCGATGGCGGGACCGCTCAAGGCAGTCAGCGCAATCGGCACATCGATCGCGCGTTCCTCGCGCTTGCGCGCGGTCACGACGATCTCGGTATCATCGACGATTGCGAAAGAGGCTCGCGAGGGCGACGCCGGCTGCGCTGCCACCACGATGAAGATACCGCTCTGCCCCCGGCGCACGATGAATCCCGTGTCGCTCAGCAATTTGCGAAGTGCCTGTTCGATCGTGAAGCGCCCGCGCAGGGCCGGCGCAATCCGGCGCCCCAGCATGCGATCGTCGAATGCCAGTTGCACGCCGGCCGTTCGCGCGGTCGTTCGCAGCGCGGCACCAAGCGGCATCGCAGGCTGATCGAACCGCGCCGCTGCGGTTTCCTGCCCCTGGGCTGCCTGCGGCCCAACGACCATCGCGCCGCACAGAACGGCGAAAGCCAAATGCAACCGCAAACGCAGATGATGGGCCCGACTCCGCATGGCAGAGACCATACACCGACGCGTGCGAATTCCTATCGGGTTACGCCGGAGAGAGACCGGGACAAGCCCTCCCCGGCGGCCGTTCACTTCAGCGTCGTGAAGAGAAATGTCATGCGGTCGGCCATCATTTCAGGCCGGCTCAGCGGGTCGCTCACCCCGTGCCCGCCTTCCTGGTCTTCGAGATAATAGACCGTTGCCCCGGCATCCTTGAGCTTCGCCGCGAGCTTGCGCGCGTGGCCGGGTCCGACGCGATTGTCGGAGGTTGCAACCGAAACGAGGAACGGGGGATAGACCTTGCCGGCGACGACATTCTGATAGGGCGAGTAGCTGTCGAGGACTTTCCGCATCGCGGGGTCATTGGGGTCGCCATATTCATTCACCCACGCCGCGCCCATGCCCATGAACGGCATACGCACGAGGTCGGTCAGCGGCACGTCGCTGACGATCGCGCCGTAGAGGTCGGGACGCTGCGTTCCCATCACGGCCGCGAGCAGACCGCCGTTCGAGCTGCCGAACACCCCGATATGCTTGGGACTGGTCAGCCCGCTCGCGATCAGGTCCTCGGTAACCGCGGCGAAGTCATCATAGCTGTTCTGGCGCTTTTCGCGAATCGCCGCGTGATGCCAGGCCGCGCCGCGGTCGCCACCGCCACGGATCAGCGGCAAGGCGAATGCACCGCCGCGCGACAGCCACGGCACTAGGCTTCGTGGACAAAGCTTGACTGTGGACTCGGACCTTGATTCAAGGCTGGCTTTTGGAGGCTGCCTTGGGCGAGCGGATTGGCGTTACAGACGAAGAATGGGAAGTGATCGGGCCGCT